>NZ_CAXTNE010000364.1:0-6344 GCF_964245445.1 uncultured Nostoc sp.
GCTACTATCCACATCTGGATTCACAAAATATTATTAGTGGGATAGGTTCATATAACAATCCTAAATTATTGGTGAGAACCTCTCTTTATTGTCTTTGCGTCTCTGAGGTTTGTTAAACAAAATTTAAGACTGATAGAATATCAACAGAGTTCATTCTTTAAATACTGAGCAAGAGATTCTAAAGTTGGATAGTCCCACGCTACTGTAACGGGTAGTTTAATTCCCAGCAAATCCTCTAAATCGCTTGAAAGACCAACAGCTATCATTGAAGAAAGACCATAGTGAGCAAAGGGTTTTTGGATATCAGTTTCATCATTTAATTCTAATTCTTCAGAAATCTTGGAAATCAACCAAGTTTGAATATTATCTACACTCCAAGTCTTTTATTGCGAAATAATTTTACTCATAGAATTGAGTAGGTTTGAGTTATTATCTAGTTGAGGATGAAAAGCGTTGATTAAATTGATAAATAATTTGATTTAAATAACCTTGAGCAATACCAGCAGTATTAGCATCTACTGCATCAACTAAAATCTGAATCTCGGCTGGTTTATCTTCGGATAAATGGCGATTAAAATCATAGGGAATTACCAACCCTGCTGTGATTTTTCCCTGTCGGACTTGCTCACCTAAATCATGATCGTTGAACATATATTTTTCAACGACAAAGACTTTATTTTCAGTTAATTCAGCAACTAGCTCTCGGCTTTCATAAGTATTAGCATAATCAACGACTCCTAATTTAAGATAATGCACATCTGGATTCAGAGAAAATCCATAAAGTAGCATTTGGATTGTGGAAGGGATTATCAGTAATATTAATGTTTATTTACTTCTCAGTATTCGGTGAAATTCTTTAATAGCTAAACTCCAAAATCGACTATTTAACAATTGTTGAATTAAGTTCATAACTTGTGTTTGATTTTTAAAAAAGATATAAAAGAATAAATATAAAGTTAATGATTAATCTGGTAATTGCATCCGTTTTAATATTCGGCATGCTGCATTAAATAGTAAAAACCCTAATATAACTAGCATTAAAAATGATAGCCAAATTCCTGCCCAATTAGTGCCGCGTACATAAGCATCACGAGTGATTTCAATATAATAACGTGCTGGAACAATATAAGTAAATAGTGAAAGTGGAAAGGGTATATTACTAAGGGGATAAATGAATACGCTTAGTAATAGAGATGTCAAAAACCCTAGTAGTGCAATAGCTTGGACGGCAGCATTTCGATTGGCAGCGCGAACACCAATTAATAAACCAAACATAATACTATCTATCAAAAACATTATTGTGCCCAATAATAATGGTGTTGGATATCCAGCTAATGTCAATTACCAAATTATTACACTCATAATCATAATGAGTAATGCTTCATTAATTCAAATTAGCAAGTAAACTAAAGCTTTTACTAACAATAATTATTCAGCGCTGATACTAGAAGTATAGACTTGTAATATTGTTCCCTTTTATTTCTCTCGCACCATAGTAATTACTGTTAATAATGAGGGATAAATCCACAAAATAACTGCAAAAACACCTGGCACGATTGAAAGAGATTCTTTTCGTCCCGGATTAAACCAGGCTCAACAGTTTGCATCTCTTGTGCGTCAACGCCTGAGCGAGCAGCTTGATGCTTGGTTAAACAAAGCTAAAAACAGCTCGGTTTCTTTGTTGCGCTCCTTTGCTTTTGGTTTAGAGTCTGACTACGATGCTGTGAAAGCAGGTGTAACTATGTCACTCAGCAATGGCCCCGTTGAAAGACATATTAATCGACTGAAAATGTTAAAGCGGCAGATGTATGGTCGAGCCAAGATAGACTTACTGGAACGACGATTTCTGTTGGCTGTTTGAGGAGAAAATTTTGACAATTTACATTTGATTATATGAGTTATAGAAATCAGTTTATCTGGCAAAGGGCGGTTCAACTTGCTATCAATTGTTATAAATTTACCAAGAAAGGCAGAGGGCAGGGGCATCTATGCTGAAGGGAATTCTGATTCCTGCCCACAGAAAAGACCGCAGGGAGTAAGGGTTTAAAGCCCCCACTGAACTTTCTTTCAGTGGCTCCAAGTCAGGAGGGGTTTGAATCCCCTTCTGACTTGTTCCTTCTGCCCTCTGCCCTCTGCCTTCTGCCCTCTGCCTTAAAGTGCGTAACCTTTCATCATCACCAAAAGCTGATAAGAACCAATAAATGCTTCAAAAGTTAGTCCATCTACTGCTCCCACAATAGCAATAGAAGCAACAACACCTCGTAATGCGATCGCACCGATGAGACTGACATTTCGACCTCGTTGTTGAGGACGAGTTCCATTAGCTCTTTGTCCTGATAATGCCCGTCCGAATCGGCAAGTCATTCCTAAGTTCACTCCCGCTTCATCTATGAAGACTAAATTTTTCACAGGCAACATGGTCATTCTTTGTCGGTACTCTTTTCGCAAGTTTTGAACTCGCTCTGTTTGTCTTTCACGCTTAGTGAAGCGTTTTTTTTTGCGGGTCAATCCCAAACGAGTCAATACAAAATATTGTAGGTAAACTGTTCGATAATAGAGGTTATATTTCAAACAAACTCTTTGAGGAGCTTTACGAACAAGGTTTACGGCTAATCACAAAGCTCAAAAAGAATATGAGAAAGAAGTTGGTTCCCTTGTTAAATAAAATTTTACTCCGCAAGCGAGCTGTAATCAGGGCAAACACATCTAAATTACTCTTGATCACAATCAAGGTTAAGAACCAACGAAAAAATCAACATTTCTCCTTTGGTTTAGTTTAAAAAATTCAGGCGATGTCTACGACGGGCTACGCCTACACTAAAATTTTTGTCAATAAGCAACAATTAATGCGATTAATTTTGAGCTTATTGATAACCCAAGGGTCTTGTTGACATAATGCGTTTGCCCTGGGGCTGTAATTGAGTCCGTCAATGACCAACTTAAGAATATTTGCTAACTCGAACACTCAAGGCATCGAAGTGTACTTAACCTTATGGTTAACCTTTTAGCTGGGCTGGTCGCTTACACCTACCAAGAGAAGAAACCTTCTTTGGATATTAACCATAAAGATTTACCTGCTTTGCCTGCGGTGGCTTTTTAGTTTCGTCGAACTCACGTCAGATCAGTGTAAATATAAAGCATATAGACTTATTGCAATCCTCTGCCTCCTTACAAACGCCACTTATTTTTCCTGAAACGTCCAGACTCCTTCATCCCAATCTGATTCTGTTGGGGGTGATTGTAACCAATGCTGACAACGCAACAAATGCAACATAGCAGCTTTATCATGGTTATCTGCTGTCAAAACTTTGGCGAACTCGGCTCTAGCATGGGAAAACTGCCGCTTGAGGTAATACTCGCGCCCTTTGTGATAATGCTCAATCACTTGCAATTTTTCGCTTTCAATAGGGTTGGAACGCAAACCCAGTAATTCATATATGGCTACTGGTTCGTTTCTACCCTTAACACGAATGTAATCTAGTTCCCTAGCCCAAATCTGATCTTGGCATGGCTTAAAAGTGTTATCGCTAATAATAATATCGCAACCATATTGTTTACTAACACTTTCTAATCGAGAGCCAAGATTAACGCCATCGCCAATGGCGGTAAATTCCATCCGCTTACTAGAGCCGATATTCCCACTAATTACGGTATCTGAGTTGATACCAATGCCGATCTTGATTCTAGGCTTATCATCTGCATAGCGACGTTGATTAAATTCGTGCAGACGATGGCGCATTTCTAAAGATGTTTGTACTGCCATCCAAGCGTGTTCTTCCAATGGTAAGGGAGAACCAAACACAGCCATGATCGCATCGCCGATATATTTATCAAGAGTGCCTTTATGTTTAAAGACTGCCTCCACCATTGATTCAAAATATTCATTAAGCATACTCACCACTTCTTCTGCTTGTAAGTTTTCCGTTAAAGTGGTGTAGCCGCGAATATCGGAAAATAAAATCGAAACTTCTTTACGATCGCCTCCTAGTTTAGCGTCATCTAATTTCAGCAATTCTTCGGCTAATTCCTGAGTCATGTAACGGTACATCGTACTCTTGAGCCGTTTTTCATCACTGATATCTTCCATCACTACCAGCGCCCCCCGGACTTGCTCTTGGTCGCTAGCATCAGCTATTGTGTTAATGGATAAATTTATACTGTGCTGTTCTATACCAGTAGTTAGGAGTGTACGATCGGGGTAATATTGCTGGCGGCCTTTTAAGTCGGCTGCATGTAAAGCATCCTGATACCACTTGCTAAAGTCACCTTCTTTGATGCCGATCGCATCAGTAACTAATTTGCCTTCTAAACGTTCTTCTGGCTCCAGTCCTAGCAAACGCTTGGCACTTTCATTGGCGGCGATAATTAACCCGGCTTTATCAGTGGAAACTACTCCATTGGAAAGACTACGCAAAATATCCCGTTGCATTTGTTCTTGTTGCTTGACTGTGGCAAACAACTGAGCATTTTGCAGCGCTACTCCCGCTTGAATATTAAAAGCTTCCATAAATTCTTCATCGTTGCGATCAAAGCTAGCTTGGAAGCAGTCGGGAGCTTTGGGCCAATCAGCTGGATTATAAGGTGGAAAATCCCCAGTTTTCTTTTTATTTACGAGTTGGGTAACGCCAATCAGTTGTTGATCGGCGTTAAATACTGGCATACAAAGCAAGCTACAGGTGCGATAGCCATTTTGCTGATCGAGTTGTTTGGCAGTATCAGAGTCAGGATGCTGGTACAAATCAAAGGCAATATTCAATTTCTTGCCAGAAGCCGCTACTATACCAGCAAAGCCTTTACCTACGGGGACTCGTAACTCCTTAGTTGAACCATCATCCTGGGTGATTTTGGTCCACAATTCATGACGATCGCGGTCTATTAACCATAGTGTACTGCGATCGGCATTCATCAGTTCCTTGGCTTCATCCATCACCCGCTTCAGGGTATCTTCTAAGTCGAGACTGCTTTGAGATAAAGACTTGATCGCCTTCATCAGCGCCGCCACTGCTCTTTGTTTTTGAGTGGCGACATAAAAAGAGCGCGAGGATTCTAAAATCAGGCGAATTGAAGGGGCAAATTCTTGAAATAATTGTTCGTCACCACAGATAAAACCTTTGGTATCAATCCGCTCTGCAAGTGGAACATCAGGATTATTCCCATATTTTAATTTATTCAGTAATTGCACTACCGCAACTAACTGTCCATGTTCATTCAATAATGGCAAAGCCAGCATGGTGTAGGTGCGGTAGCCAGTTCTTTTTTCTTGTTCTTGGGCAAAATGCGATCGCGGATCGTTATAAAAATCAAAGGGAATATTAATAACTTGCTTGAAGGTAGCGACTTCCCCAGCAATGCCTTTATTGGCGGGGATGCGAATTTCTAAAGAGCGATCGCCCTCCCCCTCAGCCAGAATCGACCAGAGTTCTTGTTTTTCTTCATCCAATAAAAATATCGTCGTCCGGTCTGCCCCCAGTAATTCCCCGGTTTTTAAGGTAATCGAATGCAACATTTCTTGCAGAAGAGTTTCAAATCCCTGAGAATCCAGCATTGACAGGGTTTGATGGACAATCTGTAATTTTTGCTCGACATCCTGAACGACCTGTTTAAAAGTATCTTGAGTCAAAGGAGCAAGAAACGTAGAAAAAGTTCCTTGTCTTGTGGCAAGAGCACCCACAGGAGCAGAATTTGCTTGTAATTCGAGGTTTTCTTGGTTGTGAACACCAATAATTAAATCGGTGGTCTCCCCACAACTTCCTTGATACACTGACATAATAGGTTTTTTATATAGCAGGATGAGATTTTAGATGTAACAATGCAACTAAATTTATGTAAGTGGTGCTAAAAGCAACAATTCCTTGATGTTATCCATAGTTTAATCGCTTGTTTAGCTAGCGTCATCCTGAGAAGCAAGGTGGAAGCCAATTACTTATGACTACAGTACAGATGCAGTAATACCCAGAACCTTTGCTACCGTTTCCACATAAGTCTTGTAGGAATCGTCAATTTTGTATTGAGAAGAAGTCAGAAGCAAGCAGGGCTATTTCATTCTCATTACACCCTGAAAAGGCTTCTTCCGCACTCCCCACTCCCTGTATACGCAAATAATTTCAAAAATCAAAGCGGACTGCTATATAAAATTTATGTAAAGCTTAAGTGTTATTAAGCTCGAAAACGTTCTTGATAATATATAAATTTAACTTATATATTTTAAAATGTATTTCTTTAATATAAAAATATTGATTTTACAAAATAACAATGATATTGAAACCTAACTTAACGAAAATATTGCATTTCTCTGAAAAATCTTGCAACTTTTTCTAAAAAAACAGTAAGTTTCAAAAAAAAAA
>NZ_CAXTNE010000365.1:0-6336 GCF_964245445.1 uncultured Nostoc sp.
ATGTTCGTCTCAGTGCGGCAGAGGCATTAACGAATATCAGAAAACTGGAGTTAAAGGAGGTTGTTGTAATTCTGAATAATATTTATCAGCCTGGTAATTCAGAATACTTAAATTGGCGTTTTCTAACCTATTTCCTGGGCGGTGGCACTGAGGAAGTGAAAACTTTATTGAAATGGCTCGGTTCTCCTCAATCAACTCCTGACAAACTCTCACATGATGAAGGTGTCAAAACCCTCAACGTATTTCTGCAAACTTGGAATAACAGCCAAGGACTAGAACGCTTACGCAACGATTTAGCCAAGCAAATTTCCGAAGTTGCTGGTAACAAAAACGTTCCTTGGAAACGGCAAGATATTGGTTTACTGCAAAGCCATTACAGCAACCTTAAAAAAGTCTACCCCACTGATGCGAATGCGGTGCAGTCAGTAATTAATAATCTGGAATATTAGCAGTGGTTTTTCAAAGCCAAAAATACCATCCTCATTCATGCAGCCTTTTGGCTTGCCCTGATCTTTGCCTACCCAAAATTTCCCCAAGTCCAAGCTATCTTCTTCTGGAACCCTTGGGTACGCCGGATTCTCGGCGTCGGCTATGTCGGCTTTCTCCTCACCTGGGTTCCTTTCTTCCGGCGCAAATTATTTGAACCATTCAAACCTTCCCTATTAGCCGATGCCGGATTAGATAATTTTTATGACCAATCATACTTCCCAGAATCTAAAGTCAAAGTTCCCGTCTCAGGAGACATCCAGTCAATTACCGCAGCATTACCCAGTATTCAAGGACAAATTATCTTAGAAGGTGATTCCGGCTTAGGCAAGTCGATGTTTCTCCGCCATCTGTTGAAAAATCAAGAGCGCATAGTCGTTTATCTCCCCGCCCAGAAATGTCATAAAGGCGTAATTGAAGCCATCCAAGACAAGCTACACGGACAAGCCCAAGATGCAGGCTTCCTGAAAAACCTGATTTACAGTGGCGCGATAGATATCTGCATCGACGGACTCAACGAAGTCACTGCCGAAACACGGGCAAAAATCTGCCAGTTTGTCGAAAGCTATTTCCGAGGCAACATTATTATGACTACCCAGCCCCTAGAGTGGACACCGCCCTCAACAGCAAAAACATACTACTTGCAGCCCCTTGAACAACAACAAATTCAAGAGTTTTTGATCTCCCGTCAGCCGCGACTCCCCCAAGATGCCAAAGTTCAAGGTGCTGATTACGCCCAAGCCTGCACCAATTATTTAACAGAAGTCCTCAATAACAAGCAAGCCCAAGAAGAGTTAGATGCTGTCCGCCGAATTCTTTCCAATCCAATGGATCTAACAGTGGTAGCACTGATGCTATCACAAGGTAAACAGCCAAACTTGTTTCGCCTGCAAGAACAGCAATACAACCTGATGGCGGCAGAATACCAGCAAGAATGGAAACAAGAATTTCCGCTCAAAAGATTTTCTGCCGCCGTCTACCGAATGCGACTCGAAGACAAACAAGCCTTACCCGCCGATGAATTTCACCAAGTTGCTATGTCTTTAGAAGACGAGAAATACAAGATGGTAGTCAGCCGTCAGTGGCAAGATGAAAAAGGCGAAGCCAAGAAAGAATGGTACTTCCGCCACGATAAAATCATGGATTTCTTCTTGGTGCAAAACTTTCTGGGCGAAACTGATGCTGCCGAAGGACTATTAGTTGATAGAATGGGCGATCCGCGATTTCGTGGTGTTTATTTCTTGCTAGCAACGTTGCTGCCTTTAGATGCAGCCAAAGAACTGCGGGAAGATTTGATTCAATACGCCGCCGACACCAAAGACAATACGGTGAGTAATACTTTTGTGCAGTTGTTGAGAACTAGATAAGTTGGGTATTGGACAATAAAATAACCCCACCCCCAACCTCTCCTCTTACCAAGGGGAGGGGAGACAAAGCACAGCTTTGGCGGGGTGGGGTTCTCCGTGTTTAACAAGTAATTAGGCGAAGTTAATATCACTGGTTATATTAACTTCGCTGTGGAGAAGATTGTTTCTGTTTTGAAACGCCACGCTGAGGGTTTAAAAATGGGGGGATGGGACAGTCTAGCGTCATGGCGATCGCTCTTAGTAAATCTGCTTCTGACTGTGTAACTTTGTTATCCAAAAGTACCGTGTGGGCGCAGGCATCAACAATAGCCTGCTTGAGTTTGGGACTGGCAAGACGGAGGCGCTCAATACTTTTTTTAAGTTCAGTGAAATTACAGGTAAGTGGCGTGTCTGGTTTTTCTTGTTCTCCGGCTTTGGGAAGTCGAAAAACTCCAGAACGAAAAGCATAGGCGATGTCTTCGGTGGAGGCATCGGGTTGGGAGTATCCGATGCGGGCAATGACGGACAATACTAATAAACTATCTGGCCAAATCTCTTCTATAGAGGTAAATTCAACCGTTATCACAGATGTAGGATTTATACTAGGTTGGAGGCGATGCCACAGGATTAACTGCAACACAAAATGCCACAATGATAAACTTCCGGTAGCTACAACTAAACCGTGGATGCATTTGCACAACCTTTGGCATTCTTTAGCAGAATTTTGACGCAATACGGGTACTGCTAAATCCACAAGTGGCAAACGAATTCTGGGATCTAACTGGCTAATTTCGCTACTCAATTCCAGGGTTTTGTCTACCAACTCAGCAGGCTGCACCTCGCGTAACCAAGCAATTTGACGTTGTTGGATCTCGATATTTTCAGTATCTAACGCTAGCGCCAAAGCGATCGCCATTGCACTTTCCTGCTCCCGCACGCCCAAGCGCAGGGATTCTGGTAACTGCGATAACAGCGCTTGAGCATGGGCAAAATGCTCTGGTGTGACGCTTCCCACCTGGTTTACAACCTGTGCTGGTGTGGCGCTGTCACCACCAGCAAAGCCCATTGTTTGGGATTCCTGGGAAGGGGAACGCACTTGATTGCGAGATGGCATTGCTGCTAAATTGCTGACGTTCAAACCCCCAACGCGGCGGATACGTTCTGCTAAGGGTGGGTGGGTAGAAAACATATTTTCCCAGAAAGAGGGGTTAAGGGCGTTGCCAAAAAACATGTGGCTAGCGGCTTCTGCTCCGGGCGCAATCAAGCGTGAATCCATTTTTTGGAGTTTTTGAAAGGCTCCGGTAAGTCCATTGGGATTGCGAGTGAACTGTACAGCCGAAGCATCGGCGAGAAATTCCCGTTGGCGAGAGACTGCGGCTTTAATTAAGCGTCCACAGAATAATCCGATACTGCCAATTGCCATTAGTGCTAAACCAAAAGCCCACAAAGGCAAACCCTTGTCTTCCTTTCCTAAACGGAAGCTACCACGAATCTGCCACAGCAATTCTCCAGTTAAGTAAATGAACAAAATCCCGTGCAGTAGTCCCATCAAACGCAAATTCAGCCGCATATCTCCATTGAGAATATGACTAAATTCGTGGCCAATGACTCCTTGTAGCTCATCCCGGTTCAGATGTTGTAGAGTTCCACGGGTAACTCCAATTACAGCATCATTGGGCGTAAATCCGGCAGCAAAGGCATTAATGCTGGTTTCTCTCTCAAGGAGATAAACTTCAGGGACGGAAATACCGGAAGCGATCGCCATTTCCTCGACAATATTTAATAGTTGTCGCCCTTGTTCATCCGCCATATCTGGTATCAGGAGTCTTCCCCCTAACTCTTGGGCAATTACGCTTCCGCCCTCACGGAGATAGGCAATTTTATATAAGCTTGCTAATGCGATCGCAATTATTGTAATCCCAGCCACGTAGAGAAATAATCCTGGATGCCACCAAACACGGGGAGCCATGCGAAACAGAAATAAAGTGGCAATATAAATTGCCATAATCATGACTGCGATCGACAGGGAAAATAACCCGATTAATTGTTGCGTATTTTGGCGTGCCCGATCCTGATGTTCAAAGAAATTCATAGATACCTAAAAAGACACGCGTGGAGCATTTCTCATTTCTGGAGTAGCTTCAGGGAGCAATTCTGCAACAGTAAAGTTAAAAGTATTGGCCACAAGGTTGCTGGGGAAAGATTCGCTCTTAGTGTTGTAAAGTGTCACCGCGTCATTAAAAGCCTGACGTGCAAAAGCAATCCGGTTTTCAGTGGAAGATAATTCTTCCATTACTTGAGTCATGGCGCGATCGGCTTTCAATTCTGGATAAGATTCTGAAAGTACCATCAACCGACTTAACGCACCCGTTAGCGCTCCTTCGGCATTGCCCAACTGTTGCATCGCTTGGCGATCGCCGGGATTTTGCGCCGCACGAGTGCTAGCATTAATTGCAGAATTTCGAGCCGCAATAACTGCCTCTAGAGTTTCCCGTTCATGTTTCATGTACCCTTTAGCAGTTTCCACTAAGTTGGGAATTAAATCATAGCGGCGCTGTAATTGAACATCAATTTGAGAGTAAGCATTTTTGTAACGATTGCGATACTTGACTAAATCGTTGTAGCCATTAATGATAATTACAGCAACAATGGCAACTAAAGCAACAGAAAATATTAAAAGCCCCATATTTTTAGATGATTTCCATCAGCTACTTACTTTTTTGCAGATTTACCAATCACGGTAATCTTGATATCCAACAACATTTGTGTGGATATAAATATGAGTCTACTTGTAGCAAGTTGGCTTCGTCGTCTGTAAAATTAATTACGCAAATTTACTAGTGTAAGATTTTTTAAATAACCGCAGAGGTGCAGAGAACGCAAAGAGAAATAATTTCCAACAATTCAAAATTTGTGAACTCTATCATCTCTCTTTTCTCTGTGTACTCTGCGTCTTTGTGGTTGATTAAAAATTGTAGCCAGATAAGTCACCTATGAATCTGAATAAATAAAGAATAACCACTGACAACGAAAATAAAAAGGATAGCGGCAGGAAAAATTACTACATCTCTGACAATAAATAAAATCCAATCTTTTCTTAGTTCTTGTTTAAACTTGAGTTCTCGCAGTTTATGCTCAAGTTCTACATCTTCTTGTGACTGCAAATTTTCAGGTGACAGAATTAGTGGATTGTCGCCTTTGCTAGCAATTATTTTTGATAAATCTGTATTATCTGTCATGCTGTTTAGATACCAATAATTTCAGCTTCAAGATTTTGGTTATCATCTGCAATCCAGATATGCTTGCCTTTTTGCTTGGCTTCTAAGGCAACTTCTAGGAGTGCGTAGGCGTAGCCAGCCGTAGACATCGCTTTTATTAGTACCTCAGCATTATTTCCATTAATCTATTGCGCCAGATTATTTATTGTCTCATAAAGTTCTGGCGATAAATCTAAATTTATTTGAGGTCTTGGGGCTTTATCTTGTGCAGTCATTTATATTTTAAAGGATACGAGGTTGATACAAACTTGTGGCTAGTGTGAAGTTAAGCTGTCTACAGAACTCCCAGTTCTTAATTCTTGACTTTGAAATAACTATAATCATGCTATTTCCACCCTCTGAGGTTCAGAAGGCTTACAAATCAATATTCAGTAGCACGCGTTGAACTGCTATCAGTGATTTTTCTGTTTAATTCAACAACAAGTGCCACCACCGTTTCTGGATCAATAGGTTTGGCTAGGTGAAGTTGAAATCCAGCAGTGATCGCTTGCTGCTGATCGACTTCTTTGGCATAAGCTGTTAAAGCAATAGCGGGAATTTGTTTCCCTTGTTCAAGCCCAAGGGCACGAATTTGTTGCATCAGCATATAGCCATCCATCTGTGGCATCCCAATGTCACTTGAGCTACCACGTAGCGATACTGTCCGTCGTACCCTCGCACACGGTACTCAACAACAACTGGTGTTTTCGTTTGTAGCGATCATGGCTAGAATGCTCCAAACTGAATGGTTCACCTTGGGGTAATGGAGCAAGCAAAGCTTAGTCGTTGAGCATCAGTTAGCAGGAAGCAAGCTCGTGTGTTTGGATTTAGTCTAGATACGGAGTCACATACAGATAATAGACAATCGTCCAGTATTTGGCCCAATGCAGTCAACTCCAGCAGTCGCTTCTGCTCAATCAGTAGAAGTTCTGCCCGTTTGCGATCGCGGTGTTCTTGGGCTTGGAACAATGCCTCTTGTACCGAAGGCACTAACCGTTCTAACCGTTGCTTAAGTACATAGTCTGTAGCTCCCCGCTTGAGCGTTTTGATCGCTAATTCCTCACCTAAGTTGCCAGAGACAAAAATAAATGGAATATCAGGACGAAGGTAGCAGGCAATTTTCAGTGCCGAGATCCCATCGAATCCTCGCAATGTATAATCTGCCAGAATCAGGTCAAACTCATAAGTTTCCAGGGAGCAACGCGATTTGGTGAGGTAGGATCAAAAACCAGCGATCGCTAACAACT
>NZ_CAXTNE010000366.1:0-5803 GCF_964245445.1 uncultured Nostoc sp.
GCCTCTTCTCCATGCCCAATCCCCAATCCCCAATCCCCAATCTTTTATATCCGAGATAACGGTATTGGAATTCCACAGCATCACCTAGAAACTATCTTTCGACTATTTAAGCGGCTCCACTCTCAGGAAAAGTACGGTGGAGGAGCAGGTGCTGGACTAGCGATTGTTAAGAAGATTGTTGAGCTTCATAACGGCCAAATTTGGGTTGAATCTACCGTAGGCGTTGGCTCGATTTTCTATTTCACGCTGAAATAGTTTAAGATAATAACCAAATATATATTTTTGTTAAGTTCTTTTAAGACCACGAATGACAAAAAAACTTCATGAACCTCTGCTCGTTGTTGAGGACAGCAATGAAGATTTTCGGATGCTACAACGTCTGATGCGGCGCATGTCCGTACAGAACCCTATACATCGTTGTACTAATGGGGATGAGGTTTTAGACTTCCTCTATCAACAAGGAAGCGAAGCCTTACGCAACTCTAAAGTAGCACTAAGACCTTCTGTTATCTTGCTCGATCTGAATTTGCCAGGTATTGATGGCCGTGACATTTTAGATCGGCTCAAGCAAGACAAGAGTTTTAAGGAAATCCCCATTGTTGTTTTTACTACATCATCTAACCCCAAGGATATTGAACTGTGCTACCAAAAGGGCGCAAATGGATATCTGGTAAAGCCGATGGATGCTCAGGAACTAAAAAAGACGATTCAGGCATTTGTGGACTATTGGCTTGAAGCCAATATGCCGCCTGTTTTGGATTAATTTGTTTATTCTCTGTTGATCAAATAGTAAAGAAAAAAGGGTAAAAAAAAAGACGGCTCAGAGGACATAGAAACATTTTCCTCTTTGAGTCACTGTGTCTGCTTGTCTTTTAGATGCGTTTTCCCCATTTTCTTGTTTATCTTACCACTTATATTGCTTTAGAATTTTTAAAGAATTTAGATTTTATTTACACCTAATTTTATATTATTTATAGAATTATGCAATAAAAACACAATCTGGATAAAAGGGATCTACATGGCTCCCCAATCCTCATACTTAATATGTTGGACACATGGACGCTACTCATCATTGATGATTGTGCAGCAGATCGAAAAATCTATCGTCGATATCTGTTGAAAGATCCGCACCAGTCCTACCAGATTTTGGAGGCAGACTGTGCAGAAGAAGCAATTGCTTTGTGCCAAAAAACGCGCTTTGATGTCATCCTCCTGGATTTTTGCCTACCTGATATGAGTGGGTTAGAACTCTTTGATCGGATGCAACAGAAGATATTTGAGACTTCTGTCCCTGTGATTATGCTGACTGGGCGTGGTGATGAAGAGATAGCTGTGCAAGCAATGAAACGGGGTGCTTTGGATTACTTGGTTAAGCAACATCTAACACAGGATGTACTGCAACTAACAGTCCGCAACGCTATTAAGCAATCGTGCTTGCAAGCCCAACTCTACAAAACTCAGGAGAGACAGCGCTTAATTGCCACTACTGCTTTAAGAATTCGCCAGTCTCTTAACCTAGAGCAAATTTTGAATACGGCTGTAGCTGAGGTACAGCAACTTCTGAAGTGCGATCGCGTGATAGTGTATCAGTTCGCCCCAGATGCCGACGGTAAAATAGTTGCCTCCTCAGTTGAGTCATGCCGCAGTCTAGCATTGTGTGATCGCGTCAGGGCTGGGAAAGAAGCAGGGGAGCTATTAGCTCTTAGCTGGGAGCAGAGGAAGGAAAGAGGTAAATTAATTACTCATTCTCCCCCTTGCACCCTGCACCCTGCCCCTCTGCCTCTTCTGCCCAATCCCCAATCGCCCATCCCTTATATCTATGAGCTTGGCTTGTGTAATTGTGTCAGCCTAAAAGAGCAATTTAATACTAAGGCAAATCTAGTAGTTCCGATTAATCTGAGCAGCAATGGGAACCCAACCCCCAAGCTTTGGGGTTTGTTGATTGCTCACCATAATTCCGAGGAACGACAGTGGCAAACTGATGATGCCCAAATGCTCAATGAAGTTTCGGTGCAACTAGCGATCGCCATCCAACAAGCGGAATTGCTAGCCCAAACTCAAGCATCACTTACCAAAGAAAAGCAACTCAATGCATTTAAATCGCAAATTATTGCAACAGTTTCCCATGAGTATCGAACGCCGCTAACTTCAATTCTTGCTGCTGCATCAACTTTGGTAAAACATAGCCAGCAACTAGATGAGTCTAAACAAGAGAGGTTCTTAGGAATTATTGAACAGAAAGCCAGGTATATGTCCAAACTTGTGGATAACATGCTTCTGGTTAACCAATTTGAACTGGAAAAACCCAAATTTAAGCCAATCTTGCTCGATTTACTGCAATTTTTTTCTGACTTGATCGAACAAGAGCGAGAAACAGCAGGCGATCGCCACGAATTGATTTTTCAAATTACTGGTAATAATCAGGACTTTTGGGGCGATCGCGGACTTTTGCAGCAAATTTTTACTAACTTAATATCCAATGCAATTAAGTACTCTCCAGATGGAGGTACTGTAGAATTCCACCTCATTGGTAAAGAATCACAAGTAATCTTTTATATCAAAGATCAGGGAATTGGTATCCCGATAGCAGATCAAGAAAATTTGTTTCAATCCTTCAGTCGTGGAAGTAACGTTGACACAATCCCCGGTACAGGATTGGGGCTAGCGATCGCGAAAGCTTGCGTAGAGTTACACGGTGGCGATATTAACTTGTCTAGTCAAGTAGGCCAAGGAACTAAAGTTACAGTCAGCTTACCGAAGATATGCCCAATAGGTCAACTATCCCCATCATCAACTTGACTTGTAGCAGTATAGTGCTTTAATATACAAAACCTTCCCTCTCAGACTCGGACAATAACCATCGGTAAGAGGTTATAAACAAGCGTCTTTTGTCAATCAGCTAAAATACTCAAAAAACTTCTTAGCAATTTTCAGAAAAAGCCTCCTGTGAAATTGTATAAATAAACAACGGGAGCAACGCGAAAAAGTGAGATCGGGATTTAATTCTCAGTTATATAGCTAGATTCTCAATAAAAACAGCTATTTCACTGCGATGCTTGCGGTTCTTGCTAGCCTACGCACTATAGCGGTTCCCTACACCAGGCGATACAACATTATATCGCCTGGTGTAGGGGCACGGCACTGCCGTGCCCTTACCGATGTACCTTATATAAACGAGAACCACTAGATTAAACAGGTGATTTATACCCCTAATTTTTAGCACCTCACTTTGGAGCGTTGCTCCTATAAACAACTGAAAGTCAGCGTGAATGCAATAAAAGATTACAAAGTTATTGGCATTCTAAAAAATCATTAGATATATCAATGTAGGAGAAATTCAAGATGAAATGTAAGTTACAGATTTTCTTATTATTGTTAAGCTTATTTGCTTCTGTAAGCACTTCTTTAAATGCAGCAGTTGCACAAGATATTAATGAGAATCATCAATCAATCACCGATATTACTGAAAGAGAGGCAAACTTTACAAAAGAATCAAAACCGACAGGTCTAAATAAAGAACTCCAAGCTTTTTTTAGAAGTCAATATCACTATTGGGATGCACGAGTTTTAGCTAATTATTGGGGACAGTCGCTAGAAGATGCGAAAGCTAGAATTGGCAGAAAAATTCTTTGGGGGAGAAAGGATGTTGCTATCCTAGAACAGTTTCTTTTAGATGCTAGAGTGAAAGCTCTCCAGTCAGTAGGAACAACCCCAAACTCCCTATATAATGAGTCGAAATATAAATACGATGATGCCGCATTACTGGCTAAATTTTGGGGTGATCCGTCACCGGAGGATGCCAAAGTAAGGATTGAACGTAACCTAATTTTGGGAAATGACGAGATTATCGAGGAAGCATTGCAATATGCTCGTACCTCAAAATAGTAAGTTTAAACTAATCTTTAGCAATCATTAAACAGTGATGTCTGAGTTGGATTGGAAAATTGGTTTTGAGATTGAGCTAATGGCACCGCCAGGACTTAGCAGACAGGATTTAGCAGAGGCGATCGCTCAAGAACATAATGGCTTTGTCCATCGCATCTTTTATCCTCAATCTGAACCAAGCCATGTTCCGGGAACACCCTTGTTTCATAATCTCACCTTAGGGTTTGAGGTTATTGATAGCGAAGGGAATTTAATTGTTCGCTGTGTAGATGATCTCACCCTCCAAGACGACTTAGACAAAACTCAAAAACCGCAGCCAGAATGGTATCGAATTGTGAGTGATGATACCAGACTTTTACAACTGGTCATCTGTCAAGCTGACCCGAAAGCAGCTTCTGGGGAAGTACTTAAACCAATTGCCGATTTATTTGCGACTCAAGTGGAAGTAGGACCTGGTGGGATGATGCGTGTTGCCGATCATATAGGTAATCCGATTGCGATCGCTGCACTCTTACCGGGGGAACGAGAACGCCCCTGTGAACTAATTACACCACCTATTGATAGCAACCATTTCCAGCGTTTGGAGCTTCTGCTAAACAAGGCTCGAGCATTGGGTTTCACAATTCCGTGTGAAGGTGCGACGCACTTCCATTTCGATGCTGTCAACTTATGTTCACCAAGAGTCTTCACCAATTTAGTTAATATTTTGTGGACATACGGGGAAATTTTGAAAAAATTGGTGGGAACTAACCCTCATTGCAGGCGTTTGGGGGCTTGGGATGAAGAGTTGTTGACACTAATTAATGAAACTGATTTTTGTGAGATGTCTTGGTCTGATGTCCAAATGACCCTTGCCAAATTGCAGTTAACAAAATACTGTGACTTTAACCTCAAAAACTTAATTCATAAAATTCCTGACAAATTTACTTTTGAAGCTCGGATTTTTCCCTCTTGGCTGTATCCAGAACCGCTAATTGAATCAGCCGCATTGATGGAAGCAATTCTAAATTATGCAGTATCAGCGCCTAAGATATCGCCTACTGTACCCCTGGTATGGAAATTAGAATTTGTACAGGATTTTCTCAAAATTCTGCCAATAGAGACACATTTTCGCCAAGCTTGGTTGTCTCGTGCTGCCAGTGTGGCATAATTTTATGAAAAGTTGGGGCGTTGCTCAATCAAGATATGAAACCAGGTTTTTTCTCTCTATGCCCTCCGCGTCTCTGCGGCAAAAAAGTATTTTATTTAACCTTATTAGGCACAGAGAACACAGAGTTAAGAGGTTAAAGAGTAGTTTATTGAACATTTTACTCACCTTGAAAGGGCTAGAAACCTGCATTACTGCATCACCCCTCCCATCCGAAACCGTGCTTGCGACTTTAAAAAGTTTCATTAAGTTTTTTATAATATTTATTTATTATTACAGTTTTATGTATAAATATCCATTACCCCGATCTTTCTTAACATTTGCCAAAGCGATCGCTCGCGTTTTTTCTAACCCTTATCTGTTCATTGTTGATTCTCAATAAAAACTTGGTTTTAGCGACAATACTAAGAGCTAATTTGTCAACCATATCTGAAAGTTCAATACTCAAGATATTTGTCAAATAAGCTTTTCAAGATTGTTAAGAAAAATGTGACTAATGTATAAACTTAATAAAAGGGGAACCGGAATCAAAGTCCTCCTTTTGAAAGAGATTTATAAGCATCTATAATGTTTTGCTACTGATAAGAGAGTTTTAAAACATCCTCTTAACTGGCTAGTTAAATGTTATTAACAGTATAATAAATTTTTAATAAATTGATTATATAGTGTTGATCAATAGTTTAAAAAGCATAAAGGAACTTTATGGTTAGCATTGTAACACCAGATTTCGCCGTTGGTCTTCTAGACAACACACCTGATCTAACTGGAGAT
>NZ_CAXTNE010000366.1:5903-6314 GCF_964245445.1 uncultured Nostoc sp.
AATAGTCAAAATTTATTTAATAACCCAGAAATCACAGATTTGTCCGTTGGTCTTCTAGACAACACACCTGATCTAACTGGAGATAATAGTCAAAATTTATTTAATAACCCAGAAATCACAGATTTGTCCGTTGGTCTTCCAGACTTACCACAGGATATAACTGGAGATGATGGTCAAGGTTTATTTAATAACGCAGAAATTATAGATTTAATCGGTAGTTTTAGAGATAACACACAGTATGTAACTGGAGATGTTGATCGAGATGGTGATGCTGATTTAATTGAACTTTGGCAAGATGGAGGAGTATTCAAGTCTACAAGTTGGATTAATGATGGTCAAGGTTCATTTAATAGCTCAGTAATCACAGATTTTGTCGGTAGCTTTAGAGATAACACACAGTATGTAACTGGA
>NZ_CAXTNE010000367.1:0-6252 GCF_964245445.1 uncultured Nostoc sp.
GCGTGTCCATAACGCACCCTACGAAACTACTAGAAGAGTTGAAACCTATGCTGGTGATACTTGTGTGTACACCGTAGGCTCACTAAGGGGAGAGAAAAAAGCTTAACTGATCTGTATTGGTATCTAAAAATAATTCATTTAACATCAACAAATAAATCATTGAATTTGTAAAGTAATAAATTTAGAATATTCCGTAATGTTTGTTAAAAAACCCATTAACTAAACATAGCAAAAAATTTGCTTAATCAATATTAGAATTAGAGCCTATTCATGAAGCACAATATGTGGGTTTTAACTTTATGTAGGGTAACATTATTCACCATATCAAGGTTTGAGACAGCATTAAGTAGATAGGCGTAATTAAACATAAGATCAAACCTCACCCTCAATCCCTCTCCTTGCTAAGGAGAGGGAAGCCAGAGGCAGGGTGAGGTTTGATATTTAATTTAATCTACTTACTTACCCACCATACAAATACAGCAGATTTCAAGGAAGGTGAGGTACACAACGATTCGTCTGTTACCCAGGTATAAAGCGTGTTTTACTCCTGAATTCTGAATTATGCTGTATTTATATTCTTTTAAAATTTCAACAGAACTTATACATTAAATAACTTTGTTATTTTAATCAAAAAAGGAAAACTATGTTTGGTTCACGTATAGGCTGGCTGATTCCTGCGACCTTAACTATAGTCAGTTTAAGTTCAAATATACAAAGTGCAAAAGCACAAGATAATTATAATGATTATACGTTTAGTATTGACTACAATACATTTGTCACTTTTGACCCAACCTTCAGACCAGACTTAGGAATTATTAGAGCAACTATTAAAGGTGAAAGTACCAAACCTGCTCCTTATGGGTTGGATTTATTTCTTAGTGATGACTATGGCAAACTTGAGCCTATTGAAAATCCATCAATTAATAAATATACCTTTAACTCCAACCCAAGCGTATTTGGTTTAGAGGGAGAACCCGCATTTTCTGATAGGTATTATGGTGGTGCTAATGAATTATTTGGCAAAGCAAGTGACAGCGCTGAAATTAATTTTGCCGAAGGCATTATCAAAGGTGGTGGCGCTATTACCGTCTTTGGGGGAACAGGTTTATTCAAAAATGCTACAGGTACAATCACTTTTACTGAACAAGACCAACTTGATCCCTCTGGAACCCCTTCTCAAGGTTTAGCTAAACTGAATTTCACCTTGCAAACTCCTCAAAAGGTTCCAGAACCAACGACGACTACAAGTTTAATTGGTATAGGCTTAATTGGAGCAAGTTTAGTAATTAGTAAACGCTATAAAAAACAGGGTAAGCGCATCTAATTTTGTAGCTCTTTATACAGACAAAAAGCTTAAAACTCTATCTAAATATCAATTTTTCATTGAAAATAGGACAAATTGTCGTAAATGATTGAAAAAACATGGGTCAAATAGCTTTTCATGTTTTTTAACCACATAAAAATGAAAATGTCAATCCCACCCCTTAGCTCAGTGTAGTAATTTGGAACTGATTTGTGCTTTGGGTGAACCCCAAAACTACCATGTCAATAGGGTTTGAGATGCGCTTACCCTGCTATAAAAAAGTTCTTTATCGATGATAATCAGTTAAATATGGGAAAAAGAGAAAGCGATCGCCTCCTCTCCCCAAAATTCAGATGGCAATGAACCTGAAAACGATGTTTTTAATTACAATCCCATACAAAATAATTTACCAACTTGCGCCAAATCGACATTTCCACCACTGATGATGACACCAATTCTCGCCTTTGGTGCTGTCACCCCACCTTCGAGTAGGGCGGCGGCGGCAAGTACTCCGGTAGGTTCAACGACAATTTTTAGACGTTCCCACAAAAAAAACATGGTGCGAAGAATCGCTTCTTCAGATACCGTCACCATATCATCGACGTAATGCAGCACTAAGGGGAAAGTAATTTGACCAAGGCTAGGAGTTCGCGCACCATCGGCGATGGTATTAGGATTCTTGACAGTTTGCAGCACTTTGGTGTGAAAAGAGCGGGTAGCATCGTCGGCAAGTGCTGGTTCTACCCCGATTACTTTACAATTGGGTAAAAGTGCTTTGACTGCGATCGCACACCCTGAAAGTAATCCGCCTCCGCCACAACAAACTAATAGTAAGTCTAATTCACCAACTTCTTGGATCAATTCTAAAGCAGTTGTTCCCTGTCCGGCGACTACATGGGGATGATCGTAAGGGGGAATCAGAGTGAGATTGCGATTGCTTGCTAAATTTTGGGCTAATTCTTCCCGGTTTGTTTCTTGGCGATTGTATAAAATTATCTCTGCACCATAACCACGAGTGGCAGTTTGTTTGACAACGGGTGCATCATCAGGCATGACAATGGTGGTGGGAATATTGAGTAATTGCCCAGCTAAAGCGATCGCTTGGGCATGATTTCCCGATGAATAGGTGATAACGCCTGTTTGTTTTTGTGCTATTGATAGTTGGGCTAAGGCATTGTACGCCCCTCTAAATTTAAATGCCCCCGTGCGTTGAAAGTTCTCGCACTTAAAGAATACTTGGCTATTGGTGCGATCGTTAACAATTCTAGAAGTCAGCACAGGTGTACGGTGGGCAATCCCTAAAATTCGCTCTTGTGCTGCTTGCACGTCAGTTATAGCAACGGAATTATGCTGTGGCATTGATGACGATATTAAATATTTTTGCTCTTGTTTATATAGATACAGATTTTTATATTTATGCCAAATATGCTTGATTGAAATATACTCATTTCAGGTGGATAGCATCATTTATTGTCTGCATAAAATAGCTACAGTAGATATTATATATTGCTGTAGTAATTTTTAGAAGAATTAAATTAACTAACTCACGTTTACCATTTTTTTAGCATGAATAAAATATCTGAAAGTCAGCAAAAAAAAACTGTTCTAATTACAGGAGCGGCTAATGGAATAGGCTATCAATTAACCCAGATTTTTGCTCGTCATAGTTATAATCTTGTGTTAGTAGATAAAGATGAACAAAAACTTACTGAAATTCTAGATGAATTTCCGCAAAAATTTGGCATTTTTGTGAAAATTTTTGCTCAGGATTTATCTATCCCAACATCTCCAGAAGAAATTTTTACAGAACTACAGCAAGCATCGATAAAAATTGATGTGCTGATTAACAATGCTGGCTTTGGTACTTATGGAGAATTTAATGAAACAGACCTCACCACTGAACTGAAAATGCTCCAGGTAAATATAGTGAGTCTGACTCATTTAACTAAGTTATTCCTCAAGGATATGGTAAAGCAAAACTATGGAAAAATATTAAATGTGGCCTCATCTGCTGCTTTTCAACCAGGGCCTCTAAGGGCAGTTTATTTTGCTACTGAAGCCTATGTATTATCATTTTCCGAAGCGATCGCTAATGAATTAGAGGGCACAGGTGTCAGCGTGACTGTTCTTTGTCCAGGGCTAACAGCATCGGAATTTCAACAAACATCAGCAATGGAAGATTCAAAGATTCCTAACGTTAACAGAATGATGGATATGCAAACCGTTGCTAGGATTGGTTATCGGGGCTTAATGAAAAACAAAACTGTTATCGTTCCTGGTATGAGAAATAAGATATTGACTGAAAGCGTAAGATTTACACCCAGAAATTTAGTAACAAAGGTTGTGAGAAGTATACACGAACTCAAAAAAAATAGGTAGCCTTGCGGCAGGGGGAGCAGGGGAGGCAGGGGGGAGATTTTGGAAGTTGCTAGATCATCCCGCTTTCTCTGTAACCGTCCTATTTTCAACTAAATTGTGGGAGTACCTTTCCTCAACGCAACGAAGTGGAGTCAGGAGGTGGACAAGGGCATCTACCGAGAACCATAGGGCAGCCGTCCAATACTCCTGCCACAACTGCGTCACTGAAGGTTTTTGTAATCAAGCCCACTGTAGATATATGCCACAAGATAGCTGCTTTTTGGATATATATGTGCTATCTAAGTTGGGCAGAAGTACCTTGAGCATAAAAATAGTTAAAAACTACAGATAAAAAGGTTTTGTGACTTACGTATAAATGTTTGTATTTTCAAGCAGTCCTGCGAGAACAACTACATCGAACAGGAACGCCTATAGGAGAATCTGCAATCTCTAGTGGAGTCTTCAGAACAAACAAAAAGAGCGGGTTTTTAAAAGTTAGTAAGACTAAGTGGATTTTCATAAATTACTTTATATGTTTTGACATTTTATTTCGTTTTACTGGCTACAGATTGTCTTAATAACTATTGAAGTATAGCTATTATTTATTAGTATCTTTGGGATGCCCAATTCCCTCACTATAGTACGGATGTGCGCTCCCTATCTCAACCGTTAATATATTTATTAAATAGAGATTCCAGTTGACGGAAAGAGGTAAGTAATGGCAATTAAATTGAAAGTTCCGGATATCAAAGGTGATGAATGCGCCAATAAAATAACTAAATCTATTCAGACTATGGTAGCTGATGCTAAAGTAGATGTAAACGTTAATGCAAAAACCGTAGTTGTAGAAGGTGCGGCTTCTGAAGAGACAATTAAACAGATAGTTCAATCTGCTGGTTATACTATCGAGGGCTATTAATTACATTTCTAAATTTCTGAAGAGATTTAGATGAAGTAATTTAGCCAGCACAATTGCTTAGTCATATATTCGCCCGGTTTACGGGCGGAGTATTATTAATTACTCTACTTAATAAAGAATATTTACCTCCTCTGAATTGTTAAAATTTTCGGTACTCGTTTTCAAGAACGAATTAATATAAGGTCATAAATTTGACATTACTGAACCCCGTAATTCTCCAGAATCAAGCTAGCCTGCTCAAGCTGATTCTCTTGATCAATTTGCTCGTTGTAAAAGCGTGCCCACTCATCTGCTATTCCTAGCCTCATAGCGTCAAAGCGTGGGTAGTTTATGAAAACCCGATCAACAGATTATTTTGTCTAAAAAATCCGTTGATCGGGTTTAACCATTTGCAAAAAATCGTCTAAGATTAGGCTCTATCTACTTTGATAGTTCTGGTGTGAAGAGAATGCGACTTTCACCAATGCTACCAAATGCAGGTGTAGACCAGCGATCGACTACTTTGCCCAGAACTGACATGTCTTGAACTAAGCGGTCAAATTTATCAGGGGTGAGAGATTGGGGGCCATCGGATAAAGCTTTTGCCGGATTGGGATGAACTTCAATCATTAAGGCATCTGTACCAGCTGCGATCGCAGCCATTGCCATAGATGGAACATATTCAGACCTACCTGTACCATGACTGGGATCAATCATAATCGGTAAATGGGTGAGCGATCGCAATACCGGAAGCACTGATAAATCTAAAGTATTCCGGGCATATTTGCCATCAAAGGTTCTGATTCCCCGTTCACAAAGAATCACATTGGGATTTCCAGATGCCAAAATATATTCTGCCGCCATCAGCCACTCGTCAATTGTGGCAGACATCCCCCGCTTTAGCAGCACGGGTTTATCTTGAGCGCCTACCTTTTTGAGCAACGAGAAGTTGTGCATATTCCTAGCTCCGATTTGGATTATGTCAGCTGTTCTCGCTACTGCTGATAAATCGGCAGCATCCATTAGTTCTGTGACGATACCTAAACCAGTAGCTTCCCGCGCTGCTGCTAACAAATCTAAAGCGCTTTCACCATAACCTTGAAAGGCATAAGGTGAGGTGCGGGGTTTGTAAGCTCCGCCACGCAGAAACTGCGCTCCTGCTGCCTTCACCCGTTTTGCCGTCTCCACAATCATCGCTTCATTTTCAACGGAACAAGGCCCGGCTACCACTACGATGGAATGATGTTCGCCGAAATAGACATCACCGTTCGGTGTAGGTACGACAACTTCGCTGGCTTCTCCATGTCGGAATTCTCGACTTACGCGCTTGAAAGGTTGTTGCACTCGTAATACTTGCTCAATCCAAGGGCTGAACTCTTGAACCTGTAATTTATCAATGCTAGTAGTATCACCAATTAGTCCTAAGACAACTTTATGAGTGCCAACGCTTTTTTCTACTGTGACTCCCCAAGTGTCACTCAGTTCTTGGCTGATGCGAGTAATTTCGTCAACAGGCGTACCGTTCTTAAGTATGATAATCATCTGTTTTTCCTTGTGTATAGTTCTTGGGTGGGCTAATCTTTACAGGTCGATGCACTGGCATTGCAGGTCGATGCACTGGCATTGCGGGTCGATGGATTTGCATTGCAGGTCCATGCATTGACATTGCAGGAACATGAAAAGAGAATGCAGG
>NZ_CAXTNE010000368.1:0-6222 GCF_964245445.1 uncultured Nostoc sp.
GCCCCCTGCCCCCTGCGGTCTAAATGATAAGTCTTTAACCGGACACGATATTATTGGTGATGTAATTACCTGTCGTGACAAAATCAAACGATTTCAAGATGAACTGAATTTAGGCACTCTAGCACTCAATCCCTCCTCATTAGACCTACAAAAAAAATTAGAAAGTTTGGCACTTTATAACCAAGAGGTGCGGAATTATGTCTGAAGAAGCTGCGATCGCTTTCGATAAAGTTGGCTATTGTTGCGATGGCGTAACCGCCCGCCGAAGGCGATCGCGCTGTTTGTTCACTCGAGAAATAAACTTTCACCACACCGATGAATTAATTGTGCAATCACTCCTGTCCAACCAGTTTGGTGGCTTGCTCCTAAGCCAGCGCCATTGTCGCCATGAAAGTACTCATTAAAGGTGAGCAAATTTTGCCAATGAGGATTTGTCTGAAAAACGTCGACGGCACCGTAAACGGGTCGATGCCCGTTGGCATTTTGTTGAAAAATGCGTTTAAGTCGTTCTGACAACTCAATCGCTACTTCCCTCAGCGTCATCCATTGTCCAGAATTAGTCGGGCATTCTACTTTGTAGTCATCTCCTAAGTATTTATGAAAGTGGTATAGGGCATCAATCAGCAGATAATTCATCGGAAACCAAATCGGGCCGCGCCAGTTAGAATTACCACCAAATAAGTTGTTTGTGGATTCAGCCGGTTCGTAATCCACCTGATACTCCTGATCGTTGACGTGCATGATGAAGGGATGAGCGGCATGAAATTTTGATACAGAGCGAATGCCATACGGACTTAAAAACTCGCACTCATCTAACATGCGCTCTAAGATGCGCTTTAGCTTCTTGCCGTCTAAGATTGCCAGTAAACGGCGCTGGTGTTCGCCTGTGGTTTGCATACAGGCAATTCCGGTTGTGAGGTCTGGGCGATTTTTAATAAACCACTCAGTTCGCTGGCGAAATCCACTAAGTTTTTTGAGTATTTCGGGTTCTAGGATTCCGATCGCAAACAAAGGCACTAACCCAACCATCGATCGCACTTTCATCGGAAAATGATGTCCATCTGAAAAGTGCAGTGCATCGTAGAAGAACCCGTCCTCCTCATCCCATAGGACAAGTTCATCGTGACCAATCCCATTCATGGCATCGGCAATTCGCAGAAAATGCTCGAAGAATTTACTGGCAATATCTTCATAGATGGGTTCATCCATCGCTAGTTCTAGGGCAATTGTCAGCATGTTCATGCAAAACATTGCCATCCAGCTTGTGCCGTCTGCTTGCTCTAAATCGCCATCTGTCGGTAAGGGGGCACTGCGATCAAACACGCCAATGTTATCCATGCCCAAAAAGCCACCCTGAAAAATATTTTTACCCTCGGCATCCTTGCGGTTAACCCACCAAGTAAAGTTGAGCAGTAGCTTTTGAAATACTCCTTCCAGAAATCGTTTGTCAGCGTGTCCGTAGAATTTCTGCTCGATTTGATAGACCTGCCACGCTGCCCATGCGTGTACGGGTGGATTGACATCGCTCAGTTCCCACTCGTAAGCGGGTAACTGCCCGTTAGGATGCATGTACCATTCCCGCGTCAGGCGTTGCAGTTGTCGCTTAGCAAAATCTGGGTCAATCATTGCCAAGGGAATAGTATGGAATGCTAAATCCCAAGCGGCAAACCAAGGATACTCCCAGGTATCAGGCATGGAAAGAACATCATCAATATATACATGCACCCAATCTGTGTTGCGAACACTCCGATGCGAATCGGGGGGAGTTAAAGTAGCAGAGTCGCCTTTGAGCCAATCTTCAATGATGTACAGATAAAACTGCTTGCTCCACAGCATCCCCGCAAACGCCTGCCGTTGGATGATCCGCTCGTCGTCAGATAGTTGAAACGGCGTAATCCGCTGATAAAATTCGTCGGCTTCTTTGATGCGATCGCTTAAAATTTGCTCGAACTCATCGCCAAACGGGTCGGCAATACTAGACGAATCCGCCAGCCGCAAACGTACAGTTTGCGTTGCACCGGGTGGAATCATCAACTTGTAGTCAGCAGCAAACTTCGTGCCCATGCGGTTCGGATTCACCGCATCCGTGCGATTGTGGATCGCATACTCATGAAAGCCATCTTTAACGTAAGGTGAGGTATTTTCCACACCATACAGCCGCTGAAAATTCGTTTCATTCTCAGTAAACAAAGGTTCTGCTGCACCTTGACAGTAGAGCCAATAATTGCTCATGTCAGGATGGGACGCTTCAATGATGTTGAAATCTGCTTCTGATTTCAGCACCTTCAGTATTGGTTTTTTACTTTTTCCATCCCATGACCAAGTATTGCGAAACCAAAGTGACGGCAGCAGACGCAATGGCTTGGCCTCGGAACCGCGATTAGCGATCGTGATTTGAATTAATATATCTTCAGCAGAGGCTTTGGCGTACTCAACGAACACATCAAAGTAGCGGTCTTCGGCAAATACACCCGTGTCAAGTAATTCAAATTCCGGTTTCTGCTTGCTGCGGCGACGGTTCTCTTCGACTAGTTGAGTATAGGGAAATGCTTGCTGCGGATATTTATACAAAAATTTCATGTATGCATGAGTTGGCGTATTGTCAAGAAAAAAGTAGTATTCCTTAACATCTTCGCCGTGATTACCTTCGTTGCTCGTTAAGCCAAACATCCGCTCTTTAAGGATCGGATCTTGCTCGTTCCAGAGAGCGATCGCAAAACACAATCGCTGATGATTGTCAGAAATTCCGGCAATGCCATCTTCGCCCCAACGATAAGCACGGGATCTCGCATGGTCATGGGGAAAGTAGTCCCAAGCTGAACCATCGGGGCTGTAGTCTTCGCGCACAGTGCCCCATTGCCGCTCACTCAGGTACGATCCCCAGCGTCGCCAGTAAGCTTTGCGTTCTCGGTCTTCTTGCAAGCGTTGTTCTTCCACTGTCATATTTCTTTTAATTTACGCTCTTTGAATGAATCATTATCAACAGGCTTTTTTAGTCGCTTCAGGCGTATCCTGGTTTACGTCCGCCTAAGCGTTGTTCCTTGGCTTCTGAAAGTTGATGAACTGAAATTGTTGCATAAGAGCCAAGTTCTCTACCAACAATCATAAATCGGATAAAGTCGCCCAAACCCTCAACCATGCGAGCACGATGCAATTCGCCACAATCGACAGGGTTGAAGCCGATATCTGTTATCAAGCTCATCACCGTCTGCTTTGCCTGCTCGTTATCGCTGCATACAAAGCACGAAACCTGATATTGCTTAAGTGGGTCTGGACTTAGTTCAAACACTTCTTGAGCAAAGGTGTTAAAGGCTTTGACTATATGGGCATTGGGTACATCAGCGGCAAACTTTTCAGCAATTGATTCTACAATCGGTTCAAACGCAAAATCTTCAGGAATGGGTGAATTATTACAATCAATCAGTATTTTGTTTGCCAGCACATCGGTTGAAGAAAAAACCTTAGAAGGTAACTCCCGCACGCCATAAAAAATTACGTCTGCAAACGCCGCCGCTTCATCGTTTGTGCCGCCCTTAGCACCGTGTTCTGCAAGTTCCGCGACCGCTTGTGCTTTCGCTGCCTCACGGGAACCAAAGAAAACCTCATGTCCCCGTTCTGTCCAAAGAATTCCCACCGACCTGCCCATGTTGCCTGAGCCAATAATGCCAATTTTCATAGGATTGATCCTAATTCATCAGTGAATAACCAAATCTCATCACCGGATCTTTAATACTTGTTCACAAGTCTTTAAGCTTCATTAATGAGTCTCTAATTTTCCCTACTCTCCTGCTCCCCTGCCTCATTACATTTCTTGATTGCTGGGATGAATCAAAATTTCGTTGACGCTAACACGAGCAGGTTGAGTGATAGCGTAAGCGATCGCAGTTGCTTCACCAATTCCCGAAGATGCACCTGTAATTACTCCTACTTTGCCATCAAGTTTGCCTACCATGCTGTTTTTCCTGTTATTAATTGTGTATTTCTGTGTGTCTCAACTAAGCGTAGACCGTGTCGTTATCCCAAAAGGCAGTAATTTTCGCAATCAAATTTTGAGGATTGAACTCAAAAATAAACAAATGAAGAACCGACAACGTACTACCTTTGTTTTGAATGTTGTCAATGTGCTTTGCTTGTGTGCCACTGTTTAACGTCTTGCAAACGACTGTACCATCCTTGCCCTCAATCAAACTTATGACTTGAGTTTTGAAATGGGGAAAGGCATCTACATACAGTTGCCACAATTGAGCAGCAGCTTGGTGAACAGAACCTGTACCGCTGTCTCGTAAACGAACATAGCGGAATGCCGCAGTGGGTGAGCAAAGCGTTAGCATTGCTGGAATTTCGTGAGTAGTGTAAGCATTAAAGAATATTTGTACAGTTTCGGCATGACTCATGCTTTATTTTCTCAAGATTCAGCCAAGACCACCGTTACAGTGGATCGTTTGTCCATTAATCCAACCACCTTGTTGACTAAGTAAAAAAACCACAGTATCCGCAATATCTTCTGGATTTCCCAGCCGCTTCATGGGAGTATTGTCGATAATAGATTGAATATCGTCTTGAGTTTTGCCTTGTCGCATCATAGCGGTGTCTGTGGCTCCAGGCGCGATCGCGTTGACTGTAATTTGACGACCCGCTAATTCTTTAGCATGAATGTAGGTAAATTTTTCAATTGCCGCTTTTGCAGCCGCATAAACCGCTGCATTAGGTCGATTGAGACGGGTGACAATCGAGGTAAAGTTAATAATGCGTCCGCCTGGTTGCAGGTACTTTTCGGCTTCTCGCGAACACAGAAACGTACTGCGAACATTTACCGCAAGCATTTTGTCGAAGTCGCTGTCTGTAGTTTTAGCAATCGGCGCGTCTTCTGATTTCCACCCAGCATTGTTGATTAGTGCATCCACTCCTCCAAATTCACTTATCGTTTGCTCAAATAAACGTTGGACATCCTCAGCATTACTGACATCAGCTTGCAATGCGATCGCGCTTCCAGCAGCAGATTTTATCGCTGCCACAGTTGCTGTGGCACCTTCTTCGCTACTAGCGTAGTTGACGACAACCAATGCACCTTCTTTGCCCAAACGTGTGGCGATCGCTTGTCCAATTCCACGCGAAGCACCAGTAACAATTACAGCTTTCCCGGTAAGTTCTTGATTCATAAGGTTTTGTACATTGAACTACTATTTTTAAACGTAGCCGCCGCCTGCTTGACCACCGTTAGTTTTGATTTTATTGACGATTTTGTTTGCTGAAGAAGCATGACCACCATAGTGAACCACAACGGCTCCTTCTTGCGCCAATCGTTCGCAAATCGTCGAACCAATGCCGCCTGAACCGCCTCTAACAATCGCCACTTTATCCGTTAAGCTGCCCATAATATTTCCTGTTTAAAAAGTGCTGAGTGCTGAGTTAGGAGTTAGTTGTCAGTTGTCAGTAGTTATTCTCCCCTGCCCCCTGCTTTCTTTAAATGCGGGGATTACGAGAACAGTTCTGTTGTATCTGTGTAAAATCTGACGGAAGTTACTAAACCTGCGGCGTTGCGATCGGTGAAGGCGACTGCTCGCAGGGTTACAGCTTCTCCATCCTGACGTTTGTAGTGGTTCAAAGCTTCTAGAACAAAAAACAAATCGCTGCCGTAAATGTTCAGCAAGTCGTGTTCCAAGCTATCAAATGTCGTCCAGTAATTCGAGAGAAACTGGACAATCGCTTCTTTACCTTGAACAGGAGGATGATTGTTGGAGAGCATAACGCAATCCTCTGCAAGAAAGCTGCTATACAGTTCAACGTTTTTAGTATCTATAGCCTGTAAATAGGTGAGATACCATTCGTAGTTCTGGGGTGAAAGTTGATTAATTCTGAGCTTGTCAGTTTTCACAGGCTTATTGTTCCTGATAATTCCACAGCAAGCCACCGTCAACATAAAAGGTGGAACCTGTAATGTAATCGGCATCGGATGAAGCTAAGAATGCCACTAGATTCGATACATCCTCTGGTTTGCCTAACCGTCCTAGCGGAATATTTTTTACCACAGCGTTGAGTTTTTCTTTGTCTTCGAGTAAATCTTTATTAATTGGAGTTGCGATCGCCCCTGGAGCAACGTTATTAATTGTGATTCCCAAAGGGCCTAACTCTACTGCCAGATTTCGCATCATCATCTTAACGCCGCCTTTGCTGACGCAATATGCAGTGAAATGCGGGAACGGCAGTTCTTCGTGAACTGAG
>NZ_CAXTNE010000369.1:0-6210 GCF_964245445.1 uncultured Nostoc sp.
ACCTTGGTTAATCAGCTATTTCAGACTTGTGTGTACACCGTAGCCTAAGAGGAGAGAGGCTTTGAATCTTACTGCCCTCCCTTTGTAGGGAAGGGGTTGGGGGTTAGGTCTCCATTTAACTTAGAGATTAAGGTAAAATTATAAATAAAAGTATTAAGAAATTTAAAGAAACTAATCAATGTCCAGCATTTCTCTTGACAAAAGTAACTCTCATGTCGTCGTTATCGGTGCGGGAATAGGTGGACTGACTGCTGGAGCATTATTAGCTCATAAAGGTTACAGCGTCTTAATTTTGGATCAGGCCCTCGTACCAGGAGGCTGTGCTTCAACGTTTAAACGACAGAGATTTACCTTCGATGTGGGCGCAACTCAGGTGGCGGGGTTGGAACCAGGGGGAATTCACCACCGCATTTTCTCAGAATTGCAAATAGATTTACCAAAAGCAACGCCTTGTGATCCTGCTTGTGCGGTCTATTTACCTGGGGAAAGCACACCGATTAATGTTTGGCGCGACCAAGAGAAATGGCAAGAGGAACGACAAAAACAGTTCCCTGGTAGCGAACCGTTCTGGCAATTGATGGCAACTTTATTTAATGCCAGTTGGGAATTTCAAGGACGCGATCCGGTGCTACCACCACGTAATTTATGGGATTTGTGGCAGCTAGCGCAAGCGGTGCGTCCCAGTACATTAATTACTGTACCCTTCACTTTGTTTACGGTAGGAGATGCTTTAAGGTTATATGGACTAGGAAATAACCAGCGATTGAGGACTTTTTTAGATTTGCAACTGAAGTTGTATTCCCAGGTGGATGCAGAACAGACAGCATTACTTTATGCCGCAACAGCGTTGAGTGTATCCCAACTGCCCCAAGGATTGTTTCACCTCCAGGGAAGTATGCAAGTATTAAGCGATCGCCTGGTAAAATCCTTAGAAAGAGATGGCGGCAAACTCTTGATGCGCCACACTGTAGAACAAATCAAAGTAGAAAACGGCAAAGCTACTGCTGTAGTGATTAGAAATCAGAAAACTGGCGAAGTCTGGACAGAAGCCGCCGACCACATAGTTACCAATGTCACCGTGCAAAACTTGGTGCAGTTATTGGGAGAACAAGCGCCATCTGGTTATCAAAACCGGGTGGAAAAACTACCCCAAGCATCGGGCGCGTTTGTGGTGTATTTAGGTGTAGATGCCAGCGCGATTCCCCCTGAATGCCCTCCCCACTTACAATTTATGTACGATGTCAATGGCCCCATTGGTGAGAATAATTCCCTATTTGTTTCTGTCAGTCATCCTGGAGATGGTCGCGCACCGGAGGGGAAAGCGACAATTATTGCTTCTTCATTTGTCGATCCTGCACAGTGGTGGCAGACTGATGATTATGAAGGACTAAAAGAAAAGTTTACCCAAGAAGCGATCGCTCGTCTTGCCCAATACTTCTATCTCAAACCAGAAACTATTATTCATCAAGAAGCGGCAACACCCCGCACTTTTGCCCATTTTACAGCCCGTGATCGCGGTATAGTTGGCGGTATAGGTCAAAGGATTCCCACCTTTGGCCCCTTTGGTTTCGCCAATCGTACACCCATCCAGCATTTGTGGTTAGTTGGTGATTCCACCCATCCCGGCGAAGGTACTGCTGGGGTGAGTTATTCAGCGCTAACGGTAGTCAGGCAAATCGAATCGCAAATCTAGTACTTTGTCAACTTATTTTTGAGAGTTTGTAGTAAGCACTTTAGTGCTTAGAAAATAAGGGCTAAAGCCCTTACTACGAACTTGCTTACAACAATAAAAGTAGAAAATTCGTGAAATGGTATAAGTCATACTTGTAACTGATGACAAAGGGGACAGAAAACTGGTGAAATAAGGTTAGTATTGCCAATCTGGAGTAATGACAGACAGCGTTTTAATTCTTGGTGGACGGGGGCGGATTGGTAGCAGTGTTGCTCAGGATCTCGCTACCCATACGCAGGCACAAATTACGATTACTGGACGTTCTGCGGAGTTTGGGAAGGCTGTTAGCTTGTCTTCGGGAGGACAAGTGCAGTTTTTGGTATTGGACTTGGCAGAAGTTGACAAGTTGCAAGATGCGATCGCAAACTCTAACTTAGTCATTCATTGTGCTGGCCCATTTCACTATCGAGATACTAATGTTCTTGAAAGCTGTATTGCTCAAGGCGTTAATTATGTAGATGTCAGTGACCATCGTTCTTATACCAGCAAAGCCCTCAATTTTAGTGAACAAGCTGCTGCTGCTGGTGTAACAGCAATTATTAATACTGGTATTTTTCCTGGTATTTCTAACAGCATGGTACGTCAAGGTGTTGAACAATTTGATAAACCAGAAAAGATCCATTTAAGTTATTTAGTTTCCGGTTCTGGCGGTGCTGGCATTACAGTGATGCGGACAACTTTTCTTGGGTTGCAGTATCCTTTTGAGACTTGGATAGATGGAAAATGGAAGATAATCAAGCCTTATAGTGAAAGAGAATTAGTTGATTTTCCACCTCCCTATGGACGCACCGGAGTTTACTGGTTTGATATGCCAGAAACTTTTACACTGCCAAAAGCCTTCCCATCAGTAAAAACTGTAATTACTAAGTTTGGCTCTGTTCCTGATTTTTACAATCACTTAACTTGGATTGCGGCACACGTTTTTCCCAAGTGGTTAATGCAGCGCCGTTACATGATTGAATTTCTGTCTCATGTCAGCCATTCAATGACAGATGTCACTAATAATTTTACTGGGATTGGTGTAGCAGTTCGTTCGGAAGTTACAGGGCAAAAAGATGGTGAAACCGCCGTTTATTGTTCAACTGTAGTGCATGAAAATACAGCCGTGGCTTCTGGTTGCGGCACAGGTAGTATTGCCCAATTATTGCTAGAAGGTAAACTTAATAAACCAGGTGTTTATGCTGTGGAAGAAGCACTACCAACAAATTTATTTGCAGAGGTAATGCAAAGTCGAGGAATTAAAATTAATCACAGTTGGTTATAGCTTAATGCAAGTGTATTAAGCAGACTGGGTGAAAATTTAATTCAATTTCACGAAATATTCAGATACAGAGCTAGGGGCGTACATTTGTACGCCCCTACTATAGGTAAAAATTAATATACCTTGCGATAGAAGGAAAAACTGTACCTAAACATATAGGATGCCTGTGAGCCTGGAATATTGAATACATTTATACATAACGAAGGCTTATAACAAAACAACAGGAGGAGTTTTTTGTGCAAAAAATTCTATTAACTTTAAAACAAGCATTACGTTCAAGCTTTTTGGTTATTGGTTTAATGATTTTCATCAGCTTGTCAGGTTCTTTCATTTTTGTTCAGCAAGCTAGTTATGCAACTACTCTTGAAGAATTAAAGCTAATACCGCCAGAGTATAAACCAAATTCTGAAGAAAAAATTAATCGCGCTAACGAATATGATCCAGGTGTTGGTGTTCAAGAAGAAGAACGAGAAGAAGCTTATGAGGAAGCAATAAAAGATTCAAAAGACCTTAATACTATAGAAAAGGCTTACGAAAGGAATTTAAAGGCTGAACAAGAAGGAAAGCCCCAAGAAAGTTTTGGTGAAAAAGCGAAAGAAGTTATTGAAAAGGTGACAGGTAAATAGGGAATATAGACTTAACCCCAACCCCTTTCTTTTTAAGAAAGGGGAATAAAACTCGAAGCTCTCTCCAGTTTGACAATCAGGTTTAGAAAATTAAATTGTAGGGTGTGTTATGCCAAAGGCTAACGCACCTTAAATTATTGATAATGCCGTACTCTCGGCGATAACACACCCTACAAAAATTGCTTTTACTCAAATTCATCTATTGTGGCGGGAGGAGTAGTCTTTTTCTGATTAGCAAAATTGCGCTCATACCACTTCATTAATGGAGTTGTACTAATTCCATGCACAATCACCGAAACTACAATAGTAGTGTAAGTTATCCAAGCAATTTGTTCGCCTGCTTCACCTTTTAAGCCATGACCAAACGCATAGGCAAGATAATATAAAGAACCAACACCGCGAATACCAAACCATCCAAATAACAACCGAGTTCCTGGGTGCAAGGTTCGGCGGTGTGATTCTAGAGGACGTTTACCTATTGTGCTAATCCAAACTCCTACAGGTCTGATTATCAAGAACAACAAAATTATCACTAACAAAGATTGCCCAGCATACTTGAGCATTGGCTGCAATAATAATATTGAACCCAATAGTAAAATTGTCCCAACTTCCAGCAGCTTTTCAATTTGCTCAACAAATTCCAATTCTGCTAGCGGTTTTTCAGGATTTCTGTAACTACGTTGGACAACTAACCCAGCAACAAATACTGCCAGAAATCCATAACCATTAACCATTTCTGTTAAGGAATAAGTTAGGAGAATTGTGCTGATAGCAATAAAGTCTTCCATTAACTTATCGGTAGCACGGCGTTTTTGAATTTTTTGTTCAATCCAAACTATAGATTTGGCAACAACAATTCCCATAAAAATACCAGCTGCGATCGCCCAAATTAAATCAACCGTAATCCACTGTTTAAACCAGTTACCCCAGTTGTCATCTTCTAAGGCATGAATGCCAAAATAGACGAAGGGAAAAGCTAAAGCATCATTTAACCCACCTTCAGAAGTTAGACCAAATCTCAATTCATCTTGGTCGTTTGTATCGGTCAGTTGTACTTCTGATGCTAAGACTGGATCGGTAGGTGCAAGAATTGCTCCTAATAAAATCGCTTCTCCCCAATTCATCCCTAAAAACAATTTACCCACAACAGCCAGAGCCAAAATTGAAATTGGCATCAGAAATACAATCAATCGCACCGTAATATCCCAAACCCCCAACCTGAGAGGACGAACAATTCTTAAGCCGCAGCTAAACACAGAAATAATTACTACAAGTTCTGTTATTTTCTCCAGCATTTGGGCGTTGAAAACTTCATCTCGACGTAATTGAACCAGCCCAAAGCCGTTAGGGCCTAGAAAAATACCAACTAGTAGGTAGATAATCGCAAAAGAAAGAGGTAAGCGAGCAATCCAACCTGACCCTAATGTGACCATCAGCAGAAGTAGACCAATCACAAATAGGTCAATAATATAGATATCTACCATATAGCGATTTATATAAAAATTAGGCGTTACTTTGTAAGCATAGTTGTAATAGCTTGATGTTATAAATTACCTATGGGCAGATTTCTTTGAATTGGGGATTAGGGATTCACACCCGCCAGTAAATTTGAGAATTATAAAGCCACTTTAGGCTTTATTTGGGCTTAATTTTTGTTTAAGTCCCGATAGTCATTAAAAAACTACTGGCGAAGCTTTGACAGTGGGGGATTGCAGTTGTGGACAGTAGGTTGAGTAGAATAACTAACGCTATTGCTCAACATAGCACTGCTTATGGGGCGATCGCTTATTTGAAGGAAGCACTACGAACGAGTAAAGATGTTAAATCAGCAAAAGCTGTCTTTATGACGGCTTGCTTTGAGGGGCGATTCTCTCTGGAGAGTTAGTCAAGTTGCATCGGTAATAATTAGACTCAGTATTTCTATTTACAAAATAAAAGCTGTATATTTAGCTGCAACAGCATTGATTCGGTCAAGTAGGCAAAGTGGGTTCAGTAGATGTTTTGTAGTAATCCTTGATTATGCTGTTGATAAACTGTAATTTATTGCTTAGTACACGGTCAACATAAAACCACCAAGTCATTGAGAAAATGCAAGGTTTGGATTGCTTCTCTAGGAGACGCGATCGTCAACACTTCGTACCCTTCTCCTAAGGGAGACGAAGACAGCGAACGGGTTCTCCGAAAGAGTACGCAATGACATAAATCTTTTTGCATACCCACTTACCGCTCATTTGTTAACGGCTAAATTTAATGGCGCGGCAACGCAACTTGGCTCTTTAAAGAGAAAAGGTTAAAGGGGAAAGGTTTTAATCCCTTCCCCTTTAACCTTTAACGTTTCCCCAGCCCTGACCCGACTTCTTTGGGTTGGCAGACCACTAGTGGCACATTTGGCTTTGTGTATGTCTTGAAGAAGTTAAACCACGTCCAATTTCCCAGTGCATTATCATCTTAACTTTAGCCAAATAGACCCAAAGGGAAATCCGGGCTGGAGTTGTCGAATCGTTAAACAAACAAAAACACAGGAGAAAATCATGGCTAACTCATCATTCAATTTCATTAATCTGTCTGACTTGAATGGCACTAATGGCTTT
>NZ_CAXTNE010000370.1:0-6210 GCF_964245445.1 uncultured Nostoc sp.
GTATGGACATTGCACAGTAGATGACCTCAATTCATCCCCCTATTATGCAACGCCCGATTTTTCAGATATCCATTTATTCAAACGGTCATTGTCCGTAACAAAATTCCCCTTTTGGTGTATGACACACAAAAACAGGAGATTGCAGAATGGATAAGCTAATTTTGTATCGTGAACTAATTCAGAGATTATTGACGACGCGAGGAAAGTTGCGTTCTGAAAGCGATCCAATAGAAAGTCAAACCATTTTTGATACTACAAAAGACCACTATCAGCTTGTGCATGTGGGATGGAAGGATAGTAGTACCCGGATTTATGGCTGTGTGCTGCATATAGATATCAAGGATGGGAAAATTTGGGTGCAGCATGACGGAACGGAGGATGCGATCGCAGATCAACTCGTGAGCGAGGGAGTGCCTAAGCAAGATATTGTCATAGCATATCATGCACCTCATGTACGGCAGTATACAGAGTTTGCTGTAGGCTAAACCTATTTAAAAAGCCTGTTTGCGAGTAACGATCACAAACAGGCTTGACTTTTTCTAACTTTCTAATTAAGCTTGCTCCCAAAGCTGACGTACATAGTCAGGTAGCCAGCTAGCAATTTCCTGAATCCGCTCTTGAGAAAGTTCGTCTTTGGTGGCAGAAAAAACTGCTTTAACCGCTTGCTCTCGCTCGACCGATCGCGGCATTCCGCTTTCATTAGCAACTCGGAACAGGAAGCGATCAGAATCGATATTGAAGATACCTGGCCCTTTCCAAGGTGGACGAACCCGGCTCAAAAATCCCACAATTGGATTTGTATCTTTCCAGAGATCGGACACTTCAAACTGGAGTGCTTTTTCATCCGTAGGTATAGCTTCTGTATGCAGTTCTGACTCGACGCGATCGCTGGCTTCTGTGGTCATCAAGTCGCGCATAACACGAAACACGACTTCAGTAAAGTCTCTTGCATCATAGGGATCTGCAAATCCGGCTCTGACCTGGACTTTTTCTAGGAACGAGCGATGTTCGTCAGCGATTACAGTTCGAGAATCTTCAATCTCCGTTGGGTCAATTTCTGGAACATTTGTTCTAAATGATTCATCAGGCATTGTTTTTTCTTGTGCTTTTTAATATTGAGTCTTTATGCTTACCTTATGTAAGGTCGCACAAATCAAAAACCCTTAACATCATCCAGAAGTTTGAAATACGACCTATTCAAAAGTTAGAAATTTATTTTATCTGCTTATAGCAGCAAAGCAAGAAGGTCATGGTTGAGGTTAAGCGATTGAGCAGAGCAATACTTTTGGTGTTTCCGCTCATCATAGACATTGCCCATTGATATTGAAAAATAGTCAGAATAGATGAATTGGTATAAAATTAGCTGAAACACAGATGGTAGAAACAACAAACATCGAAATTAACACTGGCTACGTTAAAGTACCCAACGATGACTTAGAAATCGATGCTTACTTAGCTCAACCAGCACAAAATGGAACCTTTGGCGCAGTTATAGTTTTTCCAGAAATTTTTGGAATCAACAGTAATATTCGAGATATCACCGAACTAATTGCAAAACAAGGATATGTAGCAATAGCTCCGGCGATGTATCAACGTATTGCTCCCGGTTTTGAGGCTGACTTTAGTCCTGAAGATGTTGGCTATAGCCCAGAAAGCTATCGGCTGGGCTTGGAATACTATCAACAAGTAAAGTATCAAGAGATATTCAACGATATTCAAGCTGCCATTACTTACCTAAAAACTTTACCCAATGTCAAAAATAATGCAATTGGTGTCATTGGTTTCTGTTTTGGCGGTCATGTTGCTTATATGGCTGCAACTTTACCCGATATCAAAGCAACAGCTTCATTCTATGGTGGTGGAATTACCACTTCTAGTTATGGTGAAGAGACTCCAACCATTAATCGTACTTCAGATATTAAAGGTACTATTTATGCCTTTTTTGGTACAAGAGATTCATTAGTTTCCCAAGAAGAAAACGAGCAAATTGAGGCAGAATTAAAGAAGCATAAAATAAAGCATCATATATTTCGATACGATGCAGGACATGGATTCTTTGCCGGATTTTTCAAAGATAAGTACCCATTTTTAGAGCAGCACCCAAGTTACAACCCAGAAGCTGCTCCTGATGCTTGGAAACATGTTCTAGAACTGTTTCAAAACAACTTGTGATATGGTTACAAGCTAATCAATCTTCCTTTAAAAATGTTTGTAGTCGGGACTTCAGTCCTGATTTTGTAAAGCCCTTTGGGCATAGTTGCCTTACTACATAGCGTCTCGTAGAGAGGACTTTAGTCCTCACTACAAAACAAAATTACAAGACTGCGATACTGTTGGCTTTAAGCTTTTGAGTTTTTCAGCAGTAATTGACAACCACATAAAAATGGGTTTGGATTTTCTATGCGATCGTCCACAAGCACTTCAATGGGAAGCTTGCTGTTATAAATCAATTCGTTATAATCCATCAATGCGTTCCACTTGATTTTGCCAGTCGGGAAGCCTAGCTGTGAACTAGCATCAAATATTAATTCTTGCCATTTCTGAAACTCTGGATCTTGCGATTTGCAGTAATCGAGAATGGCAATAAATGCACCAGGCTTGGTAACTCGTAGAATTTCCTTAAGAGCAAGAACTGGATCATTAACGACACAGAAAGTAAATCCCGACGCTGCTGCATCAAAGCTATTATCAGGAAAATCAAGATTGCACATATCCGATACTTTGAAGGTGATGTCTGCGGATACGCGCTTTTTACGTGCTTCATCCATCATCTTCTCAGAAAGATCAACACCGACGACATGCACGCCTTCAGGGTATGCTGAAAGGTTAAGACCTGTTCCTACCGCAGCATCTAGTACGGTTTGTCCTGGCTTAAGCTGCAAAGAAGCAATTAGAGGTTCGCGCTCGATGTGCCAGTAACGCTTCATAATTGCGTCATAATCCACTGCACCTTGATCGTAGGTTTCAATCACCTGATTTATCTGCATAGGTTGCTTAACAAATATAACTACTGGTTTTCCTCTTTATTTATATGTATAATATAATTACAATTTAAGAATGACTACCGTAATAATAGCTAGATACTTTGGTAATTCCAAATTAGTATAAACTTAAACCACTCCATCAACCTTTGGCCGGAGAGGAACTTGAATGATAAACTCGGTTCCTTCTCCAGGAGTTGAGAAGCACTCCAGTTTGCCGCCATGTTTTTGTGTGACGATTTGGTAGCTGATGGACATACCCATTCCGGTTCCTTTGCCAATGGGTTTGGTGGTGAAAAAGGGATCGAATATTCGTTGCTGAAATTCTTTGGAAATTCCGACTCCATTATCAGCGATCGCCACTTCTAACCACGTTGAATTAACTACCGATGTGCGAATCCTAATTCTACTGGGATTGTTCTCGATATCCTGATAGGTACGCAAGGCATTGCTTTCTTCTAGCGCATCAATTGCATTCACTAAAATATTCATAAACACCTGGTTGAGTTGTCCGGCATAGCATTCTACTAGGGGTACATTGCCGTAGTTTTTGATCACCTCAATTTCAGGTTGCTCTGGTTTAGCTTTGAGGCGGTGTTGCAAAATCATCAGGGTACTGTCAATGCCCTCATGAATATCGACGCTTTTGAATTCTGCTTCGTCCATGCGGGAGAAGTTTCGCAGCGACAGTACAATCTGGCGAATGCGCTCGGTGCCCACTTTCATAGAAGACAACATTTTTGGTAAGTCTTCTTGCAAAAACTCAAGATCCATGTCTTCGGCAGCGATTTGAATTTCCGGAGCCGAGTTAGAATCATGCTGCTGATACAACTGCACAAACGCTAATAAATCCTGAATATATTCTTGTACATGGACAAGGTTGCCATGAATAAAGTTGACTGGATTATTAATTTCGTGTGCAACTCCAGCAACTAGTTGTCCGAGACTAGACATTTTTTCACTTTGAATAACTTGAGATTGAGTGCGCTGCAATTCCGCTAATGCATTTTTGAGTTCAGTGGTGCGTTCTTCTACCCGATCTTCTAGTTCTTCCTTGCTTTTCTCGAGAGCAGTAAATGATTCGTGCAGTTGCCCTGCCATGTGGTTGAAAGAGTTGGATAGAGTATTAAGTTCTCGAATGCCGCTAGTTTCTACTGTCTGATCTAAATTGCCAGATGCCATTGCCTCACTTGCCCAACTCAGGCGCAGAATCGGGCGTACAATCCAATGAGAGGTGAACACGCCCATCACCGAGGCAACAACCAATGCGCCAAAACAAAGGGCGATCGTGGTCTGCGTGTTGGCATTAATTTGCGCCATAAATGTGTTTTCTGGCACACTCACCACCAGCAGCCAATCCAAGCCATACTTGTCACGCCAAGGTACAACATCGACATAATGCCGTTTTCCTTGTAACTTCATCTGAAAATCTGTGTCTTGGGTGATGGACTTAAACTCTTTAAAAGTTTGGAGGTGTCTGGCAATGTTCTGTATTATTGGGTCAGAACTGTCGATCGCCTGCAACCTCTCAACCTTTTGATTAACGAAGGTAAAGGGCTTTTCTGTGCCGGAAGTGGCGATTAATGTGCCATCCCGTTCTAAAAGGAACACCCGCCCAGACTTACTAATATTCAAACTGCGTAAAAAATCGCTGAGTTTGAGCAAGTGAATGTCCGCAGCAATCATTCCCAGCAAGCGATTTTGCGAATCATAAATCGGACGACTGGCAGAGGCGGCGATGTAAGGACCGGTGGGAAAAGTTGCACTTACAATCTTTCCCCAAATGGGTTTACCTGCGGCGAGCGATTGGGTATACCAAGTTTCGCTAGAATTTTCCCAATCCCACCGAGCATTCACCTGAGTTCGATTGCCTTGCTGATCAGTAGCGTAAGTGTAGACATTGTTGGGAGGCTTGGCAGTCCAATCATCAATGGTGATCGTCTTGCCATCATAACGAGCCGCACCCAGCCCTTCACCTGTCGTTAGTCCGATACCAATATAAGTCAGGTCATAGACCTGGATCTGATCCCAGAAATACTTGCCAAGATTTTTACGAGCGCGTACATCTAATATTCCCCTGCGGATAGCATCTGCGTTGATTTGATTAAGCGTTTGCGGAATGGAAAGATAAGACTTAAGGTGTTCATCCACTACATCCCTGGTACGATCTATCAACTCTTCTGCCACGTCATTAACTGCTCTTTGCCCATTTTTAAAGGACAAATAACCCACTAAACTGACCGCTGCAAAAATTTGGATAATGAAGGGAACAACAAGAACAATCTGTAATGGGAACGCTTTACCTTTGCTAAGATAGGGAGTTTTCATTGGAAACTAGAAGTTGATGCTAATCTGATTTACTTCTATAGTTCCCAAGATGCCCACATACTAACCTTTGTTTAAATTTTTTTGTCAAGCTTTAGGGTGCGTTGTCGCAAAGCGCAACACACCATCATAATCATTAATTAGTGCGTTGTGTTGCGCGACTAGTAACGGATAAATATATTTGATAAAACAGCAATGTCTACGACGGGCTGCGCCTACGCAATTATTTGAGTTTGACAAAATTTTGAGTACTACGGCACATCTTAACTTGTCGTTACCGTTGTCTTTCCATTCTTGCCCTCCACACTGGCAACAAATAACGGTTGCTCAGTACCGGAAGTTGGCGGTTCGCCTCGTAGTCCCTTACGACGTTGATTTTTAGGAACTCCTCCCGCCATGCCGTACTCTACACTGCTTTTGCCATATCGAGTCCCAACTGCCATCAGCATGTGTTCTGTCATATCTCCCAACTCACTTTCTGTTTCCAGCATTTCACGATACAACTTATCTAAGCTGGAAAGGGCACTGTTATAGGCATTTTCTTTAGATCGCATCATCTCGATCAGGCTTGAGAAGGCAGGTAAGGTGAGTCCATTGCCTAAATCTAACCTCGGATCAATTGAGTTTATGCTTGCGGCACGGCGCACTGCTTTTTCTAACACTACAGAAGTTCTTTTTCTCCGAGCCATAATCTACACCTTGTAATCCAGTACGGTTAATATTCTTTACCTTAAAAAATTACGTATAGATCAGCCTGAGAGAATTCCGGCAAATCTGCAATAGCTTTTGCTACATAGGGACAATTACAGCAGATTGCGCGAATTACTTAAATGAGAAAGCAAACTGGGCTTTGAGAAAGTAAAAGCTGCTTTTGCTTGCGGAAAACACCAAAATGAGAAAGCAA
>NZ_CAXTNE010000371.1:0-6187 GCF_964245445.1 uncultured Nostoc sp.
GTGGGGAGTGGGGGGAGATGAGAGAGTAAGATCCTCCTCATCCCCTCACCTAGCAGTAAACTTCCCTACCGAACCTCAAGAATTGTTGCTGGGATTTCTTAACAGTACGATAGATGCCCAAGTGCGAGGAATGGTGGGTTCTCAGCCTCCAATGGAAGCTAAGGCGATAGCATCTTTACCAGGTGGGGTGCGACAGTGGTTACAAGCCTTAAGTAGTACATCTGGTACAGCTAATGCAGATGCAATTGAAGTGGAACGACTGGAAGCGGCACTGAAGGCTTGGACTATGCCGCTTCAATACCAATTAACTCTTAAAACTCTATTTCGTACTTGTTTTCAATTGGGTTCTCCAGAGTCTGGCGAAACAGATTGGACATTGGCGTATTATTTGCAAGCGGCTGACGATCCTGAGTTTTTGGTGGATGCGGCAACTATTTGGAACAATCCAGTTGAACGATTGGTTTATGAAAATCGAACAATTGAGCAACCACAGGAAACATTTTTGCGAGGATTGGGGCTAGCTTCCCGATTATATCCAGCGATCGCACCTAGTTTTGAAACCGAATATCCCCAATTTTCTCGGATCACCCCCATGCAAGCTTATGAGTTTATCAAGGCTGTAGCTTGGAGGTTGGAAGACAGTGGTTTGGGAGTAATTTTGCCTCCCAGTCTAGCGAACCGTGAAGGATGGGCAAATCGTTTGGGTTTGAAAATTACTGCCGAAACCCCAAAGAAAAAGCAGGGACGTTTAGGGTTACAAAGTCTGCTGAATTTCCAATGGCAATTGGCAATTGGAGGACAAACTATTTCCAAAGCTGAGTTTGATAAACTTGTGGCTTTAAATAGTCCCCTAGTAGAAATTAACGGCGAGTGGGTGGAATTGCGACCCCAAGATATCAAAACAGCCCAAACTTTTTTTACCACTCGCAAAGACCAAATGGCGCTTTCTTTGGAAGATGCCTTGCGTTTCAGTACAGGGGATACCCAAGTAATTGAAAAGTTACCAGTGGTTAGCTTTGAGGCATCTGGGGCGTTGCAAGAGTTAATTGGGGCGCTAAACAATAATCAAGCGATCGCACCTTTGCCCACACCAGCAGCCTTTAAAGGACAGTTGCGACCTTATCAAGAACGTGGTGCTGCTTGGCTGTCCTTCTTGGAACGTTGGGGTTTGGGTGCATGTCTCGCAGACGACATGGGACTCGGTAAAACTATTCAGTTTATTGCTTTTTTGCTACATTTAAAAGAGCAGGATGTACTAGAAAATCCAACACTATTAGTTTGCCCAACTTCGGTTTTAGGCAACTGGGAAAGGGAAGTCAATAAATTTGCACCAAGCCTGAAAATTTTGCAATATCACGGTGACAAACGCCCAAAAGGGAAAGCGTTTTTAGAAGCAGTGAAAAAGCACGATTTAATCGTTACCAGCTACTCACTGCTTCATCGTGATATCAAGTCATTGCAAAGTGTCTCTTGGCAGATAATTGTTTTAGATGAAGCCCAGAATGTGAAAAACCCAGAGGCGAAGCAGTCAAAAGCAGTGCGGGAATTAGAAGCGACATTTCGGATTGCGTTGACGGGGACACCAGTAGAAAATAGGCTGCAAGAACTATGGTCTATTTTAGATTTTCTCAATCCTGGCTATTTAGGCAATAAGCAATTTTTCCAACGCCGGTTTGCCATGCCAATAGAAAAGTATGGTGATACGGCTTCTTTGACTCAGTTACGTTCATTAGTGCAACCATTTATACTGCGGCGATTGAAAAGCGATCGCGAAATTATTCAAGACTTACCAGATAAGCAAGAAATGACTGTATTTTGTGGTTTAACTGGTGAACAAGCTGAACTTTATCAACAAGTTGTAGAACAATCTTTAGTAGAGATAGAATCTGCGGAAGGATTGCAACGCCGGGGGATGATTTTGGCTTTGCTAATCAAACTCAAACAAATCTGTAATCACCCAGCCCAATATTTGAAACAGGCGACATTAGAGCAACATAATTCAGCCAAACTTCTGCGGCTAGAAGAAATGTTAGAAGAAGTTTTAGCAGAAGGCGATAGAGCTTTAATCTTTACACAATTTGCTGAGTGGGGTAAATTACTTAAACCCTATTTAGAAAAACAACTAGGGCGAGAAATATTCTTTTTATATGGCAGTACCAGCAAAAAACAACGAGAGGAAATGATCGACCGTTTCCAACACGACCCTCAAGACCCACCGATTATGATTCTTTCTCTAAAAGCGGGTGGTGTCGGACTGAATTTAACACGAGCAAATCATGTATTCCACTTTGATAGATGGTGGAACCCAGCCGTAGAAAATCAAGCCACAGATAGAGTATTTCGTATTGGTCAAACCCGGAATGTGCAAGTACATAAATTTGTTTGTACTGGCACTTTAGAAGAAAAAATTCATGACATGATTGAAAGTAAGAAACAACTAGCTGAACAAGTTGTAGGTGCAGGTGAAGAATGGTTGACTGAACTGGATACAGACCAGCTTCGCAACTTACTAATACTTGACCGCAGTGCAGTAATTGACGAGGATGAAGGATGAAGGTTAATGCAGACGAGTTAAATGCAGCACGTCAAGATTTACTTAACAAAGTCGTTGATTATTTTCTAGTGAAGAAAGGTGTTGAGGCTTTATTCGTTCAAGGGTCTATAGCATCAGGGACAACGGATGAGTTCTCTGATATTGATTTTCGAGTTGTTGCTCAACCAGAACTATACGAGCAATTTCTTGATGAGCGTTTTTCTGCTCCTAAATACTGGGGAGAATGGCTATACAACGAGTGGCCAGCAGGAATTCGATGGGTTTGCGTCTTTCACTTCCATCCATTCAATAAAATCGATGTCCTTTACTACCAGCCAGACAATCTTCAGCCCTCCCCTTGGTACTTACAACCTGTTCAAGTTATTTATGATCCTAAAAAGTTAATACACCAAGTTATTGAAGCTTCTTCTGGCTTAGAGTTTACACTAGATGTTGATGAGGTGAATCGACTGATCAGCAAAGGGCTAGCACAAGCCGAGGAAGTATATCGTCGAGTCATGCGTGGAGAACTTTTCTATGCACAATCACTGCTGGACAATTTTCGCGGAAGCATGATGCAAATTGACGATTATTTCCTTAAAAATCCTTCTTCTTCCATGTCTCCATCTGCTCACTTTGAACAGCGCGGCAGTCAGATGTTAATTGAGGTTCTAAAACACTCCTACCCTTCCCTAGATCAGACATCTATTCTTAATGCATTGAATGCTTTACTCAATAGATATCAATACCAAGTAATGAACCTTCACGACATGCTGCGGTTAAATCGAAATGCAAAAACTGATTTGCATTGGATTAATACACTGATTAATTTATCTGGGGGTACTTTTAAGTTTTGAAGGAACACTTGTAGCGGTATAGTCTTATTTATGGTATTTGCATTTAGAGATTTAATTACTTAATTGGAATATTATCTAATAATTTAAAAGGTAAAATCATGACTAATTACACATTACAAGCAAGTCGAGAATGGTGGTCACAACAATGGCTAGATTTGCTAGATTCCTATCGCTTTAAAAAGCGTTTAGAACGTGCGAGAAATTATGCTCGTCAAGGAAATGTTCTCAGCATCGAATTTAAAGGTGCAAAAGTATTAGCTAGGGTGCAAGGTAGTGAAGTAGAACCTTATAAAGTTTCCCTTTCCCTTGAACCTTTTAGTGATGAACAGTGGGGTTATGTAATTGAAAGCATGTCCCAAAAGGCAATTTTTGCTGCCAAGCTGCTAGCAGGAGAAATGCCACAAAATATAGAAGAAGTATTCACGACTAATGGTCTTTCGATATTTCCATTTACCCTTTCTGATGTCCAGAGTAAATGCTCTTGTCCTGATAAAGCAAATCCCTGTAAACACATTGGTGCCCTATACTATCAGTTAGGCGATCGCTTCAGTGAAGACCCTTTTGTACTATTTCAATTGCGTGGACGCACCAAAGAGCAAATTATCAGCGATTTACGCCAATTACGTAGTGCCAAGATTCAACCTAATACCACAGAAGCGCCCGATATTCAACAGTCAATTCCTAATAACAAATACTCAGTAAAAATTGACTTTTTCTGGCAATACAATAAGCCACTAGAGTCATCATTAGTAGTGATTGCGCCGTCCACTAATGAGATGGTCTTAGATGTATTAGGAGCAATCCCCCTAGCAAAGGAAGAGGAAAATGCAGTAAATTCAACTTCCAGTGATGCAGTAATGAAGTATTTAAATACAGTTTACAGAGATGTGAGCCAGAAGGCTTTTTTAGCAGCAATGAATGTGGGAGGAAGTTGATATTAATTCGTAATTTGTAATTATTTTTCGTGAGATTGTTGTAATTTTAGTTTCAGACCAAAGTGCTGTAGCCCAAAGAGCCATCTGCAAAGATAAAATTCTCAAAGCCTGTTGTAGACAGTGTAATAACATCTCCATTGTTATTGAAGCTGATGTTAGCTGGGTTTAGGGCATTGCCTGAAATTACACCAGAAAAAGTGAGTTCAGAGCGATTGAAAGCACTGAGGTCTAAGGTATCAAAACCTTTTCCACCATCCACAGTCCCAGTACCGAACCCTTTGAAGTAGTCATTTCCAGTGCCTAGATCAATGTTGATACCACCACCAATAGTAACTTTTTGTTGAACTTCATTGATGCTACTGGTAGATGTAATTTTGTCATTGCCATCACCAGTCTTGATAGTTCCTTTTCCATAAATGCCATAGGCAGCACCAGCAATTGTTGCTGTAGCCTGTCCGGTAAGAATGTCACAACCATTCCCAGTATCAATTACTCCGTCGTTGGAGATGCCGTATGCAGTGCCGTTTGCGCCTGGTATTTTGCCAGAACCAGTAATTGTGTCGTTACCCTGTCCTGTGGTGATGGTGACACCTTTCATGTTCTGGATGCCAGTTCCATAAATGTTTGTGCCGCCAATACCTGTGCCAGTGCCTATGATCGTGTCTTCTCCGTCTCCGGTATCCAGTTTCTTACTGTTAATGATGCCAGTTCCAGTACCGCCGAGGGTGAGAATGGTATCGCCGACGAAAACGCGGCCTTTATTAGTAGCAGTCCCAGTCCCAGTGCCAGTGATAGTGTCATTTCCGGCCCCTGTATTCAAATTGCCATTATTGCTGATGCCAGTCCCTGCACCTCCAGAGCCAGGCCCACCAATCCCGAAGCCGGAAATGCCGCCAATACCGATACCAGTGATTGTGTCATTTCCGTCTCCGGTATCCAGTTGCCCAGTGTTGCTGATACCTATCCCAAATCCGCCGTCGCTGCCGAGGCGACCGCCACCACCAGTGCCGCCCTGACCAGTGCCAGTGATCGTGTCATTTCCGTCCCCTGCATTCAGTTTGCCACTGTTACTGATGCCTGTTGCAGTACCACCATTGACGCCAAGGTAATCTTCACCACCAGTGCCGCCCTGAGCAGTGCCAGCGATCGTGTCATTTCCGCCCCCAGTATTCAGTTTGCCACTGTTGCTGATGCCAATCCCATATCCACTGTAGCCGCCACTCAAGAAATGACCGCCGCCGTCACCGCCGTTGCCGCCAGTGCCATTGCTGATGATAGTATCGTTGCCCAACCCAGTATTAAGGATGCCACTGTTACTGATGCCAGTCCCTGTACCGCCACTGCCGCCAAAAGTAAAAGTGCCAGAGTTTTCACTAAGATTAGGATCACTCTCATTCCTGCCGTTGCCTCCAAGACCCCCATTACCCTTGCTCATGATAGCGTCGTCGCCCGATCCAGCATTCAGATTGCCATTATTGCTGATGCCGATTCCAGCACCGCCTTCGCTGCCATTGACGTTCTTACCGATAGCACCATCAGCCCCTTTACCGCCAGTGCCGTTGCCTTTAATGGTGTCCTTTCCTAAGCCTGTAAAAATGAAACCTCCAGTTAAAATATCAATCCCAATTGCTGGAAATTTGTTTAAATCTTCCCCTACTATTGTGTCGGAACCAGCAGTGCCTGTGAAATTGGGTGGAACCGTAAGTCTAGACATAATTAAAATTCCCTAAATTTAAAACATAAATGTGAGCCAGAAGGCTTTTTTAGCAGCAATGAATGTGGGAGGAAGTTGATATTAATTAGTAATTTACGCCTAATGTGAATTAGAAAAAAGGCGGGAGAAGTAAGAAGATGAAAGTTAC
>NZ_CAXTNE010000372.1:0-6149 GCF_964245445.1 uncultured Nostoc sp.
AACACGCTCTTGCCTTCCTGGATTTGCAATATATCTATGCCTTGGTACGGGGCGGTAAAGATGACTGGGCGGTAGAGATGTTAGAGAGTATGCAAACTCATGGAGAAAACGTCTTACCCTATGCACGGCGGACTTGGGTAGAGGTAGGAGTACCAGCGGCTAAGGGGATGATTGCTCATGCTCGTGGGGATTGGGAATGTGCAATCGCTCAACTAGAGGCAGTATTACCTGATTTATACTCCACAGGTGGATCTCATGCTCAACAAGATTTATTTGAGCAAATTTATCTTGATGCACTGATTCGTGATCGGCAGTATCACAAAACCTTGAATGTACTAGAAAAGCGCAATGCATCTCGTGGCAATATTCCCGTGATTCAACGGGAATTAGCTAATACCTACAGCCAGCTAGGACGCAGTGATGAAGCACATCAAGCTTCTCAACTTGCATTAGAACTATCACAACGTTATCAAAAAGTAGAGCAAACAGTATGACAACATACGTAAATCTCGGAAAAAGCGGATTAAAAGTATCACGCTTGACTCTGGGTACTATGACTTATGGTTCTCGGAAATGGCGCGAATGGGTACTAGAAGAAGAAGAAAGTCGCCCGTTTATTAAATTAGCTTTGGAATTGGGCATTAACTTCTTTGACACCGCCGATGTTTATTCATTAGGTGCTAGTGAAGAAATTCTGGGACGGGCGCTCAAAGACTTTGCCAAAAGAGATCAAGTAGTTATTGCTACCAAAGTATACAATAAAATCGGTGATGGTCCCAACGATCAGGGACTGTCTCGTAAGCATATTTTTGATGGCATTGATGCCTCATTACGGCGTTTACAAACAGATTACGTCGATTTGTACCAAATTCACCGATGGGACTACGAAACGCCCATAGAGGAAACCCTAGAGGCGCTGCATGATGTAGTCAAATCAGGAAAAGTTCGTTACTTAGGAATATCGAGTGTTTATGCATGGCAGTTTGCCAAAGCCCTTTACACGGCTGACAAACACGGTTGGAGTCGCTTTATATCTATCCAAAATCACTACAACTTAGTTTATCGAGAAGAAGAGAGAGAGATCATACCTTTATCTCTAGATCAAGGAATTGGGATTATTCCTTGGAGTCCCTTAGCGCGTGGTTTCCTGGCTGGAAATCGCAGCAAACAAGACTATGGTCAAACCGTGCGTGCAAAAACCGACGAATTCGCCCACAATCTCTACTATCAAGATTCAGATTTTCAAATAGTCGATCGTGTCGTAGAATTAGCGCAAAAACGCGGCGTGAAACCAACACAAATTGCCTTAGCTTGGTTATTGCATCAACCAGGCGTGACGGCTCCAATCGTTGGTGCTAGTAAGATAGAGCATCTCAAAGAAGCAGTTGAGGCTTTAGATTTGAAACTTTCCGATCAAGAGCGTAAATTCTTGGAAGAACCTTACACGCCACATCCCACCTTAGGACATCAGTACCCAACCACCTCTGCCAGTCGCTGATAGCAATATCTGTTATTTGGGAATGGGGAAGAAAAGCAGGGGAGCAAGGGAAAAGTTGCAGTAAGTTTTCTCGTTTGCACCTCTGCCTCTTGTACCCCATAGATAAAAAGACTCTATTCTTCAGCCGTACTTGGAGATGTAAGAATACCGGAACTTGACCGATCAGAAGAACAACAGAAAATTATTAAGTATCATGATTTGATTCCTAATGCGGTAATCTTCCACAATGTGGTTGATTTAACTAATATTCTGCGTGATTTGAAGCGTGAAGGCTATTTCATTATGCGTGAAGATGTGGCATTTAAGTCCTTACATGAATAGCCATATCAAACGATTTGGTGACTACTCGATTGACTTGGATACTTTACCACAGACATTGGATGATGTGGCAGTGTTCGTTTTCGTGTAGCTGACTCCTGTAAAGAGAATTCTTTACAAAACTTTACAAATTCTAATTACGTTAAAAAGTTTATTAGCAACATCAAAAGAGATAGATTTCGACCAAGACATATTTACTCTAATGAATCGAAAAGACCACTTAAACAATTAAAACCAATCTTCAGCTACTTCGATTTATTCCCCTTTTTGAACCAACAATTTCCCAGACGCTCCAGTCGTAAAACCCAACCCAATCGCCGCTACAGTGACGCTGGGCTTAATAAAGAATGTCGTAATTCCGATAACTGCACCCCAAAGACAGCCATAGCAGCAAGCGATAATCAACTGATTTTTGGGTTTAGCCCTTTCGTCTAATATTGTATGAACGAGCAGGATTTAGCCGTTCAGCAGGAATATAGCTTAGGAAATACCAATGAACTTAAGCATTCAACAGATTGTGCCGGAGGACGTTGCATTAATGGAAGCTCTATTAGCGACCTTTGGTGAGGCGTTCGATGAGGTGGAGACCTATGGGAATCCGCCTAGTGTAGACTATCTGCGGCAACTGCTTGATAGTGACTACTTCATTGCGATCGCCGCATTGAAAGAAGGTGAGGTCGTTGGCGGTCTGACTGCCTACGAGCTTAAAAAGTTCGAGCAGGAGCGCAGCGAGATTTACATCTACGATCTAGCTGTTGCCGCCGCACACCGACGGGAGGGGATCGCAACGGCATTAATTCAGAAGCTGAAGGAAGTAGCAGCAGCATGTGGAGCTTATGTCATTTTCGTCCAGGCGGATATTGGTGACGATCCAGCCATTAAACTTTATACAAAGCTGGGCGATCGCGAAGACGTGTTACATTTCGACATAGCAGTTAATAGCGGCAATGACAATGCCTAACGCTTATCTGAGTAGTGGCTTTTCGAGAAGAGCATACTAGAGATCGAGTCAATTTTTTACAATCTTGAGTATCACATGAGTCCTAGATCAGGAGCAATCTCATGGAGAGATAAAAAGACTCTATTTGTCATCCTTACTTAAAGATGTAAGAATACCGGAACTCGACTGGAACTTGACTGGAACTCAACCTTCAGTGTGACTTACTGGTTAACGTTAATAACGCTAAAACCATCTTTTTCGTTTCTGCACAATTGGTTAGTGTCAATCAATTGTGACAAGGCATTTCTCAAGTAAAGAACACTCTTTTTCTCTTCGCCCCACTTGCGGCTGTTTCTGATAGCAGCAAAAGAAGCTGGAGGATTAGCAGTAGCTGCAACGATCGCCACAATTTGGTCTAAATCAGTCTCAGAAATACTACTCTCTTCTACTTCCAGAAATTTCACTTCTTGATAAGGCTTTGAAAAAATGGACTCTAGATGATTAACTGCATCTGATGGAGCAATCTTCTCCCCTCTGGGTATGACTGCCCTTTCATGCTCTTGAACTAATTCCAGGAAGAATTGAAGTAATGTTCTGGCTGGATCTGGTTGCCCATTTCCTGGGTGTTTGTAGGTCTTTAACCATTCGGGAATCATGCCCAGATTGCTGCTAAGGTTCCCTTGCCCCCTCGCTGAGTACCAGCGATCGCAATGACTTGGGAACTCATCATATCTTCTACTTGAAAACCACTTTTCGTTAAAGCAGCGATAAGTGCGTTTGCCCTATTAATTAGAGGAAGATTAATTATCGCGTCTGGTACAAGCCCATCACCTGATGACTGTAACTCTGTAGGTTTAGAAAGAGAAGCAGCTTGGGTCGTCTGCCCAATATCTACAGTCGGTGAGTGAAACTGTGGGAGGTAATATTTGTGGGTTAAGAACAGAAGTAATATAAAAATAGTTAGTTTTACCAACCTTGATTTCGATTAGACGTAAAGTAAGAACTGGTGCGGCACGACGAACAGTACCAAGTTGAATCAATCGGTCTTTAACCAAATGATCATAGCTAAAAGTTTTTAAGTACTTAATAGCTGCTTTGGCTTTTAAACGAATAATAAAATGAACTTCTTGGTTAATAAGTTTTTGAAGGAATTGGAAATGATAAAAACCTCTATCAGTAAAATCAGAGTTTTAGCAGGTAGTAAATTCAGTAATTGGGCCTCAAAATTAGTCTCTAATGCAGCGGGGTTAGTGTGAAACCAAACCTCAATAGGTAAACGAGTAACCAAATCAATAACTGTACAAATTTTTCCAGCTAACTGCCCTGTTTTCAGGTCTTCTAGGCTTTTTAATTTCCGAAATAAAGCTTTTAGTGTAGAGCCATCAGCACGCCGCAGGTGGAATATTGGGGCGATGAAGACGAAAAACTAGGTCGAACACGCGAGTGGTTTCAGTACAAAAATACACATTCGCTGTGAGGGTAAAGGTAAACCAATAACTTTTATTCTTAGTCCAGGTCAACTTATGAAGTCAATTTTTCTAGAACAATTGATGTCACAAGGAGCAGTCAAGCGATAAGAGTCGGGGTCGTCCACGTTTACGTCCTTTGAGATTGGTTGGAGACAAAGGCTATATAGGTCGTCGAATACGTAATTACTTACGCCCTTAAAGTGGTATTCGTCTTACTATCCCACGACTCTCAAATGAACCACGTCGAGGTTCTAAAGCCTTTGAAATCTACCGTCAACGCAATATTGTTGAACGCGCTATCAATCGACTCAAACAGTTTCGCCGCATCGCTACCCGATATGAGAAACTTGCTGTAAATTATACAGCTATGATTACGATCGCCTCCATTCTCTTGTGGTTATAGTTTGAAAACATGCCCTAGGGGTCTGCTTTCCTCAATTGCAATACAAACTGCTGCTACCCAAATTCCTGAGAGGTTAGTTCGGCTGGCAATTTCTTGTTTATGCCTAATGTAGTTTTAAGATGTTTCAAATCAAGCTCAACATCCCAACGTTCGTCATAAAGACTAACAATATCTAACGTTGAATAAGTCTTTGTATCAAGTAAAGTAGTAACTGTTGATACTGTACGTGCGCTTAAGAGGCTGTTTGAAAAGTCGGAATATGTTCGTGAAATGTTAAAAATGCTTCCACAACCACCAGAGCCTATTTTATTAACCCAGATTTTTGCCAAGCTTATCTCTCTTGGTCGTATTCATAATGCTTCTACAGCCATTGAACCCTCGTAATTTGGCTAAGGTATTGTTAGCTATAAAAGTGTTGATTTGGTTAAATGGAAAAGTGGGAAAAGTGGGAAAAGTAGGACGTTTTATAAAAACTCTTGATCGTGCTGTTGATAAGCTGTAATTTAATGCTTAGTACATATTTGGCAAGAGTAACTTGTGATTTTTTCGATTACTAGAAATAATTTCACTTACCCAAGATTAACAGCGAATGTCAAATTATAGCGGTTCCCACTCAGGGACGGCACAACGTTATATCGCAAGGTGTAGGGGCACAGCAGTGCCGTGCCCCTACAGGTGTAACTCACGTAAATCAAAACCATTATAACGCGACTTTAATCAAGACACTGAGCTTAAACTGATAGGTTTAAATGGACAATGACTTCAAGTAAGCAACCTTTTGAGTTGCCGAGTTTTTATGTACCTTGGCCGGCACGGCTAAACCCAAACCTGGAAGCGGCACGGGTACATTCTAAAGCTTGGGCTTATGAAATGGGAATTTTGGGCGGGGCAGAGGGATCTGAAGATTATGGGATTTGGGATGAGCGCAAGTTTGATGCCCATGACTATGCACTATTGTGTTCCTATACCCATCCAGATGCCGATGAACCTATGCTCAATCTGGTAACTGATTGGTATGTTTGGGTATTTTTCTTCGACGATCACTTCCTTGAGCTTTACAAGCGTACCCAAGATATGGCTGGGGCTAAGAAGTACCTCAATGGACTACCAGCGTTTATGCCTGTGCAGCCCCAAGAAACGCCGCCAGAACCCACTAATGCCGTAGAACGGGGTTTAGTAAACCTCTGGACTCGCACCATCCCCAATGCCTCCCAAGACTGGGTAATCCGATTTTCTGAGAGTACCATCAATCTTCTCAAAGAATCTCTCTGGGAACTCGCCAATATTAGCCAAAATCGAGTTGCTAACCCTATTGAGTACATTGAGATGCGCCGTAAGGTGGGGGGAGCGCCCTGGTCAGCTAACCTAGTGGAACACGCGGTTGGAGCAGAAATTCCGGCTGCGATCGCCCCCACTCGACCCCTGCGTGTCCTCAAAGACACCTTTTCTGACGGGGTACATCTGCGAAAGGGAGCAACGCGATTTGGTGAGGTAGGATCAAAAACCAGCGATCGCTAACAA
>NZ_CAXTNE010000373.1:0-6148 GCF_964245445.1 uncultured Nostoc sp.
GGTATCAATGTTCTCACCTTCCAGTCTCAACCTCTTTAATTCACATTAGGCGTAAATTAGTATTTACTAATACTTTATTTGCTAATAATTGGTCAACCTATACAAGGTCTATACACAAATCTGACCTTCTCTAATTTATTTGATACTTTTGCTTAGTTTTCTTCACTGGTTATAACAAATATACATCTAGTTGCTAGCCTTGATATAAGCAGATGGCGATACCTGCGGCGGACTACGCCTACGCCACTCACGTATACCGAATTTCTAAAGTTAAATGTTACTTTCGTAATGGCGATAAGTACTTGCCTTTAACTAAAAAATTACTACACGATTAACATGGTGTGGCATTGGAACTAGCCTACTTGGGGCAGGCGTTACCTTTCCCAAGGTGGACATTTACAGCAATTTTAAGTTAAAGTTGTAATGAGTTTGTTTTAGATTAAGGTCTGACAAAGTAGCCGTCAATAAGCAAAAAAATCATTATCGCAACCTGTAACTTCCGCAGCATCAAAAGCCAAAACACAAGTACAGGTAGAAAAAGTAGTGTGCAATATCATTGCATATATTAAATAAGCAATAAACATTTAAATGGGAAAATTCCCTCAACAGTTAAGAAGCTGTAATATGGAAAAACAAACAATTTCTACAAAACCAATTCGTTCCCTAGAAGATGCACTTGAGCAGTGCCAAATTCTGGGTATGCGCGTCAGCCGTCAGCGTCGCTTTATTCTGGAATTACTTTGGCAAGCAAATGAACATCTTTCTGCTAGAGAGATTTACGATCGCTTGAACCAACAAGGTAAAGATATCGGTCATACTTCTGTTTATCAAAATTTAGAAGCATTATCCAGTCAGGGCATCATTGAGTGTATTGAACGTTGTGATGGGCGTTTGTACGGCAATATTAGTGATTCTCACAGTCATGTAAACTGTATAGATACAAATCAAATTCTTGATGTTCATGTGGAACTGCCAGAAGAGTTAATCCGCAAAATTGAAGAAGAAACAGGAGTGCGGATTACTGACTACAGTATTAACTTTATTGGCTACCGTAACCCGCAAGAGGGCTAGTGCCGCAAGGCAGAAGTCAAAAGTCATGCATTCAAAAGTCAAAAATTTTGGGCTTTCTGGCTGTAATGAAATGGGAGGTTTATTTCCGCCTACCTGTGGTAGGAAACAGGGACAAGGGGACAAGGACGAGAATAAGCAATGCCCAATTTCCTATTCCCTATTCCCCAATAGAATTATTACCAAAAATTGTCTCATCATCGGTATCATCATATAAATCTTCTGGTAAAATTGTGCCTTCAGAGCTTTCAATTAGTCCGATCGCAGGGATTTTATTCCAATTATTATCTGTGTTTGTCGCAATTTTGACGGTACTTAATAAAGGCTGTTGCGATGCCTGCGGCGGTAAACTACGCGAATACTTCAATTTTTGAAACGACTCTTGCGAGAAGGAAGCATCTTCATCGCTGGCTAATTTTTTATCAGTCTCAGTGAGAATGGCATCAAATAAGCAGGCGTTAGTGAGATTGGCAGAATTAAGATTTGCGCCTGTAAGATTTGCCTGTTGAAGGTTTGCGCCTGTAAGGTTTGCGCCTGCGAGGTTCGCCTGTTGCAAATTCGCTCCAGCTAAATTCGCCCCGATTAACTCCGCATTGGATAAGTTTGTCTGCTCAAGATTTACCCCAGTTAACATTACTTGTAACAAAGAGGCTCCCGATAAATTGAGTCCAGCCAAAGACTTAATTCGGGTTGCGAAGGCATTCTTATGTAAAAGGCTTGTTCTAGCAATTAGCGCACTTAAAGCCTCTGGATTGAATTCTGCTAAATTGACTGGATTCCCACAAGGCCAAAAGGGAACTTTTGTTTCTCGGTAGCAAGCACAAAGCAATAAAAACACATTCAGTCCCACACCAGCATTCACCTGCTCAACATTCACTGGGTTTTGCAGTGCGTGAAAATGACTCAAAGCTTTGTGAGCTATCCCTTCATCCAACCAATAGCCTTGACAGTAAGCACGCCAGAAAGACAAAAGCCGTTGGAACAAAACTTCAAAGGAAAACTTGTGCTTTTGCTCCTGGCGTAAAATTGCGATGGCCAATTCCTCAATTTCTTGGCTAAGTATCCCGTAACCCAGTAAATTGTAAATATGTTGGGCTACACCACTAGGAGAATCAACTACAAAAGTGAGCGTGCCATAAACTTCATCTTGGCACTGAGTCAACAATTTCAACTCAGCAGTCACAGCCTCAGCACAAAGATATTCTCCTAACTTAATATGCGAAAACTCAATTAAACTAGTTTTTGCTGCGCTTTCTAAATTCCAAATTTTAAAATAAAACCCTGATAGAGTATTTGCTTCCTCAGCCAAATTAATTTGATGACGTTGTGAGTGTAAAATTTTCAGAGCGATCGCTTGCATTTGTTCAAGTAAATCTTGGGGATGACGACTAGCGAGTAAATTAGCGATCGCTTCTGGAGTCCGGTAGATATGAGCCAATCCTGAGCGTAGTAACATCGTCTTAATACCGCCAGTTAGCGGATAGCCCAACAACCAGCGACTCAGGCGATGATGAATTTCCCATAACAGAGAAGACTTTGGATTATTAGCAGCTAAGTGTAATAGTTCATCATCTAGCAGTCCCTCTCGGTGTAAAATGCCCAACAAATGCAGCATTAGGGGTTGACGGACAAGGACAGATAATTCTCTTAACTTTGATTGACTGGCAAATAACCCTGCCTGTTTTAAGAATGTAAAGAAATTTTGAGCGATCGCTAACGATTGCACTTTTGTCCATTGCTGAAACCATTGTTTAAGTTCCTCCGCATCCAACGGTTGAATGATAATTCGCTTCAATGGCAACGGTATTTCTGGGGCAATTTCTTGTAATGTAGTTGATCGACTCGTTAAGAAAATTTTGTGTCTATGCTGAGATTGAAAGTTCAGTAATTGCTGAATAAAAATTGCTTTTGCCCTTATACCATGAGCAGAAGGGGGTAGTTCATCCAAACCATCCAGCAGCAACAAACAAGAGAGATTTTCTTGCTCTAACCAAGTTGAAAGATTAACACCAAAGGCAGAATTTAGGGTTTCGATGAAAGTTTTGCTATAAGTTACATCTCGTAACCTAATTAGTATAGGCATCCAATTAGGGTAAAATTCTTGTGCTATCTGTGCTGCCCAAAGTTGACAAAAACTAGTTTTTCCATAACCAGGCTCCGCCTCAATGAGAGCGATCGTTTCTAAATCAGCTAGCTGTTGCTGCGCCCATGTTTTTAAATCAACTGGCTTAACAGTTTTTTTATCCTGCTCAGAAATATTTTCCTCTATTGGTAAGCCTTTTTGTGCAACATAGATATCCTTGAGGGCAAAGGATTCCATGAGCAACGGCATACTAAGGTTTTTAATCAAACTTGCCCGATAATGTTCTCGGTGCAAATCAATTTTATCAGTGGCTATAGAACCCAGTTCTGGGGTGATCAAATTGGGAGATAATGAAATCCCTAAACGAAAAAATTTTTGCAGTTGAGCTAAAGGTGCAGCATTTTCGGTAACGACTACCAGTAAGTGACCAGGAAGTGAGTTGAGCAAACGCTCTGTTAGGAGTTTAGCTTCAGGTTCCTCTGCACCATTGGCAACTAACCAAGCTATAGCAGCGTTATTTATTTGTTGCACCAGTAATGAGTCGGCAACCAAAGACAGCGCTTGTTCAGCTTGAGTGTCAGTTAATTTACCTGGACTGAGAGTTTTTAGTAACCCTTGCAGTTGCGGATCTTGGAGGGTCAATTTACCCACTTCCTGCTTCAGAATGTGTGGTGGGATGGGTATATTTGCCCGGTCTAGCCACGGTCTTTGCAGGCTTGCTTCCTGCTCTATAATTGCTTGCAAAGCTTGGAGATAGCCAATTTGAAAAGCTAGCCATGTGCCTTCGTTACGTTTTAACGGTTTTTTTTGGCTGAGGCTACGCAACAGGTTTTCTGTCAACTGGGAAATGAAATTGATTTCTTCCCAAACAATAGCTAAGGGCAGTTCTAAGACCTCTACCAAGGTACAGATATCAAAAGGCATCAAGCTTTTGACTTCCATATCCTGAACAATTCGGTAGGCAATACCTGCCAATTGTCCCGCCGAAAATCCTTTGATTTGATTGATTGCGATATAGCGTTCTGCCAACCAGTGCCGAATACTCAAGTTCATTTAATTACACAGTGACGGCTGTATAAGGCAATTATGATCGATTTATCAGTTTGCGAAAACAGGTAACAATGGGGAAGACAAAGTTTTGTATCAAAGTTGTTTTCTGATTGGTAAAAAACAGTGCTTGTGTAATTGAGTAGATAATGAGCGATCGCCCTCTAAAATTATTGTTAATCGACCAAGACCCGATTTTTCGTCTGGGATTACGGGTAGCTCTAGAAGCAATTCCTAACCTACTAGAAGTAACAGGAGTAGTAGAAACTGATACTGCTGCCTTGCAGATTTTAGCAGAAATTGCCCAAGAAGACCCAAATCAGGTAAATTTGGTGGTTTTGGAATTCGGTAATGGTCGCTCCACTACCAGTCAACAGCTAGGTTTACAATTCTGTCGGCAACTCAAAGCCTTATATCCCAACCTGCCAATTTTGCTTCTCAGTTCTATTCAAGAACAAGGACTGCTATTGGCTGCAAAATCTGTTGGAATTAATGGCTACTGCCCCAAAGGTACACCACTTACTGAGTTAGTCGCTGCCATGCAAGAAGTTGCAAATGGTGGTTCCTATTGGTTTCAGGACACGGAAGCAATCATAATTCCTAACTCCCTATACGGGTTTAACAATCCTAAACCCCCACTCCCAACTCCCCACTCCCCACTCCCTTTCTATAAACTCCGAAATAATTTCCGTTTGTCAGGAATTGCTCACATTGAAGCTACCCTAGCCGCAGTAACAGCACAATTACAAGTTCCCGGACTACCAGTATTAGATCGAGCAATTCTAGCTGGACAGAGGCGAGAACTGCTAGCGGCTCGTTGGTTGCTAAATCGGTTGTTGGTTTCATCACAAGAAAAGCAAGAGGAAGATATTCCCGTTGCTGATGAGTCGCCTGTCACTCCTTGGTTGAGTAATGCCATTCAACAAAGGCAAACTGTGCCACCTTTACTTAGTCCGGGAACACTACAATCTGCATTATTTGCATCTTGTATTACCAAACTTCAATTTCCTTTACGAAATGTCACAGATATACCTTTAGAAATCGACATATTTCGTGAAGATAAAAAACGAGAATTACTTTATCTTATCCTGCAAAAACTGGCTGAACAGTTAGATGAATTGCGTACATCTCAAATAGAGATAAATCAATTATATGAAGTGAAATTTAGATTATTACGCGAGTTATGGCAAGCAGCAATTACAGATTTTTTTGGTAAGTTTTCTCGGATAAGATTAGGAAATCAAAATATAGAAATTGTTAATTATTTATTACCAAACATAGAAGTTGTCCAAACAGATATTCTTAATAAAATTCCGTTAGTTTGTGAGTTGTATTCCTATCTAATGTTTCAAACAGAATTGAACATTGATAATATTTCCTATCCAGTAGTCAGTGCTGAAGCCAAATCCCAAGCATTAATGATTTTAGAGAACTTGTTGATTCAGGTAGCGAATGGGGTAGTGCAACCATTGCTAAATTCTTTAGCAGATGTAGAGGTGATTAAGCAAAAGTTTTATGGACGGCAATTGATTTCCACTAGAGATATTGAAAGATTTAGAAATGATTTGTCGTGGAAATATAGATTAAGAAATTATATAAATGAGCCAAAAGCAGTTTTTGAAAGTCGCTATGAACTATTTGTAATTGCGCCTCGTGGTATTGCCAATACTTCAGTTTACGCTCCTCGGAATCAGGAATTAGTAAAACTTTCTAATATTCCTTTAGTAGTGACGTTACTTTTAGAATTTAGTGATGCGATCGCACCGCGTTTAAAATCACTATTAGCTGTTGTAGGTAGCGGTATAGTCTTCATTCTCACGCAAATCATTGGTAGAGGTTTAGGTTTAATCGGTCGTGGTATTCTTCAAGGTATTGGTAGTGCTTCGTTAATAGAAAAGAATTTTAGACGAAATAGCGATCGATCCAAGTGAAGAGGCAGGGGGCAGGGAG
>NZ_CAXTNE010000374.1:0-6132 GCF_964245445.1 uncultured Nostoc sp.
TCCCGGTTGATGCACTAGCGTTTAGTGTACTCTATCTACCTGCAATCTGCTGTATCTTCTGGATTGTAGAAGTTGCCAACACAAGTTTAAACAAGGACTTGGAGATCAAGGCTGCGATTTATGCGACGGCTGAGATTCAAGAATATTGGGTTTTAAGTTTATCTGCTAAACAGATAATTGTGTTCAGAAACCCTCAAAATGGTAAGTATGTTGAAAAATATACAATTAAGCAAGGAACAGTTACACCATTAGCGTTTGCGGATGTTTCAATATCCGTTCAAAGACTTTTGCCATAGGGTGGCGTTGCTGAATCGAGTGATGAATAGATTTATACAGGTATAGTTCTTCCGATATGCAACGCCAGTTTTTTTACTATCTAAGAATCTTAGCTGTAACTTGTGGTGTTCTGATAGCCCTTTTGGTTGACTTCTGGCTCTTGACTCCTGCCCAAACTGTGAGCGGTTGTCCAACTTGTTTATACAACAAGCTTTCTAAAATCACACCATTATTGTTGGCAGTAAGAGTTTTATTCGGCTGACGTAAAGATTCATAAAAGCCGTTGTAATAGCCATCTTTTGACTTTAGGTTGCCTTGGACGAAATCAAATAACTGGCTGGTGTAAGTAGTATTGTAAAGCACATGCCAGCCGATCGCAGCTTTGGCACTGAGGAACCGCAAATTGTTGTGTTTTTCTCTAGTATCTGCGATGGTTGCCCAAGGTTCTCCGTTGACAAACAAGCTGCTGTAAACAAAGTATGGGGGGCGATCTAAGTTATCTTCGGTGACGGCAGTTAATTGTTTTGTCGCTTCATAACGCGCTGCTTGAGCAGCTAAAATGCGATCAGCGTATATTTTAGGCAAAGCTTGAAACCCAGTTTCGATGCCATCTAAGATATAGGGTTCGCTAAGAACGTAGTTATTGGCTCCAGAGTTTTTAAAGTCCCGTTGGTCGTAAGGAACTCCCTGTCCGTAAAGATCAACAAAGGCAGTATGGGATTGATAATCCAATGCTTGTGTAACATCCAAGCCCCAAAGCTTTAAACCATAAGCAGCATAATTTTCATAGCCCAAGCGGCCTTCTTGGTTGTACTGTTCTTTGCCTTTGATAACGGCAGTACCGTACATTTGTCCATTTTTGGTCAGACGCTTGACTTGCCAATGTTGCCAAATTGCTTCTGTTTCTAGCTGCATCTCTGGATACTTTGTCCCGACAATCTTCAGCCAGATTGCCATTCGGCCTAAATCTATGGCTGACCAACCAATTTCTTCGCGTTTTTCTAATTGACCATAATTAACAGGTACTAGGGTTTTTGCATTGTAGACTTTGTTGGGTAGTTCGCCTTTGTATAAAGGCATAGATGCCAATGTATTCAACATTTTAGTCATTTTGGCATCAAATTCAGCCGCAGGCACGATATTGAGTTCTTTAGCACTAACCAAAGCTGCGATCGCTGCTGTCTGATCCCACATACTGACAGAGGCAAAGCCATCAACGGAATTGACTAAGCCAGTTTCATCGTTCCAGTTGCGCTGGAAGTATGACCAAGCCTGACGGGCAGTTGTCGTTTCCTCTGGGGTCAGGTTTCCAACTCTAGGAGCAACGTATGGAATTATTGATACAGTTAGTTGGTTCTTAGGAATGGGCTGACCTGGTAAAACTACGGATTTCGCATCAAGACTGGCAACTATTTCAGGTTCTTTAGCACCAGAAACAGGGCGTTGGGATTTCTCCGGTTGTACCGATTGTCGTGCAGCAGTTTGGGATGTTGATATTTCAGGTTTTTCTATAGAAGTCTTGAGAACTTGCTTAGACCAAACATTTAATATTGCGATCGCTATTAGACCGCTAACTACTCCTCCGACAGAAGCTAGTATGGACAAACTCTTAGATGGCGGTTGAAAATCAGAACTCATACTGATTAAAGCCTTATCTTGTAGGTTAGCGTTGCTTGCGTATTTTCACCAAATACATTCTTCCCAATTTTTAAATCTAACTAACACTCAGAAGTTCACCTGACTACTACTACAATAAAATAGTCACGCACCCAATCTCTGGAGTTCTAGCAGTGGGATTATTTGATGATTTGAGTCGGTTTCTAGAAAACCGTTTAGAAGAATTCTTGCGTAACAATCCACATTTGGAGTTAGAGGCGCTGCTAGAACAGCTGCGTGAGCAAGAGGAAGGCACATTAAAGCTGATCGCAGATTTACAATTACAAGAGAAGCGATCGCAAGAAGAAATTCTGTCCACCGCTCAAGAAATTCAGCGTTGGCATATCCGTATTCAAAAAGCCAAAAACGCCGGCAGAGAGGATTTGGCAAGTGCGGCAGGCGAGCGAGAAGCAGCCCTGTTGCGCGAAGGAAATCAGCGCTGGGGACACATGCAAGGGCTGAAAGAACGCATTAACCAATCTCAGGAACTACTGCGAAAAATTCAGCAACGGCGACAGGAAGTGCAAGCTAAAGCAGCCGAAGCACAGACAGCCCGTGCTAAAGCGCAAACCCAGCAGCGTTTTGAAACTAGCGGCTGGTCGAATAAAACTAGCAGTTATTCTGGTGGCTTTGATGACTTAGAAGAAAAGTTCCGTAGCTGGGAGACTCAGGATGAGTTAGAACAAATGAAGCGGAATTTAGGAAAATAATCGTAAAGATAGAGTCATTAGTCATTAGTCATTAGTTCAAGAGATATCATGCTCACCCAACGGCTTGCTCAGGGCATGGTTTGGGGTGAGGTATGTACCAAAAACTCTTTATCAAACGAGAAATACTGATTTTGCCGTTAGTTGTTAACTTTAGGGACTTCCAGTAAAACCTGCGGGGCGTTCCGCGAACATAGGGGCGCACTGTGCGCTCCTACAAATGTACAAATTAATTTGGGATAATTTATTTTTTGGAAGTCCCTTAGTGGCTCACTAGATTTATTACTATATTTTGTTTGTCCAAATTGGCACAATTATTCCTAAATATGTATGGTGTTATTGACCTGACTCATTTTTAAAGAAAAAATTAATTACGATATTTCGCACAAACGAAACCTTCACCGATTTGATCCTGTTGCGTATCTAGTAATTGAAAAATTTTGTCTTTCTCCTCTAACTTTTGGACTGTTGGCAGCAGTTACCGCTACTGTAGTTTATCTGTTTACTGCATGGATAACTGATACGCTGTGGTCTAAGCAAGAGCAGATGGGGTTGCTTCGAGACGGGATTCCCTGGTTACTAGGACTTTTCATCAATCCAGTAACATTGGGATATTACTTGTGGAGTTTTCAAGTAATCGATAAAGTAATTCAAGAGCTTGAAACATCTGACGTATTAGAAACTGACAAATCAGAGATTGATCAATTTGTTATTAACCTCTATTCCAAAAAATGGCGCAAGCTTTCTGCACCTGCCAGCGCTATCTTTTTCAGCACTATTGTTTTATAACTCGACCAAAATTAGAAAATAGTTGGACTAGCTCTAGTCTTCTAGCAACTTTGACTATTACGATTGCTACATTTGCAGTCGTATATATGGGTAGTATGCTTGTTCTCAATCTTATTACAAATATTTTGATTTTCTACCGACTCTTCGGAAAGAAGAATCTCGATATTAATCCTCTTCATCCCGATCGCTGTGGCGGTCTTCGATGTCTGAGTAATTATTCACTTCAAACTGCCTATCTAGTTGGTGTATTAGGTATCTTGATTGGCGTGATTGAGTATCAGGTAATTACACAAGGTATCGAAAAAGAATTGTGGTTTGTTCATTTAGTAATTCCACTATATATTTTGCTATCAATGGAATGTTTTTTTGGGCCATTGCTGGCAGCACATAGCGGTATGAAAAGAGCTAAAGAAGAGTCTTTACATAAAATTGCTCGACAGTTCCGAGCAGAGTATTCAGGCATTTATACTAGTCTGGCTGAAGAGACAGAAGCTTTCAAGAAAAAATCTGAAAAAATTCAGCAGCTACGTGCCTTGTACACTATGACTGATGAGTTGCCCGTTTGGCCCTTCGATGTCAAAACTTTCCGCCGATATCTCTTAACTGTTCTTACTCCTCTTATTGGTACTTTAATTGGTACAGTTCAAAAATTGTTGATCAATCTACTCAAGGAACAGGGTATCAAACTTGGCTAGTTAAAGGCGTTGTCACATAAAATTCAAATTCCTTTATCTAGAGACTTCTAAGATTGAAAGAGCCAGAAGGCAGTGACAAGATTAGTGATGCTATGACGACTAACTTAAACTTGCCTGAACTTACCAGAGTAAAGTTCATCAGACACTTTTTTGAGTTCTGGTTCAACTACTGTCAAATGTTGCTCTAAAATAGCCAAATTGCGAATATTAGACTTATAGAAAGCATCAAATAAATCACCCAATAAAGGCACAGTACCAACAACTGTTTCCAAACCAACATTAAAAATCATTTTGGCTAAATCTTGACGTGGGATGCCAAAACGGGTAGCTAAAAATATGATGTAAGCTGAAAATGCTGTACTGATTAAATCACCAGCACCTGGAACCAAACCAATAATTGGATCTATTCCAATGCGAAAACCTGTTAGAGGGATGCGTATAGATGTATCCATCAAACGACTGAGTTTGCGGATGCGATTGAGAGTAGCAAGGCGTTTAGCAGCGTCCATAATTTCTGATATTTACACTACTCTTAATTTGCACCATTTCTAATTATTTGTCCTGTACCGTCAGAAAGAAGAGGTAGTGGACTACCCACACTGACGCTATGAGATTGCTCCCGAACAATTTGCTCAAGCCCCAAGTCTGACCAAGCTTGATTTTGGGCAGCTTCATTAATAATTGGTATTAGTACAATTATCAAGCAAGTAAATTCTGGAAATTGTATTTAATTTACTAATCAGGATTTATTTTTCTGATAAGGTTTAGTAAAGCCAAGTTTTACATCTTCTTTGTAGTACTACTAGCACATCGTAAGAATACTTAAGTTTTTGATTAGCCATCAAGGAGGAAAAAATATCAAAAATCTTACGGTGTTCAAAGATGACGTGTAATTAAATACACTTTTCTATTCCTATTTTGTGTTATTGCCACAGTATTTCCCAAATTTTTTATATGAGAACTGAGGCAGAGAGAATAATATGTTTTTAGACATTTTAGCTAGCCTACAACGGTTATTTGTCGGTTACATTCCAGCCGTTGTCTTGGGTAGCTTTATTGGATATTTCATAGGCATGAATAGCATGATTTATCAGCTATTTAGGCTAATATTTCAAATACCACATAGTATCCCGCCTATAGCTTTGCTACCTATTGCCCTAATAGCATTTCAAGAGAGCGAATCGGCTGCTATTATAGTAGTTTTTTTAGGAACTCTCTGGACGATGATTATTAATACGGCAATAGGGATGCGGCATTTTCATAGACAGAATAATAACTTTCGAGTAGCTATATTTCATCTATTTCACGCCTTGAAAGTTAGCATTTGGGTAGCCTGGTTTATAGTTATTGCTACAGAAATGTTAATCGGCCCAAGAGGACTTGGCTTTACCCTGTGGGATGCTTATAAAGCTGGCAATGCCGATTACATAATCCAGGAGATCCTCTACATCGGTATCATTGGCTTTTTACTGGATCAATTACTAGATTTTGCAGCCTATATTCTCTCGCAAATGGTTTCAGATGGGAAAAAATCTTCCTAAATTTTATCTAGGCTTGCGGATTGCACCCTGCCAGCTAATAGTTTGCTTCGTAGAACGTATTCCCAAAGAACGAGTTGCTATGACTTCAATATCAACGTTGACACTAGGGCGTAAAGCTTCATCAGGAATTTTGAGTTTACCCAAAGCTAGAGTAAAACGGTTGTAGTCACGAGTCACAAGTTCGTTAGGAATATCCCCTTCATATTCAGTTTTGTAGCCAGAAAAACTGTGCAAGCCATCTTGTGCGCGGAATTTTACGCGAAACTATAAATAAGCAGAATGTCAGCAGTAGTGGCAGCTTACTCCTAAAAGCATTGTGCATCTAGTTACACCTAAAACTTTAGTTGAATTATCTACTCCTGACGCTGACTTTCAACAATTTGCTCACTCTTATCCAGTAATGCGTTATTGATATTATGTCCGCATAATTAGTTATGCTAACCACAGTCATTACACCCCACCCCCAAC
>NZ_CAXTNE010000375.1:0-6090 GCF_964245445.1 uncultured Nostoc sp.
ATTTTTAGCGATCGCTGGTTTTTGATCCTACCTCACCAAATCGCGTTGCTCCCACTACGAGTACATGAAATTCAAGGCCTTCGTGTTGTTGATGCATCAATCATGCCAACAATCACCACAGGCAATACAAATGCACCCACTATCATGATTGCTGAGAAGGCAGCAGATTTAATTAAAGCGGAGCGTACCTCGCAAAGTGTTCCCAACAAGCTTAATGTTCAAAATTTGTCACACTTGTCTACCTAGAAACGGCATGAACGCCTGCTTTATCTGATCTGCAAGCTTGAGCGTTCATAACACAATTCATTCATTAGTTAGAAGGAGTACTTCCATGACAAAATCATTTTGGCTTCTTAATAACTACCTTACCATCCTCGCCGATCACACCACAACTGACGGTAAATATGACCTGATTGAGGGCTATTTCCCTCCTGGTGCACAGACTCCACCCCATCGCCATACACGCTATTCAGAACAACTTTATGTGTTGGAAGGAGAGTTTACTGTCTGGGTTGGTAAGAATAAGGTTGTGCTAGGCGCGGGTGAAAGTGCCTTCATTCCGATAGGCACACCCCATGTTGTTGCTGCACTGGGCGATCAACCAGCTCGCGGGTTAGTCGTTGCTGCGCCCAGTGCCTTTGCTCAACTAATTGAAGCAACAGGGACGCTAAACCAGAATGAGGCACCTGACATGGAATTGTTCAATCGCATCTCTACCGAAATTGGTGACGAAATTCTGGGTGTACCTGGAGATATCCCTTAGAGATTAAGCTGACCATTCTTCCTCCTAACCGCTCTCATTAACAACTGACCGCTTTAAACCCAACAATCAAAGGATTAGCATAATGAAAAAACTAGAAGGAAAAATCGCCCTTGTCACGGGTGGCAATAGTGGTATCGGTCTTGCCACAGCCAAACAGTTTGTTGCTGAAGGTGCCTATGTCTACATCACGGGTCGTCGCCAAGTCGAACTGGATGCTGCTGTAGAAGCCATTGGTAAAAATGTTACGGCTGTACAGAGTGATGTTTCTAATCTGGCAGACCTCGATCGTCTGTTTGCCACCATTAAGCAAGAGCAAGGACACCTCGATATCATCTTCGCTAATGCTGGCGGTGGAGAAATTGCCCCACTTGGAGCAATCACAGAGGAACACTTTGACAAAACATTCAACATAAACGTCAAAGGTTTGCTGTTCACCGTACAAAAGGCACTGCCACTGTTGCCAGAGGGCGCTTCTATTATCCTGAATGCTTCGGCTACTTCTATAAAAGGTACGCCAGCTTTCAGTGTTTACAGCGCTACCAAAGCCGCCGTGAGATCATTTGCTCGGAATTGGATACTCGACCTCAGAGAACGCAAGATTCGAGTGAATGCCATTAGCCCTGGTATGGTTCCGACTCCTGGTTACGATCATTTGGGACTGAATGACCAGCAGTTGCAAGAATTTGTGGACAGCCAAGCCAGCGCCATCCCACTGGGACGAGTCGGCACACCCGATGAGATTGCCAAAGCCGTTGTTTTTCTGGCTTCAGCCGACAGCAGCTTTGTGAACGGCATTGAGTTGTTTGTCGATGGTGGTATGGCACAGATTTGAAGTCCAAAAGAAGTTAAAAATGAAGCTTATTTCTGTTAATGTCGGGCTGCCGCGTGAAGTGCCCTGGAAAGGAAAAGCCGTCCGCACTGGAATTTTCAAAGAGTCGGTCAATTCGAGAGTGATGGTGCGTGAACTCAATTTAGATGGCGATGGACAAGCGGATCTCACTCTTCATGGCGGAGTTGACAAAGCCGTTTATGTCTATCCTTTTGAACATTATGAGTATTGGCAAAGTGAATTGCCTGACACAGAGCTAACACTTGGTATCTTTGGCGAAAATTTCACAGTCATTGGATTGAGAGAAGAAAAATTGAACATTGGGGATCGCTTCAAAATCGGCAGTGCGGAACTAATGGTGACTCAACCGCGCTTCCCCTGCTACAAACTAGGGATTCGCTTTGGGCGATCGGATATGGTGAAACGATTTCTCGCCAGTCGTCACACCGGATTTTACTTTCGGGTTTTGCAAGAGGGCGAAGTTGAAGTCGGAGACACTTTAGAGTTGATGAATCGAGATACCAACAATATTACAGTTGCTGATATCACTCAGCTTTATGTTCGTGAGCAAAACAATCCAGAGTTACTGCATCGTGCAGCTCGACTGGAAGCGTTACCCGAAAGCTGGCGGGACTACTTTCAGGAGCAGATTCGTCGTCAGGATGTGAGATAGATCGACCTGTCGTAAAACGGCATCATGTCACTTTTATCACTTACAAGGAGTAATCCTATGACTACATATCGCACAGTTTCGATCGATGGTTTAGACATCTTCTACCGCGAAGCGGGTTCCCGTAATAATCCAACGATTCTGCTATTGCACGGTTTCCCAACGTCGTCTCACATGTTCCGCAATCTCATACCTGCCCTCGCTGATAAATTCCATCTCGTTGCTCCTGACTACCCTGGCTACGGCAATAGTTCGATGCCTACAGTAAATGAGTTTGATTACACGTTTGATCGCTTGGCTGAGATTGTAGAGAAATTCATTGCTGCGATCAATCTCAAAAAGTACAGCCTTTATGTGATGGATTATGGTGCACCCATAGGCTATCGGATTGCCGCTAAATATCCAGAGCGCGTGCAATCTCTGATTGTTCAAAATGGCAATGCTTACGAAGAAGGTCTGCGCGAATTCTGGGAACCAATTAAGGCATACTGGCAAGAGCGATCGCCTGAGAATGCTGAAAAGCTCAAATATCTTGTCACCCTGGAAGCGACGAAGTGGCAATATACCAATGGTGTTCGCAATCTAGAAGCGATCAGCCCCGATACCTGGACTATCGATCAACATTTCCTCGATCGCCCTGGCAACGGTGAGATTCAACTGGCACTGCTGTATAGCTATGGTACGAATCCACCGCTCTATCCCCAATGGCAGGAGTATTTTCGCCAGTATCAACCCCCTACCCTGATTGTTTGGGGCAAGAATGACTACATCTTTCCTGCTGACGGTGTTTATCCCTACCAGCGTGACTTGAAAGACGTTGAGTTCCATCTACTCGATACCGGACATTTTGCCTTGGAAGAGGATGGGGATGCGATCGCAGACCATATTCACCGCTTTCTGACCACTCACGTTGTAGAGAACTCCAAGCTAACCACAGTAACAAATAGTTTTGGCTGAGAAACGATGTCGGTAAAAAGTAATTGTCATTCTACAATTACTACTTATAAAGCAGTACTGTTAAATCAATTAACTTGACAGTGCCATCTCAACAGATTGTTTACTATTCATCGAAAGGAGAATGTCATGGTTGCTCAAGCAAGCTCGCAAGCAGCAAAAATTTTGGAAGTTGCGGATGATCCACGTCTTTCCAAAGGAACGAAGGAATTTTTGAAAGTGCTGAATTCAGGGGGTGTGGCGCTGGAGAAACTCACTTCACTCGAAGCACGTCAAGTCCTTGTAGATGCACAGGCTTCTGTTCCAGTAGACCTTTCAGGCATTGAAGAGTCCCAAAAAACGATTACTGCCGAGGGTTATTCAATTACCCTGAATATTGTACGGCCTGAAGGGGTCAAAGGCACATTGCCTGTTTTCATCTTTATTCATGGTGGTGGTTGGGTGCTGGGTGATTACCCAACACACAAGCGCATGGTTCGCGATCTGGTTGTGCTTTCAGGGTTTGCAGGTGTCTTTATCAACTACACTCGTACGCCAGATGCTCAGTACCCACAGGCAATCAATGAGATTTATGCTGCGACCAAATGGGTTGCCGAGCATGGTGAGGAGATTGGGGTGGATGGCAAAAATCTGGCAGTCGTTGGCAACAGTGTCGGTGGTAACATGACAACTGTCACTGCTTTGAAGGCGAAAGAAAAAGGAGGACCACACATCAAGCTGCAAATCCTGTTTTGGCCGATCGTAGATGCGGATTTTGAAACGAATTCTTATCACGAATTTGGCGATCAGCGTTTTTTGACTGTACCAACGATGAAGTGGATGTATGATATGTACATCGCTGACCCAGAAAAGCGCAAAGACATCTATGCTTCTCCCCTACAGGCGACGGTTGAGCAACTCAAAGGCTTGCCTCCGGCGTTAATTGTGGTTGCAGAGAGCGATATCTTGCATGACGAGGGCACAGCCTATGGACGCAAGCTCGATGAAGCTGGGGTCGAGGTAACAACTGTGCAGTACAACGGTATGATTCATGACTTTGGACTACTGAATGGTTTAGCTGAATTGCCAGAAATTCGTTCTTTGTTTGTTCAAGCTGCTGCCCAATTGAAGAAATATCTGCAATAGGATGCGATCAATGTTTTTGGGTAAGGGAAAAGACGCTCTTCCATCGCTTTGCTGCTTACCGAGTTAGCGTAGGAGAAAAGGGGAAAGCGACTGTGCTTTGTGCAATCGCCTCATTAATCAATCCAAAGAGTCAACCCTATGCTCAAAGCAATTAAACACAACCGCCGCCGCTTTCTGGGAACGGCGGCAGCAAGCATTTTCACAGAAATGGCACTCATGGGTACCGCACACGCAAGCTTCGACAAGCCCAAACGTTCTGAATTTAGGTTTACTCCCATCAAGCAGATCAAAGCGGGTGTCCTCGACATCGGTTACTACGAAGCAGGACCAAGCGATGGATCTCCGGTGTTGCTGCTGCATGGGTTCCCGTATTCCATCGATAGCTACATTGACGTTGCACTAATGCTTGCTGCACGCGGATGTCGGGTGATTGTTCCCTACCTGCGGGGACATGGATCAACCCGTTTTCTCGGCAGCGCCACACCACGCTCCGGGCAGCAAGCCGCGATCGGTGTCGATGCGATCGCCTTGATGGATGCATTGCAGCTGAACCGTGCTGTGCTTGCTGGCTATGACTGGGGTGGACGAGCCGCTTGTGTTGTTGCGGCTCTCTGGCCTGAACGATGCACAGGTCTGGTGTCCGTTAATAGCTACCTGATCCAGGATATTGCCAAGGCAGGGGTGCCACTTTCACCTGCGATCGAATCCGGGATCTGGTACCAGTACTATTTCCAGACCGAGCGCGTCCGCGCCGGATTGACGGCTAACAGACGTGAGATTGCAAGGATTCTCTGGACTCGCAATTCGCCCTCCTGGCACTTTGACGAGGCAACGCTCGATCAACACGCCAGCGCCTTCGACAATCCCGATTATGTGGAGGTTGTCATTCATTCCTACCGCCATCGCCTTGGACTTGCTGCCGGCTATCCCATGTATGAGGAGCTTGAGCAGCGACTCGCCGCGCAACCGACCATTACGGTGCCGACGATCACGCTGGACGGGGACGCAGATGGTGTCGTGCCAGCAACCGATGGGAAATCGAGGGCAGCGAAGTTTAGTGGCGAACGTCAGCATCGGGTCATTCCAAACGTCGGTCATAACCTGCCCCAGGAAGATCCGAAAGCATTCGCAACTGCGGTCTGGGAACTCGCATCAAAGAAACGTTAATGGCTTCTTTGGAGCGATAACTCTGCGCCGTTTCACCTTCAAATGGATCGTTATTATAAACTACTCTCAGGTACTTACCTGCTATGAACAGCCACACGCCGAGCGCTAGGGACATTATCGGACCATCACCGTTGATTGCGATCGAAAACGAAGCACCACCCAAGCTGATTGTCGATCCACCGCTTCCCGAACCGCTAGCACAGGGCCGCGTCTTCATCCAGTACCGGACGGAAAATTTGCGTGTGTTGCCAGTGTTTGGCAAAGGTGCCCTCGAAGTATCGCCGCGCATCGGTCATATCCACATCACTGTCGATGATGCGCCGTGGCACTTTGTCGATGCCAGTGGCGAAACGATTATCCTGGTAGGACTGGAACCTGGCGCGCACAAAGTGCTGATCGAACTAGCTGACCCCATGCACAAAGTAATCACTAGTGAAACTGTGGAGTTCACGCTGCCCGATCCTAAGAAATCATCATGAAAAAACTAGACGGAAAAACCGCAATTGTGACGGCGGCATCAAAAGAAATCTGACTTTTCCCGTTAAGTCTCTTTTGCAAGCTGCCAACCCTCACAAAGGTCGT
>NZ_CAXTNE010000376.1:0-6090 GCF_964245445.1 uncultured Nostoc sp.
TCGCTACTATCCACATCTGGATTCACAAAATATTATTAGTGGGATAGGTTCAAGTTAAATCTAGATCCACGTCAACTCTGCGATATTATTACTGCTCAAACCAGTGTGATTGAGGGTAAGAAGAACTCTGTCAGAGGCTTATTTGTCAGCACCGTCGATGCACCGTTGCTCGATTGCGCTATGAGATTGACACGACTTTTGGATACGCCGCAGGATATCCCGATCCTTGCGCCGATGATTATCCGCGAAATCTATTATCGCCTTTTAATGGGTGAACAGGGTGAAGCTGTCCGCCAGATTGCGACATCTGGCAGCAACATGCAGCGCATCGCAGAGGTGATAAAACTCATCAAGGCTAATTTTACAAAGCCGATGCGGGTTGAGGAGCTAGCTGGGCAGGCAAGTATGTCTCCTTCATCTTTCCATCACCATTTTAAGGAAGTGACATCAATGAGTCCGCTTCAATATCAAAAGCAATTAAGACTATTAGAAGCACGTCGCCTGATGCTTGCCGAAAACTCCGATGCGGCTAATGCTGCCTATCAGGTGGGTTATGAGAGCCAATCACAATTCAGCCGCGAATATTCCCGCATGTTCGGTGCGCCGCCGATCAGGGATATTGAACGTTTACGCACAGCTTAAGGGACTTCCAACTAAAAAAATATCCTATCGCGATGTAGGCAGGGGGGCAGGGAACAGGAGGCAGGGGGAGAAAGAAAAATATTATCTGAGTAAATTGGATAATTTATTTTCTGGAAGTCCTTGATCGTTTGCGTTGCCGCAGCTCGCCACAGGCATCGCTTGTAATGTTGGCAAAATTGCTTACTTCAAAAATCTTCATCAAAATTCTATCCCGATATATCGCGATATATTCCGATATATCGTATAGTAGAGAAAGTTGATTTGAGATTCATTTATGTTTAGACACTTTCGGTCACGTTTTGGCGCACCTGCATGGGCAGGAGTTAACGAAGACGATTTATTGCTTGTCAGGTCATGGTTTGGGCATGGCAAGCATCATGGTAGAGATCATGACAAGCACTTTGGCAATGAAATGTTTGGTCGTGGTTGGGGAGATGAATATCGGACTCGTAGAGGTGATATCAAGTTCATCCTGCTGGAATTATTATCCGAGCATCCTAGTCATGGTTACGATCTGATTAAAGATGCGGAAACTCGCTATGGTGGTTTCCGTCGCCTCAGTCCTGGCTCAGTATATCCAACACTCCAATTGCTGGAGGAAGGTGGTTATCTCAAGAGCGCCCAAGAAGGTGGCAAGCGGATTTACACGATCACCGATGAAGGTAGACAATTATTGGCAGAACGCGCTCAACAAGAAACTTTAGACTCTCCTTGGGATACCTTCAAAAGTTTCGTCAAAGGTAAGCCCCAAGAGTTTATTGAGTTGCGGAATGCTGCAACAGAATTAGCTGCTGTTGTGGTGCAGGTTGCTCGTAGTGGCAATATGGAGCGGATAAATCGGGTGCGTGAGCTTTTAGAACAAGTTAAACGGGAAATTTACGCGATTCTTGCAGAAAAATAAGTAGAGACGGGTTAGCAAATTCGCGTCTCTACTCTTGATGTTCTAAGATTTTGCGCTTATAAGTTAGAAGCGATCGCACTCAAATCTGGTTCAATGAGTGAGTTCAGGAATGTCCACAAGTGCAAATCAGTAAAATCTGGAATTGCCATAAATGCGCCGATTTCCTGCAAAAGTTGGGGATTGTGGGTAGAGGCAATGCCAATAGTGCGGATACCTGCGCTCACCGCCGCCCAAATACCAGAGGGAGAGTCTTCTAAGGCGATCGCTTCCTCTGCTGTAATCCCCAACTTATTCAGGGCCACTTGGTAGGGTGCAGGATCAGGTTTACCTGCAATACAATCATCTGCTAAAACAACTATATGGAAAGCTTCTTTTATTCCCAAAACCTCTAGCATAAATTCTGCATTTAATCTAGGGGCATTAGTTACTAATGCCCGCTTTAACTGATGTGTCTCTGTCCATGCTAGTAGCTCAGAAAATCCACTCAACGGTTTTAGATGCGGGGCGAGTTTGCGGAAAAGCGCCTCTTTTTCATCTGCAAATTTTTGCCCTTCTGCTATTGATAATTGTGGCAGAATATCCTTAACAATTTCTGGATTTAACCGCCCACTAATTCTGGATTTATAAAATGTTTCGTCAATTTCTATACTGTAATTTAACAGCATTTCCCCCCAAGCTTGGTAGTGTATAGGGTCAGTGTTGACAATAGTGCCGTCTAGGTCAAAGAGAATTGCAGCCAGCATGATTTTTGGATAAAATGTAAATAATTGTTAACTTAATTTAAATAGTTTACATTGTTTTTTTGCCTTTATACAGCGCAAAAAGCTATAAATTAATCTGCTAAATCCTAAAATCTATATTGGATAAGCGATGTCAAGGCAGACAGATAGAGCTTCTTAAGAAACTACCGTATAATTGATAACCTTCTGTGTAAGCAAAATGCTAGCCGCTACAAACTTTTTTCGTGTTGATGATTTACTAGTGCAGATTTACAACTCTGAAGTCGAAATGGCCCAAGATGTTGCCAAAATCGCGCAAAAGCATTTACAGCAAGTTCTCAAGCAACAGGAGACAGCTGCTGTATTGTTAGCAACAGGTAACTCCCAACTCAAATTTCTTGATGCTTTGATTGTATTGGGTGGTGTAGATTGGTCAAGAATTATTCTGTTCCATCTAGATGAATATTTGGGAGTTACTGCTGACCATTCTGCGAGTTTCCGGCGCTATATGCGAGAACGTGTAGAGAAGCGGGTTGTTCCTAAAGAATTTCATTATATAGAAGGTGATACATTGCAACCAGTGGCAGAGTGCGATCGCTATACTAAACTACTCCTTGCACAACCAATTGACTTATGCTGTCTTGGTGTTGGCGAAAATGGACATTTGGCTTTTAACGATCCAGCAGTAGCAAATTTCCAAGATCCTTACAGCGTGAAACTAGTGAAACTGGATACAGTGAACCGTCAGCAACAAGTAAGCACAGGCCACTTTCCGAATCTAGAAACTGTCCCGCAATATGCTTTTACTATCACCATCCCAACGATTTGTTCAGCTAAAAAAATTATCTGTCTGGCTACAGAAACACGTAAAGCGAATGTGGTAAAAGAGATGTTGCAAGGAGCTATAAGTACAGACTGTCCTGCTTCTATTCTCCGTCAACAATCCCAAGCGGCATTATTTTTAGACGTAAATTCTGCTAGTTTACTGTCGTAAAGAAGGACTGGGGATTGGGGACTCTAAACTCTAATTCAAGGAATTACGCAAATGATGAGTTACAGCAGTTTGTAAATAAATGAGGCAAAAAACCAATAACTTAAAACAGAAGTTATCCTTTTACCTTAAAACCTGTGATTTTGTACTTCATGCAAACGAAAACTGCTGTATAATTCTAGCAAACACATACTGTTAGCAGTATCCAATACTGCCATCAACAGAAAGTGCATTCCCCTCCTAGTACCAATTCCAAAAAACTCCAAAACCTTTTCTTAGTATGCGGACTCCAAAGTTTAGGACAACATTGTGTTGCAGTCCTAAAGGAGTACGATGTTAAAGTCAATGCCATTGATGATGTGCAGCCTGAACACTGGGAAGTCCCAGAAGTACCCAGCTTACTAGAAAAGTTAATTATAGGAGACTGCCGCCAGCCAAGTGTTTTAGAGCAGGCAGGTATAAGCCATTGTCGTTCAATAGTTTTAGTAACCAGAAATGAGCGGATAAATATAGAAGCTGCCTTTGCAGCACGGCGACTTAATCCGCACGTTCGCCTGATAGTTCGTTCTGACAAACAAAATTTTAACAAACTCTTGTGGGAAAATCTCGGCAATTTTGTTGCCTTTGAGCCTACCCATCTCTCAGCTTATGCTTTCGCTCTGACAGCCCTCGGCTCTGAGGCCATTGGATATTTTACCTTAGAAGGGCAACTATTGCAAGTGATAAAACACCAGGTACAAGCAAGGGATAGCTGGTGTAATGGCAAGCCAGTACATAGACTTAATCTCACAACTCGCCGCATTTTGAGTCACATACCTGCTTCATCTAATCCACTCAAAGAATTGTTTGGCTGGAACCCAGAAGCAGAAGTACAGGTAGGAGACACGCTAGTTTACATTGATGTTGCATACGATTTGGCTTTATCTGAGCAACACCGGAAATCTCATAACCAAAGGTGGCAGTGGCAACAGTTTGTCCAAGGCCTCACAGCGAAGAATTACAAGGATAAAATAGCACAATTTTGGCAATCTTACTACCAAAGCCAAAATCAAATCCGGCGAATTGCGACAATCTATGCGATTACTGTACTCATCCTGTGGTTTGCTGGAATAGTTCTTTACCGCTTGTATTACCCTCACATCACTGTGCAAGAAGCTTTTTATGCGACAGCAGTCTTGCTTTTAGGAGGATACGGAGATTTATTTGGCGGTGTTGAGTTTTCATCGTCGCAACTAGAACCTTCAGACCATATCCCTTGGTGGTTGCGGTTGTTTAGTTTGGGACTCACGTTGACAGGTCAAGCTTTCGTGGGAGTATTATACGCACTGCTGATTGATGCTCTTGTCACTTCAAGATTCCATTTTTTCAATTCTTGTCCTCCAATACCACAACGTAACCATGTGGTGATTATTGGCTTAAATCGCTTGGGACAAAGAGTGGCTGCTCTTTTGCAAGAACTCAACCAGCCCTTAGTAGGAATTCATAGCACCACTCTCGACCAAAACACTTTACCAGATATGCCCCTTATTGTTGGCAATGCTACCGAAGCACTAACTAAGGTGAATCTCTCCCGTGCTAAAAGCATCGTTTTAGTTGGGGACGATAATATGGAAAATCTGGAAATTGGTTTGATGGTTCATGCAATAAACCCAGCCACTAGCTTGATTATCCGCTCTCAAGATCGCCATTTTAGTGATAATATAGCGCCTCTGTTTCCCTATGCCCAAGTTTTGTGTGGCGCGGCTTTATCGGCAGAAGTCTTTGCTTGTGCTGCCTTTGGAGAAAATGTTCTGAGCTTGTTTCACTTGAGCGAACAAATAGTCATGGTGACGGAATACAAAATTGAAGATGGCGATACCCTCAATGGGTTGCTTTTATCTGAAATAGCATACGGGTACAATGTTGTGCCGATTCTCTACCAAAAATATCAGCGAGACAATTACTCTTTGATGCCCTGGTATGATGTTAAGCTTTATGCTGGCGATCGCTTGATTGTTTTAGCCACAAGCAGTAGTTTGCAGCGAATTGAATGGGGTGAAATGCTGCCTCGCCTTTGGCAGGTGCGGATTGAAAAAGCTCTGACTACAAATGCTATTATGTATGGCGCCCAAGAAATAGTCTTGATTACGGGATGTAGTTCGGCTACTGCTAGGCAATGGATGAATAATTTGCCTGGAGTGTTGCCAATACCACTTTATAAACATCAAGCTCAACGCCTTGTGCGTGAGTTAACAAAAATACAAGTTTTAGCAAATGTAACGTTCATTGGGCCAGGCAGTAGCTCAACTTGAGCAAACTGGCGTGTCATTGTTAGGGCACAGTATATTGATATTGCGCCCCTACACATACATCTGGTTTAACCACTCACTGTAATCTGAAGTTGAAACAAACGACAGTTGTATGGCTCCTAAAGTGTTGGTGAATACTATTTAGAACGAGTACCTGTTACTTCATTAGGATCGTTATAAGCCCGCACTTTTTCGCGATTACGAGCCAGACCTGCTAAACCTGCTAGACCAAGTAAACCTAGCCAACCCCAATCGAAACCGCGATCATTAGTTCTTTCGGAAGCTGCGACGCCTGCATTTCTATTAGTACCTGTAGTATCACTACCTGTAGTGCCAGTGCCGGTAGCATCACTGCCTGTTGTACCACTACCTGTTGCGCCAGTGCCAGTAGCATCACTGCCTGTTGTACCACTACCTGTTGCGCCAGTGCCGGTAGCATCACTACCTGTAGTGCCACCTATACCACTACTACCTGTACCACTACCTGTACCGCCACCTGTAGTGCCACCTATACCACTACTACCTGTACCACTACCTGTACCGCCACCT
>NZ_CAXTNE010000377.1:0-6029 GCF_964245445.1 uncultured Nostoc sp.
GATGGCGTTTGCCGCTTTCTTTCCCAGTCCCGCCAAGGGTGACACCTTGATAAATCAGGGCGTAATCGCCCACGATCGCAGTCTCGCCAATCACTACTCCCATACCGTGGTCTATAAACACTCCCTGGCCAATTAATGCCCCAGGATGAATTTCAATTCCGGTTAAAAACCTACTAATATGAGAGATGAGCCTTGGTATAAAGGGAATTCCAATTTTATACAGCCAGTGGGCTAATCGATGAAACACTAAAGCTTGGAGTCCAGGGTAACAGAACAATACTTCTAGCCAGTTACGGGCTGCTGGGTCACGCTCAAAAATGGTTCGCAAATCAGTTAGTAGCATACTCTGTTAAGGTTTTCGTTGGTAGGTGAGGCTCTGAAAACAAAAACTCAGGATAATTCCCACAAAAAAATCCAGTCATTTATGGGAATTGTGTAAGATAATAATCTACGGTAAGTCGATAGGCTAGAGTGATTTTGTGGTTAGTTAAGTGGGATGCTATCACATTCCACACTTTGAGAAAAATAAATTTCGCATTAACTGCGATAAGTCCCTCAATTCACCGTAGTATATTGAGTACAGCCTTGAATAGCCAAAACTACGCTCTCTTGGATTTGTCTTCCAAAGTGGAATACGCGCTGCTGGCACTCTTAGAACTGGCAAGCCACCACGGGAAAAAGCTTCCTCTAACCATGAACGAGATCACTGCCAAGCAACCCATACCTGAGCGCTATCTGGAACAAATTTTGACCAACCTCCGGCGTGCTGGTGTGGTGCAGAGTCAACGCGGCTCTAAAGGAGGTTTCGTTTTAGTTCGTGAACCTTGGCAGATTACAATACTTGAAATTGTCACTTTGGTAGAAGGCGAGCGGAAAGAGAAAGATACCTCTAACTCTCCGACTCTGGAAAAGACTCTGGTTTATGAAGTTTGGGAGCAAGCTAACGCTGCCTCAATTGAAGTTTTGGGTCGTTATACACTCCAAGACTTGTGCCAGGAAAGAGAAACTCGCGCACAGCAAAGTCCAATGTATTATATTTAGACACGACGGAGTACCTACATGCGGATAGCGAAAGATATCACAGAGTTAATCGGCCGAACTCCTTTAGTTCAATTAAATAAGATTCCCCAAGCTTCAGGAGCGGTTGCTCAGATTGTGGTGAAGCTAGAAAGCATGAATCCAGCATCTTCTGTCAAAGACAGGATTGGTGGGAGTATGGTGGAAGCGGCGGAGGAAGCAGGCTTGATTCACCCTGGAAAAACCGTTTTAGTAGAGCCGACTTCTGGAAATACAGGAATTGCGCTGGCGATGGTAGCAGCCGCCAAGGGTTACCATCTTATTCTAACGATGCCTGACACAATGAGCCACGAAAGACGATCCATGCTCAAAGCTTATGGCGCTCAACTAGAGTTAACGCCAGGGGTAGAAGGGATGCGAGGAGCGATCGCTCATGCAGAGCAGATTGTAGCTAAAACGCCCAATGCTTATATGTTGCAGCAGTTCCGCAACCCTGCTAACCCAAAAGTTCACGCCGAAACCACAGCCGAAGAAATTTGGAATGATACCGATGGAGAGGTAGATATTCTCGTGGCGGGAGTGGGTACTGGTGGGACGATTACGGGAGTTGCAGAAGTTATTAAAAAACGGAAGCCCAGTTTTCAAGCGATCGCAGTTGAACCAAGCAACAGCCCAGTATTAGCAGGCGGTAAATCAGGGCCTCACAAAATTCAGGGTATTGGTGCGGGATTTATCCCAGCAATTTACCGTTCAGAACTGGTGGATGAAGTGATTCAGGTAGCGGATGAAGAGGCGATCGCTTACAGCCGTCGTCTCGCAAAAGAAGAAGGATTACTATCGGGGATTTCTGCTGGTGCTGCGTTGTATGCAGCTATTCAAGTAGCACAACGGCCAGAAAATGCAGGTCGCCTAATCGTGATGATACAGCCCAGCTTCGGTGAACGCTACCTCAGTACTTCACTGTTTAAAGACCCAGAGGAGAATGAGTGGTTGAGCAAAGTTTAATTTTTAGATTTTAGGGACTTCTAAAAAATCAATTATTTAGTAGGGTGTGTTAAAGCGACAGCGTAACGCACCTATTCTCTGTTAGGCGGTGATTTTTTCCGAATCAAATCGGGCTGCTATATGTGATCGCTCTGGTCTAAGGGACTTCCAGAAAATACAATTTACTCAGATAATATATATTTTCTTTCTCCCCCTGCCCCCCTGCCTACACAGCGATAGGATATTTTTTTAGTTGGAAGTTTCTAAATTGGTGTTCCGTTAATCTGAAAATTGCTAGAATTCAAATATCGTGTCAATATTGACTCTAATTGAACTACTCGAATTGGTTTGATAAGATAGTCGTTAGCACCAGCTTGCAGAATAGAAAGCTTCTCCTCTGGAAGTTCACTAAAGCCCATCATCACTACCTGCATATCTGGGAAAGAAGTCTCTTGTTTGAGAACATTTAGCAAATCCCAACCACTAGCATCACCTATTAGCTGGACATCCAACAAAATTAAATTTGGCTGGAGGTTTCGCACTTGTTCTAAAAAGTTATTTACGCTGTCTATCCACTTAACTTGATAGCCAATTGTCTGGAGATAATCTTGCAATACTATGGCAGCATTTTCTTCTTCTTCCACAAGTAAAATGATTTGATTTTGGGGGGTAGCTGGGGAGGATGTTGCTGTATCTTGCTGTCCTTTATCTTGTTCTGTTTGCATCTCCACTGGATTTGGTAGAAATAGAGTGAACTGACTACCTTCTCCCAAAGTCGATGTAACAGTCACATCTCCACCATGCAAACGCGCTAATTTGCGTGTTAAAGCTAAACCCAAACCAGTGCCTTCATACTGCCGATTTAACCGACTGTCAAGTTGTTTAAACGGTTCAAATAGAAATTGAAACTGATTTGAGTCTATACCAATTCCAGTATCTGAAACTGTAAACGTTATTCCTTGCGATACTTTTTTGACTACCAGCGATACCTGACCGGCTGGGGTGAATTTAATCGCATTGGTGAGCAGGTTTAGTAGCATTTGCTTAATGCGCCGCTCATCAGCAAGACAAAAAATATCCTCTTCTAGGTCAATTTTACAGGTGAGTTGCAATCCCTTTTCTAAGGCGCGATCGCGCACTGTCCATATAGCATAATTACATAAATCTGACACTGGCAAAGGTGAGAGTAATAGTTCCTCTTTGTTTGCTTCTATCTTAGATAAATCAAGGATATCGTTAATCAGCGCCAGCAGATGTTCACCACTACTGTATATACAATTTACATATTCGTTCTGCTTTTCATTGAGAGAGCCAACTATTTCTTGTTGCAACAACTGCGATAAACCCATAATTGCATTGAGAGGTGTCCGCAACTCATGGCTCATAGTTGCTAAAAATTCACTTTTTGCCCGACTAGCAGCTTCTGCTGCTTCTTGAGAGGCACGAAGTTTCAATTCTGTTTCCTTACGTTCAGTAATGTCCTCAATCATCGCTAGAAAAAACTCAGGTTCACCATTGCTGGCTGGTATAACAGAAACAGAGATATGAGTCCAAACTAAGCTACCATTTTGATGCAGGCAGCGTCTCTCCATCTCAATCCGATGTCTTTCGACAAACTGTTCCTGATGTTTGGAGGGTTGGAAGCCTACTCTCGAAGTTCTCTTTAAGTCTGTGTGAATTCCTGACATCAGTTGTTTGTAAAGTTTTAAATCCCCCCTTTGTGTGCAAATGTAATCTGTAAAGCGCTTGCCGTCTAACTCTTCTCGGCTATATCCTAAAATCTCGCACAGTGCCACATTAGTATCGACTATCTGCGCTTTCATATCTATAAGTCCAATGCCGATAGAAGAACGCTCAAAAATCGCCCGAAATTGCGCCTCACTCTGTCGCAATGCTTCTTGTGCGAGGTTTCGCTCCTTCGCTTCTATAGCCAGCGTCACAAAATCTGCAATGAAGCCAGCAAAAGTTTCTTCCTCTAAAGTCCATTTGCGATTTTCGCCTATGTGTTCGTGACACACTACGCCTATCAAACGACCCTCTAACCAAATTGGTGCATCCAGCAGGGATGTGATGCCCCACAGTGAAAGATAAGACTCGGATAATTCTTGGGTTCTTATATCGTTTATGGCATCATCTGCGGCAATGGTACGTTCTTCTTCTAAAGCTTGGAAATAAGCTGGATAACTTTTTTCTGAAAGCGAGTTACCAAAGCTATGCTCCTTGGTGCTTACATCATATAAGTCGATGCATTCAATTTTTGAACGTTCTTGATTATATAACCATACACCAACTCGCTTTACTAAAAGCGTCCGAGCAGCAGCCTCTGTGATGTCCCTTAAGGCTGCATTGAGATCACCTTGCTGAAATGTCTTGCTTTTTGCCAGCTGCACCAGCGTCTGGCTTTGTTTTCGCCGATTATTTTCTTTGATTTGCAAAGCCTTTTGGGGCTGGTTATGCTCTGTAATATCTCTAGCTGACACCACCTGCATTAGTTGACCTCAAGAAGAAACAATTTTGCCCAGCAGTTTTATGGAAAAAGTAGAACTATCTTTATATAACTACAACTACTTGATCTAGTTTTTCATAACAGGAATGTATATTTTTTCTAATTAAAATTTATGATTTTGGATAATAAGTTTTAAACTAAATTTTTATTATCGCTTCTGTTACTTCATGCCAGTGATTTTGCTAGGGGATAATTAACATTTAAAAGAATTTCACTATCAAGTAATTCTACTATCAAGTACTATTAGTAGTATAGTATTTTGAATTTGGGTCTAGGGACTCAAGGCTAGGAAAGACTCTTCCGAATACCGAACACTGAGTTTAATTTATTGCTGAGTGTTGACTACCAAAACACGCTTAATTCTCCTAGAGAAAGATGCCTAATGACTCAAATTTTGCGAAAATTGAAGTAACGGCAGGTTTTGTGGAGGTGGAGCGATGACGGATAGTAATGTGAGAATTGTTTCCCTGATTCCCGGTGGAACAGAGATTTTAGCGGCATTAGGCTTGGTTGATGCTATTGTGGGGCGATCGCACGAATGCGATTACCCTCCAGAAATCCTTGATCGCCCTATTTGTACCGAAGCACGCTTAAACTCCAATGCCTCTAGCAGCCAAATTCATGATCAAGTGAGCAATTTATTGCAATCTGCTCTTAGTATTTACCAAATCAAAACAGATGTTTTAGAGAAATTGCAGCCTACTCACATTCTCACTCAAGACCAGTGTGATGTTTGTGCTGTCAGCTTAGACGATGTTGAAAAGGCAGTTGCTACACTCATTGACAGTAAACCCCAGATTATTTCTTTACAACCCAATCTTCTCCAGGATATTTGGGCTGACATTGAGCGAGTTGGTAACACCTTTGGCGTAGACTCTGTAAAAGTCATAGAAAACTTAGAAGCTCGCGTCAAAATTTGTCAGCATAAAATCCAGGGACTTTCGTTAAATGAACAGCCTACAGTCGCCTGTATCGAGTGGACTGATCCTTTGATGGTAGCCGCCAATTGGATTCCTGAATTAGTTAACTTAGCAGGAGGACATTCTCTATTTTGCGCTACAGGTCAGCCTTCTCCTATTTTGCCGTGGGAAACACTATTAACAACCGATCCTGATGTAATTGTTTTTATGCCTTGTGGCTTTGATTTAAATCGCACTCGCCAAGAAGCCAATTTATTAACTCAACATTCAGACTGGGAAAAACTGCACGCTACGAAAGCTGGCAGGGTATACATTACTGATGGCAATTCTTACTTCAATCGTCCAGGCCCACGACTGGTAGATTCTCTAGAAATTTTGGCAGAAATCTTGCATCCAGAAATTTTTCAATACGGCTACAAAGGAACCGCTTGGGAACTTTTGTGAAGAAGAATTCAGTATGAATTCGAGTCCGATGGTTACTGAGCTTGTCGAAGTACTGGGTGATATTATGTCCGCTTAATCGCTTATTAAACCCGGAGAACCCCACCCCGCCAAAGCTATACTTTGTCTCCCCTCCCTGCATGCGGGGAGGGGTTGGGGGT
>NZ_CAXTNE010000378.1:0-5990 GCF_964245445.1 uncultured Nostoc sp.
ATTCACAAAATATTATTAGTGGGATAGGTTCATGAGTTCATTAACATCAGATTTATAGTTAAAAATATCTATTTAATTTATTTTATTATATAAAAAATATTTATTCTCTTGCCTCAAATTTCAAATAAAATTTCATCAGGGAGGTGTAGGAATCTAATCTCCAGCAATTAAGGCAATTTTAATTCAAAAATCTTTTTCATCTCTAATTGAGAAAATCTTGATCCAATATACTACATTTTATCTTAATCTTCACGAGTGCTAATTAAGTTAAAATGGTAGATATTTATCGTAGACTATAATACGTTTATTCTATTGTGGCACAAATTTTTTTATGGTAAGCTCTACCACGCCTTATTTCTTAAGTGGCTTTTTAGAAAATTCATTTAACTTCAAGCATCATGTACAAGATTTTTTAGATTTAGATCCCGAAACTGTAGAGACAAAGTTAGCAGCAGAAAAAGAAGAAATAAAAAACTTAGGACATGAAGATTTTAATTGGCAAGAAGCAAGTACTTTCTATCGTGATAAAGTAGGAGAATTTTACTTATTTGAATTGGGGGCTTGGCATCTGTCAAGTCATGAGTATATTGGAGATATGTTGCGCTTGATTGCAGATTCTGCCCAAGGTCGAGTCTTAGATTTTGGTGGTGGAATAAGAACTCATGCCCTTGGTGCTGCTCTTTGCCCACAAGTTGAGCAAGTAATCTATTATGATATTAATCCGATAAATTGTGATTTTGTCCAGTATCGATCTGAGAAAATGGACTGGAAAAAAAATAGTTTTTGCTCTTGAAATGCCTGAAAAAGATAAATTTGATACAATTTTATGTTTTGATGTTTTAGAGCATTTGTTAGATCATAGCCAGCATTTATTGCAATTTTATCAAGCTTTTAACTCTGATGGTAAGATGATAGTGAATTGGTATTTATTTAAAAATTTTAATCAAGAATACCCTTTTTATTTAGATGATCCTAAAATAGTAGAAACATTTTTTTATTTCAGAGTCACTTTTTAGAGGTTTTTCACCCTTACCTAATTACAACTCGCTGCTACCGTAAACAGAGTTTAATTTAATTGCATATCTTTGGGGTGGAGCCATAACAAAGCCCAATAAGCTACGTTGTTTAGGTGAAAAAATGATGTTTATAAAAATACATTAACGACGAAAATGTACCATAAAATGCACCATAAATTATTATTTATGTCTACCCCAATGGGCCCGCTAGGTTCAGGATTAGGAGGCGGAGTAGAGTTGACCCTATATAATCTTGCTAAAGAGATGCTGTGGCGAGGACATAAGTTAGAAATTGTTGCACCGCAAGGGTCTATCAGCAATTCATTACCTATTAAAGAAATTGCCGGAGAACTAATACAGATACCAGCGCAAAATCAGAGTCGTAGTGATCCAATTTTGCTGCATAAAAATTCTGTTTTAGCGAATATGTGGGATTATGCTCGTCAAGTGCAAGCAGATTATGATTTGATTGTGAATTTTGCTTATGATTGGCTGCCACTATATTTAACACCATTTTTTAACTGTCCGATCGCACATTTTATCAGTATGGGTTCTTTAACAGATACAATGGATCAGATTATTGAACAAGTAGCAATCAATTTTCCCAGTACTATCGGTGTTTACACTCAAACACAAGCAGCAACTTTCACCTTTGCAGAACGGTGTATTTGTCTGCTAAATGGTTTGGATTTATCTATTTATCAATTTTGCCCCAAACCAACTCAGAGCTTGGCATGGGTAGGTAGGATAGCTCCTGAAAAAGGGTTAGAAGATGCAGTAGCAGCAGCAGAAATGACTGGCATTACACTCAAAATATTCGGGTTAAAACAGGATGTATCTTATTGGGAAAAGATTTGTCAAGAATACCCTGATGCTCCCATAGAATATGTAGGATTTTTACCAACGGTTGAGCTACAAAAAGAGTTAGGCCAATGTCGAGCAATTTTAGTAACTCCTCGTTGGATAGAAGCATTTGGCAATATAGCGATAGAGGCGCTTGCTTGTGGAGTACCTTTAATTGCTTACCGTCGGGGTGGTTTAACAGAAATTGTCCAAGAAGGCAAAACTGGTTTTTTGGTGGAACCTGATAGTGTTCAAGGTTTAGTAGAAGCGATTAAGCATTTGGATGAAATTGACCGTCAAGCTTGTCGCCATCAAGCAGAAACTTTATACTCTTTAGAAGCTATGGGCGATCGCACTGAAGAGTGGTTTCAAAAAATTCTGAGAAACTGATATAGTATTAATCAACATTTGCCCTCAACTACGGCGCGTAGCTTGCCGCCGTAGGCATCGCTAATATTCCCGCATCCCCATCTAACGTTACATCCACACCTACTGGTAAAGCGGTATTCGGACTATCATGACCAAAAGGTAAATCAGAAACAATCGGAATGCCCAAATCACCTAAGCGATCGCGCAATACTTCTTCTACACTAAAGCTAGGCACAGTTGGCGGCGCTTCACAGCGAGTAAAACCGCCCAAAGCAATACCGCAGACTTGAGACAAAGCACCGCTCAAACGCCACTGTGTCAGCATCCTGTCAATACGATAAGGTGCTTCTGTAATATCCTCCAATGCCAGAATTACACCATCCAGATGTGGCAGGATTGGTGTACCCAAAAGGTGAGTAGCGACTGTGAGATTACCTGGTAATAAAGTGCCAGTAACCACACCACCGCCCCAGCCGCAACCTTTAAGAGGGGTGAAAGAACTACTTTCTACCCAATCAAATAATCTCTCTATTGACCAATCTGGCTCATCTGCCAAAGTCGTCAGTACGGGGCCGTGAACGCCGGAAATTCCTGCTTTATAAAGGCTCCATAATAAAGCTGTGATATCAGAAAAGCCAATCAACCACTTGGGAAGCGCTGAGTTTGGCCAATTCCAATCTTCTAAAATACGCGTGCTGCCAAAACCACCTCTGGCACAGAGGATGCCACGACAATCGGGATCTTGCCATGCTGCTGCTAGTTGCTGACGACGGGTTTCATCTTTACCAGCAAGATAACCCCATTTGTCATCTATCTCCGGACTGATTTCTACTCGATAACCACGCGATCGCCAAATTTCTACACTTCGTTCTAATGCCTCAAATTCTCGCAAAGCACCACTAGGGGTAATTACCTGTAGTAAGTCTCCACGTTTCAGAGGCGGTGGTAAAATTTTGGATGGCATGAAAAAAGCTAGGAGTTAGGGGTTAAGAATAAGAACTATACCTCAGAACTTTTATAAAATTTTGTTAAATCATTTTTTAAATTACTGAGTGTTCCTATAATTAGGGTAAGAATTACACAAACCAAAAGGAAACATTTGCAGTCAAAGGTTCTGGTAGTGGTTTTCCTTGTGCTTGGTAATCTTCAATCAAAAGTTCCAGCACTTCCTCACCATTATTGAGAGCATCTGCGTAGGTATTCCCATGAGTATGTGCATAAGGGCCAAACTCAGGTAGGCTTACAATGTACTTTTTATCTTCCATCGACCACTGAATTACAATACTATATTGTGGTTTCATTCGTGTTCTCCTTTGTCTTCTTCCTCCAGGTGTTTTATTTCTATGAGCGCATTTCTAACATATTTTTCCTGGTAACGATCTGCATCCGCTCCGTCTTTTCCAGACAAAGTAAGGCTATCAAGTAGTAAAGGATGGCTCCATACCGTATGACTGCCTTTGGCACTTGTATAAGTAAATCCAGCTTTGAGGAGCATTGCTTTTAGTTCCCGAATTTTCTTGGGCACTGTGAGAAATTTCTGACGTAGCTACAAATATTTTGTCATGACTATTGGGGAAAATCTCAGACCTACAGGGACGATACAGTAAATGTTTTCAATCAGTATTGTTAGCTTTTTGCGGCAAAAGATAAATACCCCCAGATATTAAAGTTAGGGCGACAGAAATCCAAAAGGCAATCACCGAGGGAATTTGCCAAACTTCACCTAGAGGTGCAATCAAAAGTGCGATCGCAACTATTTGACTAACAGTTTTGAATTTACCCCAAATATTCGCCCCCGTAATCGTCGTTTGATTCACCCGCCAACCAGCGATCGCTAATTCCCGCGCTAAAATCAAAAACACTCCCCAAGCTGGCACTTTTCCTAGTTCAATAAAAACCAGTAACGGCGCAAGTACCAAAAGTTTATCCACTAAGGGATCAAGAAACTTACCCAATTCACTAATTTGGTTGAGTTTTCGCGCCAAATAGCCGTCTAACCAATCAGTCAATGCAGCAATGAGAAAAATAGCCAAACATATCCACTGAGCTTGAGGTGTGGGATTATATAAACCGTAAAGCAGAAATGGTATCCCCAATAGACGAGAGAAGGTAATCCAGTTGGGTATAGTCATAGGGAATTCAAAAATCAAACTTCAAAATTAACAAGTGTAAAGCAACAAGCAGCCAAGCAAATATGCAAAATCTATGCAGATTAGTGTATCTGAGTGTGGCTGCGTGGGAAAATCTGTTTTCTGTAGCTCTCCTAAAACAATACTATGACTGAACACACAGACTCTCAATTCCGCATCGAACGCGATTCAATGGGCGATCGCCAAATTGCTAGTAGCCTTTATTACGGCATTCAAACGCTGCGGGCTATAGAAAACTTTCCCATTAGCGGCATAAAGCCTTTACATACTTACGTAGATGCTGGATTAATAATTAAAAAAGCTACAGCTATTGTGAATGGGGAACTAAATTGCATTCCCCAAGATATTAGTCAGGCGATTATCCAAGCAACTGATGAAATCTTGGCTGGGAAGTTCCGGGATCAATTTGTCGTGGATGTTTATCAGGCGGGTGCTGGAACATCCCACCACATGAATATCAACGAAGTTTTGGCAAATCGCGCCTTAGAAATTCTTGGTGAAGAAAAGGGCAATTACAAACGTGTTAGTCCCAATGACCACGTTAACTATGGGCAGTCTACCAATGATGTGATTCCTACCGCAATTCGCATTGGTGGATTATTGGCATTATCCAAGACATTACACCCAGCAATAGATGGTGCGATCGCATCCTTAGAAAACAAAGCTGTAGAATTTCAAGATATCGTTAAATCTGGCAGAACCCACTTACAAGACGCAGTACCCGTGCGTTTGGGTGAGAATTTTCGGGCTTGGGCGCAAATTCTTACAGAACATCAAAACCGGATTTACACCGCCTCTGGTGATTTGATGGTGCTGGGTTTGGGAGGTAGTGCAGCCGGAACGGGGTTAAATACTCATTCTTTGTATCGCGCCCGTGTGGTAGAAGTTCTCTCAGAATTGATTGATACTCCTTTAGAACCTGCACCCCATCTTATGGCAGCCATGCAGAGTATGGCCCCATTTGTAAATGTTTCTGGTGCTTTACGCAACTTAGCGCAGGATTTAGTCAAAATATCTCATGATTTACGACTGATGGATTCGGGGCCAAAAACAGGCTTGAAAGAAATTCAACTGCCTCCAGTGCAACCCGGTTCCTCAATTATGCCAGGGAAATATAACCCAGTAATGGCAGAGATGACATCAATGGTATGTTTTCAGGTGATGGGTTACGACAGTGCGATCGCATTAGCTGCACAAGCCGGACAATTAGAATTAAATGTGATGATGCCACTAATTGCCTATAACCTAATTCACAGTATCGAAATTCTGGGTAATACCATCGCTGCACTCACCGAACGCTGCATCCAGCGAATTACTGCTAACCAGGAACGTTGTTTAGCTTATGCCGAAGGCAGTTTAGCTTTAGTAACCGCACTAAATACCCATATCGGTTATTTAAATGCTGCTGCTGTCGCCAAAGAATCTTTAGAAACTGGTAAATCCCTGCGGCAGATTGTTTTAGAACGCGGGTTGATGAGTGAAGCAGACTTAGCTACAGTGTTAAATCTAGAACAAATGAGTGCTATCTTACCGCTCAAAACAGAATAATAAGGTATTGGGGACTGGGGATTGGGTATTGGGTACTGAGAAAGTATTCCTAAATATTTATTTC
>NZ_CAXTNE010000379.1:0-5877 GCF_964245445.1 uncultured Nostoc sp.
CAGGGGAAGAGAAATTGCTTAATAATAACTCTCTTTCCTCAAGAGCCTCAAGAGCCTCAAGAGCTTATCTGAACCGTATTGGCTCCACTATGACATTTACCAATTGTTCATTTGATAATTGGAGCAGGCTTTCATGATCTAGGCAAGCAGAGTGTTCTTTATCCATAATTTTGATACTTTGCCTTGGGTGTCACACTTGTCAACACCCTCAGACCTGAATCCTTACGCAGAAATTAAAAATAAATTTGATTAAATTGTTGATTTTACCAATATATGTGGATATTCTTTCCTAATAGTTTAAGAAATTGGAAGACAGTCTTAGACTGCCTTCCAATTATTTATGTATGATAATTTTCACTTTCTGGTTTGCTCATTCTCTGTGAAAGAGTATTATATCTCGACTCTACATGATAGCGATCGCTCTTCAAAGGGCGTTACTTACAATTCACTCACGCTTAACGAGAGGGAAGTAAATTTCCAAGGTGAGGAAACCCCTACTACTTAATTGCCGACTCTGACTTTCACTGATTTGTTAGACTGAACACACCGGGATTTTTCAGTCAAATCTCTGAACTACGCCAGCAGACGAGGCTACCCATGCTTACAAGTACGCTACTTCTCTCGAATCAACTTCCCACCCTGCAATATTCCTCCACACCAGAGCGTTTCGATGAAACCTGGGAAGCCCCCCTGGCTACCCTCCTGGGACTAGGACGCGCCGCAGGTGCTGACTTCATCGAATTATTTTTAGAACGTCGCAACTATATTAGTTCTCTTGCAGAAGACGACTCCATCACTAGTATTTCACCCAGTCTCTCTACAGGCGCGGGAGTCAGAGTATTTCGTGGCAAAGCTGATTGCTACGTCAGCACCAATGACCTTTCGTTTTCCGGTTTGAAAGCAGCTTTAGAAAAAGGTCTTTCTATCCTGGGATTGCAACTACCCACTGCTAAAGCTTTCATCCCAGAAATCAACCTAGAATTGTTGAGAGATTACGCCACCAAAAGAGGTAAAGATGCATGGCTACCAGTGTGTAGCTCCATCCGAGAAATGGGAGAAGTCCTCCTTGATGGTACTGCCCACCTGAAGCAAAAAGCTAGCCACGTCCAATCGCGCCGTGCTACCTATTTCCGGGATTGGCAAGAGGTTTTAATCGCCGCCAGTGACGGCACTTTTGCCCGTGACATTCGCCTCACTCAGTCAGTAGGATTTAACCTGTTGTGTGCTGATGGTGCTAATCGTGCTTCCATCGGTGAACGCGCTGGTAACACTAGCGATGCCAACTTCTTGAGAACTTGGGATTCTCAACAAGCCGCCGAAAAAATAGCAGAATCTGCTGGCAAAATGCTCTACGCCGATTACGTAGAATCAGGTACTTACCCGATTATTATGGCCAATCACTTTGGCGGCGTAATCTTCCACGAAGCTTGCGGACACCTGCTAGAAACCACCCAAATTGAACGCAATACCACTCCTTTTGCTGACAAAAAAGGCGAAAAAATTGCCCACGAAAGTTTGACAGCCTGGGATGAAGGGCGTTCTGAAAATGCCTTCGGGACAATTGACATGGACGATGAAGGTATGCCTGCTCAAAGAACCCTATTAATTGAAAAAGGCGTTCTTAAAAACTTCTTAGCAGATAGAACAGGTTCTGCACGCACCGGACACCCCAGAACTGGAAGTGGACGCCGCCAAAATTATACCTATGCTGCTGCTAGCCGGATGCGTAATACTTATATTGATTCTGGCGAATATAGCATTGATGATTTATTTACCTCTGTTGATAAAGGTATTTACTGTAAAAAGATGGGTGGCGGAAGCGTTGGTGCTACAGGCCAATTTAACTTTAGCGTTGATGAAGCTTATTTGATTGAAAATGGCAAAATCACCAAACCGCTAAAAGGAGCAATTCTAATTGGTGAAGCTAAGGAAATTATGAATAAAATTTCTATGTGTTCCCAAGATTTGGAAATTGCACCAGGTTTTTGTGGTTCCGTCAGTGGCAGTATTTACACCACAGTAGGACAACCCCACATCAAGGTTGATTCTATTACCGTCGGTGGAAGATAATAATTTTTGATTTGAGATTTTGGATTTTGGATTGTGAATGATCAGGATATTACGTCAATAAAAAGCTACCAAACAAATATAAGTCATAAGCTAAACCACATCTAGCATAATACTCAGTTGTAGAGTGGGCGTCTCGCCCGCCCAAGAAATACAAACAAATTTTCTGTGGAAAAGCTTAACATCCAAAATCCAAAATCTAATATCCAAAATAAAATTGCTTCCAATCCAAAATCTAAAATTCAAAATCCAAAATTGACTATGCCAAATATCAATGAGATTGCAAATTCCGCCAAGGACAATGCTGAGAAGCTTGGCATTAATAAATTCGACATTTATGGCTCAACAGTAGATGATACTAGCGTGCAAGTAGACCAAGGTGAGCCAAAACAAGTCAAAGCCTCAAATCGTTCTGGTGTTACTGTTCGTGTCTGGAATGAAGATAATACAATGGGTGTCACCAGCACCACAGATGTAGACCCCAAAGGACTGGAATTAGCTTTGAAAACTGCCTACGAAGCTAGTTTCTTTGGTGTTAAAGAAAATGTTCCTGATTTTAGTCCAGAAGCTACTGTTCCTATTGAAAATAAACCCCAAGATAAGGCACCCCAAGCACCTGTTGCTGAACTTATAGAGAGATTGTTGGTAGCTGAAAAAGAATTACTAGCAGCTCATCCAGCAATTAAAGGTGTACCTTATAATGGTTTATCGCAAAGAGATATTGACAGGTTTTATCTCAATAGCGACGGTGCAGTGAGAACTGAATCCCACTCATTGGCATCAGTTTATCTTTACAGCAAAACTGAGGAAGAAGGAAAAAAACCTCGCAGTGCAGGTGCTTTTAGAATCAACCATAGTTTAGATAATTTAGACATCAATGGTTGCATCAAAGAAACCGCAGATAAAACTATCAGTCACTTAAACTATGAAAAAATTAAAACTGGTAAATATCGGGTTGTTTTTTCACCGGAAGCTTTCTTAAGTCTGTTGGGTGGTTTTTCTAACTTATTCAACGCTCAAAGTATTTTGGACAACCAAAGCTTATCTACTGCTGATGATTTAGGTAAGCAAATTGCTTCTCCTCTGCTTTCAGTTTTTGATGATGCACTTCACCCAGCTAACGTAGGCGCAGAAAGTTTTGATGGTGAAGGAACTCCTACTCGTCAGGTTTCGCTGATTGAAAATGGTGTTTTAAAAAGCTTTCTCCATAGTGCAGGCACTGCCAAAAGGTTTAATACCCAACCAACAGGTAATGCCAGTATTGGTGCAAAAGTTAGCGTTAGTCCCAATTTCTACCACGTTTTTTCAACAGCAACTCCTGAAGAAGAGTTAAGTTTAGAAACTGCTGAAAATGTGATTTTTATCGATGATTTACAAGCTCTCCATGCTGGAGTTAAAGCCTTGCAAGGTTCCTTTTCTTTGCCGTTTGATGGTTGGCTAGTTAATAAGGGTGTGAGGACGAGTATTGAATCAGCAACTGTAGCTGGCGATTTCTTAGAAGTCCTGAAGTCAATTATTTATGTAGAAAAAGAGGCAGAGTTAACGCCAGGGGGAGTTTGCCCGAAAATCTGGGTTAATGAACTGTCAATTACTGGTGAGTAAAACTTAAAAAGTAGAGAGTTAGGAGTTGAATTTAACTCTTAACTCATCACTTTGAAATTATTATTCACCATTAGTATTCCCCACCAATGCTAATGGCAGTATTAAATACATCAGCACCGCTTAAATCAATATTAGCCATAACAGCGCCATCTACGTCACTATTATATAAACGGGAATTGCTCAAATTAACGTTGGTGAGATTGGCATTATTTAAAATAGTATCACTGACGAATGCTTTTGTGAGATTAGCAGACTTCAAATTTGCACCAGTTAAATCAGCACCTTCTAAGTTAGCACCCTCAAGATTAGCTCCTTTTAAATTTGCATTTCTCAGGTCAACACCTATTAGGTGAGCGCCTTTGAGGTTTGCTCCTGTTAAATTACATCCAGAACATTCTCTAGTTTCCAGCAAGCGCCGGACAGGGGCGGAGTTTTCTGCTTTGACGCAAAGGGGAGCAGCTAAAGATAGCGTGCTGAGTATGGCTGCTGCCGTCAAAAAAATTGTTTTCATATTTACCTCCGACACTTCTAAAAGTCATTAAATTCTTGACTTCTACGATACTAGTGTGCCAAGATTACAGACTTCTGTACTCATGCGATCGGAGTAATAGATAATTTCTATGAGAATAGGTATTCTTCTATAAGCTAGTCCGATCGGACTAATAGTAATATTATTGGACTCAACTGCAACAACTGCAAACCGTTATATACAGTAGAATTCAGGAGCAAAACACGCTTTATACCTGGGTAACAGACTTAGCTTGTGTGCCTCACCAATTTAAAATCTGCAACTTGAAATCTGCTGTATTTTGAGTCGTTAATTGTTCCATCAGGCATGACTGCACCACGTAAATCTGCACCAGTCAGATTTGTACTACTCATTTCTGCTCTAATTAGATTTGCCTTACTTACAGCAATTTTCAGGTAAATAGACCACAGTGACTGAACCAACTGAAGGCATCATCTTCGGTAATGTAATTTACAGCAAGAGCCATCGCTTGGCCATCGTGAATCAGAAGTACGTGCCTCACAGGAACGAAGGAATTGCTTCGGTTTCGACCAACAAAGCTCAATAGGTGATAAATCAGGAGAATAAGGCGGCAAAAACTAGACTTTTGCACCGACCGACTCAATGGCAATTCTGACACGCTCGGCATGATGAACCTTGAGGTTATCCATGACTATAATTGCCCCTTTCCATAGCTGAGGCAGTAAGACCTGGGTCACATAAGTAAGAAACACCTCAGTATTTGTACTTCCTGGTACAGTCATCGACGCAATCAGTCCATCGATGTTCAAAGCGCCAATCAAAGACAAAGAAACGTTGCCACTCTTGCTTCTGGGGATACTACCCACGGCTCGTTCGCCATCAACGGCTCTGGCGAACAAGCCGCGCAGCGATTGACAAATTTATTCCCGCTTCATCGACAAATATTAAATTTCTGACATCAATCTGATCTAACCAACGCCGATAGTCATGTCTTAACTCTTGCACTCTGAGCGGATCTTGCTCGCTGACATAAAGACTTTTTTTTACAGCGTAATTAATTTTTCTATCGCACGATGCATTGTCGGGATACTCACCCTAATCCCTGTCCTTTCTTGATAGCGATGCCTGCGGCGGGCTACGCCTACGCATAATTATCTCAACAACAAATCATTTTTCTCCTCAACCAGAGATTGGATAAGCGATAGATGCTCGGTTTGAATTGTTGGCTTTTGGTATTTTCCACGCCGTTTCGCTTCAATTTGTTCACTTTGGCGATAATGACGCAACAGATTTCGCACAAATGATAAACTGACCTTGAATCACCACTTTGCCTACAGTTGGCTCAACTAGCCAAATCCTGATGGTCATTGCCTGTGAGAGTTAAATTCCTTAGACCTTACTGCTTCCTATCAAATACAACAGCGCCATACGAACGGCGACACCACTGGTAACTTGCGATTGAATGAGACTAAATTCTGGGTCATCCATCAATTCAGAACTAATTTCAACACCACGGTTAACTGGGCCTGGATGCAAAACTTTGACGTTAGGTTTACAAAGTTGTAACTTTGTACGGGTAATGCCAAATAGCTGATGATATTCTCGCAAACTTGGCAGTAAATGAGCCGTCATACGTTCCTTTTGCAGGCGCAAAGTCATTACAAAATCGGCATTTTGCAAAGCTGGTTCTAGTTGCCAATGTAGAAATAGTTGGGGAG
>NZ_CAXTNE010000380.1:0-5871 GCF_964245445.1 uncultured Nostoc sp.
TAGTTCTTAATGCACTATTACTTACTGTACCTCATGCACCTCGAAAATGCTGTATATGCTTACATCCCCCAGAGTCAGCACTGTCGAAAATGCTGAAAATAAGGACTAAGTAGGCTTAGTCTCTAATATTTGCGATCGCCTAAACTAAAAGTAAGCATCTTTTACCCACATAACACCTATGGTTCAGTCTTCTAATCAACGCCTAACCCTAGAAGAATTTCTCGCACTTCCTGAAGGAGATATTACATACGAGTTTGTTAATGGTGAAGCTGTACCCAAATATAAAGATAATGAAATGTCACCAAAGTTTTTTCATGGCTCGACTACTGGTGCTTTATTTATACTATTGTCTGCATGGGCACAAGCAAAGGGTCGAGTTGTAATTGAATGGGCAATTAAACTAACACGAAATCAACAAGATTGGATGCCTGTAGCCGATTTGACCTATATTTCTCATAACCGTCTTCCTGCTGATTGGCTATTAGACGAAGCTTGTCCTGTCGCACCTGAATTAGTCATCGAAATCATTTCAAGCTGGAGATACTAAGGATAACAAGTCTGTGGCGACAGTTATTTCTGCACGCGAACGAGTTGAAAATACTGATTATTTTGAGCAAATGTGCAGTGCTGCAGCGCAATATTTGAAAGACGAACGTAACAACGATGAAGATGATGTGGATTCATCGATCGCAACTTTGGAAGAGGAAAAAAATCGATACGATAGCCAAATCCAGCGTTTTTTGAACTTTTTAGATGATGAAGCATTGTCACGAGTCCGATTAACAATTAGCTTTCGGATTATGGAGGCGATCGCAGAAAATGCCCGATCAAATAACGACCCAGATTACCAACTTTTAGCAGAATATGTCAATCGAATACTCATTCTAGTTGCATTTGCTCAAGAAGAAGGCTATACAGTTGATTTAACGGCTCATTTTGGTAGTGCAGCTGAGTTCGACTTGGCAGATGAACTTAGCAAAGCGACCTTTTATTATTGTCTAGCTGTTTGGCCTGAGTGGAAAACTCAAATTTTCGAGCAAAAGACTAAAAATCAAGTAGATCGTGAAGTTAGCTATCGTTTTCGAGTCAATGGGCAAAATCCAGAATTAGGCAAACCTGCTTTTGAAGTAAGACTCGATCAAATTAGAGATTATTTACTGAGTGATGATCAATCTTCCTTACAAAAACCTTGGGAAATTTGTCGTCGTTTAGCTCAACTTATATTTTTGGCAGTCGTTGTTCCCAAAAAGGACGCGGAATCGCTAACCAAAGAATCACTAACCGATGCGGTGAATCAACTCCTAGCAAATTTTCAATCGCAGGGAAAGCAAGCGATTCGCCAGACTTTAGAAGAATTACAGGAACGCTCTGAGTCAATGATTTTTATTGCCAAGGCCCTGATGAAAGTACTGCGTGACAGGAGCCAGAAAATCGTATCTCAAGTTCAAAATCGCTCCTCACAGCAATTCATCTGTGTAAAAAGCAGCATCATTAATTGGGATCGGCTAGAAGGGGCAACATTAGGTGTGAGAAAGTTGCTTGTAGAGTCACAAGAAAATACTAGCGAAAAGGTTGAATGGTTCAAACATATTGAAATTTGTGAGCAACCAGCAACATCAGGACTTCTTTTCTCGGTTAAGGTTACTGCCGATCTGTCGGAATATGACTTAAAAACTAAAGATACACTTAGTCAATTACAGGCAAAGCGTATATTACCGCAGAAACTCCTCCAAGTTTGTTGGGTTCCTCGTTCTTGGCAGAGGGGAGAAGATCGTCAATGGACTTATGAGCTATCTACAAATGCTTCTCAATTTGCTGGGTGGGCATTATCAGCCGCAATCATAGTGGAATACGATGTTGAAACTGTGAGGCGGCGAGCGAATACAAGAGACTCTGAGGAAAATAAGCAGTATCATGCAGCCGCAGTTACCGCCTTTGCTGTGTTAGTTTACTGTTGTTTGTGGCGTATTATTAGACGATTGCAAAAACGCGAACAGGAAACATCGGTTGACTTTACAACCTTAATGCTGCGACTGCAAGAAACAGGAAAACAACTAGATGATGATAAAGACAAGAGCGGCGATGCTTACGTTTACGCAGCCGCCCAAACCTTAGAAGCCATACTAGGTGAAGATACCCCTATCCGAATGCAGGGACTTATTCTAGAAAATCTGGTGAAACAACCCAAAAAAACGCAAGATTTTATTAAATCTGGTACTTTTAAGGCGTTTTTAAGTGCGTTTCCACTTTACGTTAGTAGCCCAGATTCTCATTCAGCCCCCAAGATTGGTTTAATTTCCTACGCTAGCCGTCCCTGTAACGAGGGAAATTTTCCCAATGATAGTGAAAAGGCTTATCTTTTTCTCACTCAAAGTTATATTGCTACAGCCGTTAGTGAACCGTTTATAGGTTATGAACTCAAGAGAGAACGGATGCAGTCTGATGTGCTTGATTCTCCAGAACAGCTGAAAACGCAACGCCTAGTTCAAGAAGAAATTCGTCACCTTAGAGCTAAAGGATGTCAGCACATTATTTTATTAGCTCATGCCTATGGCGATCGCCGCATTAATCGAGCTGCAAATTACAATTCTTCTTTAATACCTACAGAATTTTTAGAAGAAGTATTTCAAAGTTAATGAAATCATTGGGAAAAGCATATTGCCAGGCTAAACATTCAAAGGATGATGAGCCTATGGATTTAGATGCGGAAATTCGTTTAGTTTTCAAGAGACTTTTGAAAGGGCTACCCTCTGCTTTTAAAGAACAAGCAAAGTCTTTAGGGGAAAAGCCAACTCTAGGTCAATACTCCCACTTTTTGTTTCAGGAGAATGTGACCGACTTTTACAACCCAATGGGTGAAATTAGCAAGGCTGAGGCGATCGCATCTATTGAAGACAACGACGCATTACTTGAGTTCTTTGGAGGCAACCCTGTTACACGAATTGCCGATTGTATCAATGAAATCAATCCCGATAAGGCAACAATTCCTCTGCGACAAGTACACGAGGCAGCAGTATTTGCTGGTATAACTGCTGCTCAAGTCGGTAAAATTAACGTCCTAGCTTTAGAAGGGAATCCGGGTATTGGTAAAACCACTGCTGTGATGAAATTTCTCAAACAGCAGACTCAAGGTTTCTTATTTTTGTATCTCAGTCCGCGAGTTGTAATTAATCGGGATGTCACCGACAAACTTGCTAGAGACAACAATCGTCCCACTGGGATATTAACCATCACCAGTAATAAAAATTTGATTGTTGCAGCTCCCGAATGGTATAAACAACAGGTTCAGCAAAACAACTTTCCACCTCGCTTGATTGATAGTGCCGTTGTTGTCGATGGTATTGAAAAACTCACACTTCCTGATAGCAATATATTCTTTCTCAATCCAGAACAAGAACATGACATTGATTGCAATATAGTCGGCTCGACTCGGTTTAAACGCCGTCTTAACGAAAGGGATTATAGCGTAGAATCGCTTTACAGTCCTGGTGTATTGGGTACCATAGCAAAGTCAGCCCGAAAATTGCTCGAAGCCAATCCCAAGGTTAATCAACTGGTGATGACTGCTGCTATCCAAGGTTATCGGACGCTTAACGATCAATCAACCACAGTTAATGCCTTCAACAACTTATTTGCAAAAAAAGCTGATACTAAGGCAGGAAAAAAGGAACGTTCAGAATTTGCAGCGCGGATTCCCACTATAGTTGTCATGGTAGATGAACTCGCTGGTGATGGTGCAGGTGCGCCCTTTGTCCGTAAGTTAGCAGAATGGTTGGAACAGCAATTTATTAAACCGTTTGATACAAATCAATCTCCATTTAAAATTGTGCTGATTCTTGCTGATGCCTCACTCAGCAATGAAGTTGTGTTGGATAGCTTTTTGAACTCAGGCGATCGCGCTCCTGATAAAGTTCTAATAAGTCAGAGTCGAGGTGAAGCACCGTTTCGGGTGACAGGCACTCATACAAAAATTGGCCCCAAAAAACACCCAACGCTACATGTCATGACAAATAGCTATCCCGCCAGTAAACTCAGTATTGATTACAGTATTAGGCTGTCGCCCATTAAACCAGGTCAAAACAGTGACGGCACAGAGCAGACAATTAGACAAGCAATTCGAGAAAAATCAGAAGAGGAATCGCTAACAAATGCCTACTTAGAAATCAAGGCTGGGTTACAACAGGGAGCAGAGCAGTTAATTTTCTTTGCTCAGGATAAAGCTTTTCTACGTCAGTTGCAGGAAAAATTAACCACTGGTAAAGAAGCTCTTCTAAACAGGGGACAGGTAGAGGTTTTGGATCAAAGTGTATCACCTGATCAGCGATTGAAATTAGTAAAGCCGCCACGACGAGATGAAGTTCGAGTTTTCCTCATGACTTCTTCAGGCGCAAGAGGTGTTTCTTTCCCGAAAACAGATTGGATTATAGCTGCAATTCCCCGATTTAATATTGAAGCTGCTTTAATGGAAGTCGCGCAATTAATTTACCGTGGTCGAGGAATGTATACAGATTCAGAAACCGGAATGGAAGTTTCTGGAGATAACAAAGCAAGACGCTTAGTTATGCTCATCAATGATTTCATAATTGAAAGAGAGGATATTGATCCTAAAAGACTATGGCTGCGTCAGTCCAGCGATTTATTGACTTTGCTGGTAATGTTGCGTTCTACAATTCATACCCGCATTAAAGGTGATGCAGGACTTAATAAAAACCGAATTGCATTTGTCCCCGTTGGCTCTGTTGGCGATGAAGAATTGCTACGTTTAATGTCTGATGATGTCTTAGATTTCTTGCGTGAAGCCAAAATTTTTATCAGCGATAGTCATCCTCAAGAAGCCAAAGCAATTGTAAAAAAGGCGGAGCAGTTAACTGCAAACATCTTTAAACATTTTGACTTGAGAGGTCAATCATTAGAGAGAAATGCTAAGTCGTATGCAAATTATCAAACTTTACAAGCTTTGGTCAAAACTGTTTCTAGGATTTCGAGCCGATTATTACCAACTTTAGATAACGATACGCTACACATACCAGATAATCTAACTTGTATAGGCCCTTTCTGGATCGAGGACTGGAGCGATCGCCAAACTGAAGAAATATTTAGCTTTGAAGCATGGAAAGCTGATATTAAACAAAATAGTAGTCGTCTTTTAGGATTACTAAAAGAAATTGCCGAAAGCAAAAAGTTCAAATTTCCCTCAAAACTCAAACGTCCTGCCAACGAACTGTATAAACTATTGAGTCGAGAACAAGAGGGATTTGTGATTGAATCTTCCACACGTCAAGCATTAAAAACTAAAAACATAGTTATTGGCTTACCTCTAGACTATCCTCATTTCTGGGATGAACAATTAGAAGATGATATGCGCCAACAGGTATTACAAGATCCGCAAGCTTGGAGAAGTGCGCTAGGACGTTCTCTAACTCCTCAAGGCTTAATCATGCCTGTAGTACCTCATTATCGCACATTTCCTTGGGTAGCTGTGGCAGGTAGACGAATTTTTACACAACTAGAAACAGTTTTTAGCGATCGCTACTTTATGGCATCCAGTGAATTGAATCTTCTGAATACCATTTTGCTTGAAGATGAAGCAGATAACAAATAGTTAATGTACCTTTAAAAATTACTTAGCCCAAAGTGAAATTCTTCAACCAAGCTACAGGCTAGGTCAATTAAACCAGTTTTGTTAGATACACTCAGCAGGGCTAGACGCGCCATTGATCAATTCCTTAAAATTAGGCCAGAAGTAAAGGATCTCAAGTTTTGCATCGGGTGCATCCCAGTTTTTATTCTCCCAGCAATAATAAATAAGTAAGACCAAAAGATTGTTACAGAAATATGAGGTAGGGGAGTAATTAGTCACTATCAAGGGAG
>NZ_CAXTNE010000381.1:0-5854 GCF_964245445.1 uncultured Nostoc sp.
CACCCTGCCCCTCTGCCTCCTCCCAATCCCCAATTCCAGTATCTCGCTCGATAATCGAGCGAATGATTCAAGGCAACGATCGCCAACTGACGATGATTAACTCATTGCTAGAAATTAATTCTTATGAAAAAAAGGGTATTGACATCAAACCCGAACCTGTGGATTTTAACACCCTACTGGGAGCAATTTTCACCCAGTTGGAACCCACACTGGCACAAAATCAAGCGACTCTGAAGAACTTGGTTCCCACAGATTTACCGTTAGTGATGGCAGATGCAACTCGGTTAGAGAAAGTTTTGGCACATTTGGTAACACATAGCTTGCAAAATAATCCACCAGGATTAAATTTTATTTTGAGTGCCAGCGTTGAGGGCAAAATGATTCGCACTCAGATTCAAGATGACGGTGTGGTAATGAGTAAACTAGAGTGCGATCGCCTTTTCGATCTGCATGTCCGCGATCCCCAAGATTGTTGTTCCACAAGCATTGGCTTAAAAACGTATCTTTGTCGGAAAGTTATTAAAGCACATGGCGGCGAAATCGGTGTTATTAGTAACCGCAAGCGCGGGTTAACTTTCTGGTTTACACTACCTTTAGCAACATCTGCAACAAATCGCCCATAAATTACCAAAAAATGAGAGGGTGTTATTTATGGCAATGTTGAGTTAGGGAAACACCCTCAAGGTATGGGCAAAGTTGCTCGGATGCTAATGGATACTTTGTTTACAACAGTGCAAAGGTGGTGCAGACAAAGCTTTTCTGCACCAACAAGAGATGAAACCACTACTCTTTACAGAGATTGGCGTAACCGTTTTTTGTGGCAGAGATTGCGTTTATGGTTATGGCTGGCGCTGATGTGTCTGTTGTCTTTTACTTTGCGAGACATTTACGGCTTGTTTTTTCCTTTTGCAGAGTTGCAGCAGCTGCCAGGAGTACTTAAAACTGAGCGCCTTGTAATAAATATTGCAATGTTGCTGAATATACTAATCTGCCTTGCTTTACATAAAACTAAGTTAGGTCGTCATCGTCCAGATTTATTATTTTTGGGGTCTTCTTGGTCAATTAGTCTAGCATCACAGTTGTTTGCAACCATCCGAGGTTTCGCGCTACCTGATACCATCGGCTGGTCGCTGTTGTTCTTGAGCCAAGCTGTGTTGATGCCTGTCTGCTGGATTCTTCACTTGCTGACTCAAGTGAGCGTACTAATTTACTATTTTGGTGTGAATACCGCACTTGGGCTAAAAACACCAATCCTCGACCATCCAGAAATATATAATGTAACGTTCATTTTATACATTTTTTGGTTTTGTGCTATATGTGACATCGGTGTTTATCTGTACGATCGCCTGCAACGTTCTGAGTTTTACGCCCATAAAGAACTGGAATCTGCCTACCAAAAACTCAAGGTTGCAGAAGCTAAATATCGCAGCATTTTTGAAAACGCCGTTGAAGGGATTTTTCAAAGCAGTCCCGATGGACGTTACATTACAGCAAATCCGGCTTTAGCACGCATTTATGGCTACTCTTTAGCGGAGGAAGTGACAGCAAATTCTACTGTTATTGAACAATTGTACGTTGATCCAAACCGCCGCGCAGAATTTGTCCGCCTGATGGAAAAGTATGGCAGCGTTTCCGAGTTTGAGTCCCAAATTTATCGCCGAGACGGAAGTATTGTCTGGATTTCGGAAAAAGCCTACGCAGTGCGTGACGAACATCTTAAATTGCTTTACTACGAAGGTTTGATTGAAGATATTACCCAACGCAAACAAACTGAAGAAGAACTACGAGTATTTTTCCATGCAGTTTCCCACGACTTACGTAACCCAGTGTTGGGTACTTTAATGGTGCTGAAAAATTTGCTTGCACGTCCAGAGGAGAATATTTCGATTTCACGCTCAATTTTAGAGCGGATGATTCAAAGTAGCGATCGCCAACTTAATTTAATTAATTCGTTGATGGAAGCTCATGTCGGCGAGGTGGAAGGTGTTATTTTGCAGCGCCAAGCCGTACAATTACTGACAGTTATCGAAGCTGCGATCGTAGATTTAGAGCCATTGCTAGAGCAAAATCAGGCCAAGCTGACAAATCTGGTATCCGCAGATTTGCCATTAGTGAATGCAGATCCCACGCAACTATGGCGAGTTTTTTCTAACTTAATTGTTAATGCTCTGAAACATAATGCCCCTGGATTGCTATTGACAATTAACGCTACCCGTGAAGGCGAAATGATTTATTGTACTGTTAGTGATAACGGCGTGGGAATTAGTCAACAACAAAGCGATCGGCTTTTTGAGCTTTACTTTCGGGGTGCAAGTATCCGCAATTCTGTAAGTTTGGGATTGGGCTTGTATTTATCTAAGCAAATTGTCAATGCTCATGGCGGCGAAATTGGTGTAAAAAGTAAATTGGATGCAGGGGCAACATTTTGGTTTACATTACCTATTAGCTGACTAATAATTTGTCAAGTTTAATAGGAATCCGACTTGAGTTTTGCTAGGTATACTGGGGTATAACCTATGTCAGGGAAGGTTTCTACCATTATCCGATTTAAAAAATCAAATATAAATCTTAGTATTAGTGACTAAAGTAACTATTTAAACGTGACGTTAGATACAGGCGTGTGCCTGATTATTCCGATTAGATTGAGAATATACAAATCAAGCAATGCAACGGAGATTAAAGGATATATGAACCGCTTTAAATCTATTCTTCTTGGAGGCTTATTAGCAGCTGCTTCAATTGCTGCTCTTTCTCAAAATGCTAATGCTGCTGAATTTAAATCTGAGCATGAGCATTTTAATCGTAGTAATACTGTAGCTTTTAATAACAATAAAGTCCAACACGAACGTCAAGTCCGAGAACAACGCGCTCGTGAATTGCGTGAACGTCAAGCCCGTGAACGACGCGCTCATGAATTGCGTGAACGACGCGCTCGTGAATTGCGTGAACGACACGCCCATTTTAATCACTAAGCTGAAAATTTTCCCTCATATTACGTTAGGAGAGTAGCAATACTCTCCTTTTTTGTTTGCATAAATCTGTTCAAATTAATGCCCAAATAATGTTATTTAAAGGGCTGCTAAAAAAAGTAGGCACTTTTTGTCAAAATTATGATTAATATTATGTTTGGAATCAATATTTGCATCTATATCTAGCGATTAGGTTTTCATAAACCTTATCGAGTTTGTTATTATTCAGGAAAAAAGTAATTAATAGAACAACAAAATCCGGGTAAAAGTGGCGATGTTATCTCATCATTACCTAACAAAGTAGCAACTAAAACCAACTGTGCTTTTTCTCGCCGATAAACTTCGACTTTTTTAATAAAGCGATCAACAATCCAATACTCACGCACGCCTTGAACTGAATATAGTTTCAGTTTTGCTTCTTTATCTCGAAATTCGTTTTGTTTACCAGGGGATAAAACCTCTATTACTAACTCTGGTGCGCCTGTCAAATGTCCCGCTTCATCTTCAATTTGCGCCAGTCGTTCTCGACTTACCCAAACTACATCTGGTATAACGCTATCTGCTTGCGAAAAAAGCACCCCTGGAGCCACAATTGTTTCTCCTAAACCACTCGAATCTGACCAAACATCGAGTTGTCGAAATATTTTGCCACAAACTTGTTGATGACGGCGATGAGGAGTGCGAGTCACAAAGAGTTCTCCATTAATAATTTCATAGCGCGTCCACTCATTTTCGGGTAGAACCTCTAAATCGTGAATTGTCCAGCGTACTCCCTCAACGGCTTGGTTCATAATTGTCCCCGTTTGGCTCGTTGCCTTTATTTGTTTAATTTTATCTTTTCTTCGGGCAAGGCAACTATGAGGTTTAAATTACAACCATAATTAAAAGCGGAAGTTCAGGCAAAACTCTGTATGCTGACATTTACCCAACTTAAACCACCTAATTACGATGCCGCAGTTACTTTTACTCTGGCGTTAACAGCAGAAGAACGCACCCGCAGTCGTCATCGCTTTGAAACGGAAGATGGTATTGTGTTTTTACATTTACCCAGAGGAACTGTCTTACATGATGGCGATATTCTGCAAGAAGAAACTTATAGCAGTTTAATCAGAATTACTGCTAAACCAGAACTAGTGCTAACTGCCTTTGCCCAAACACCACTTTTATTATTACGGGCAGCATACCATTTGGGAAATCGCCATGTCCCTGTAGAAATTACCCCAACTTATTTACGCTTGTCTTCAGATTCGGTTTTACGCACGATGTTGGAACAACTGGGATTAGAAGTTAAAGAGGGAATTTTACCGTTTCAGCCAGAATTGGGAGCTTATGGACAACACTATCATGCTCACTGATAGTCATCTTTTGAGTATTTTACAGTTGGCTAGTCCCGCTTTGCCTGTGGGAGCATATAGTTATTCTGAAGGTTTGGAAATGCTGGTAGAAAATGGTACGATCGCTAACCACACACATCTCAGAGATTGGTTAAAAGCAGAGTTGCTATACGGGGCAATTCGGTTAGAGGCGGCGGTGATGGTACGATCGCAGCAAGCTACAAAAATGGGTGATATTGAATCGTTATGCCGTTGGAATCTGTGGTTATCGGCTGCTAGGGAAACAGAAGAGTTACGTGCCTCTAGTTGGCAGATGGGGCGATCGCTCATCCAATTACTTGGTAAACTAGAACCGCAGATTATACCTATTGCCAATGCTGTAGGTAATCCTTGCAATTATGCGATCGCTTTTGGTATTGCAATTGCCCATTGGCAAATCAGTATCCAAGCCGCATTACTTGGATATCTGCATAGTTGGGCAAGTAATTTGATTACTGCGGGTGTAAAACTTATCCCCCTTGGACAAACAGCAGGACAGCAGTTATTACTAGATTTACAACCATTATTTAACGTTGCGGCGTTAGAAATTCTCGCATTGGAGGATGATGAACTCGCCTGTTGTAGTTGGGGTTTGTCGCTGGCAAGTATGCAGCATGAAACGCAGTATACAAGGTTATTTAGGAGTTAGTCATTGGTCATTAGTCATTGGTCATTGGTCAAAAACTAAGAACTAATAACCATGTACCAACAGACAAAGGACAACTGACAAATGACAAAGGACAAATAACAATGAATGCATTTCGAGTAGGGGTTGCTGGGCCAGTGGGTTCGGGGAAGACGGCTTTAGTGGATGCTTTGTGCAAGGGATTGCGTGAGCAATATCAGATTGCGGTAGTGACGAATGATATTTATACTCAGGAGGATGCTCAGTTTTTAGTGCGTTCTCAGGCATTGGCAAGCGATCGCATTTTGGGTGTAGAGACTGGTGGTTGTCCCCATACTGCTATCCGCGAAGATGCTTCGATGAATTTGGCGGCAATTGAACAATTAGAAGAACGTTTTATCGATTTGGATTTGGTATTTTTGGAAAGTGGCGGTGATAATTTAGCTGCTACCTTTAGTCCAGAATTGGTGGATTTAACGATTTACGTTATCGATGTTGCGGCTGGTGATAAAATTCCCCGCAAGGGTGGCCCCGGTATTACTAAATCTGATTTGTTGGTGATTAACAAAACTGATCTAGCGCCCTATGTCGGTGCAGATTTAAGTGTGATGGAACGAGATGCTAAAAAAATGCGCGGCGATAAACCTTTTATTTTTACTAATTTAAAAACTCAGTCTGGGCTTGCAGATGTAATTAATTTTGTTTGCATAAATATCTGTTGAAAAGAATTTTATAACCCACAAAGGTGGGTTTTGCCTGTATAGACGCGGTTTATGAGCCTTTGAACTCGAAAGTTGAGCCTTTGAACTCGGAAGTTGAGCCTTTTAACTCGGAAGTTGAGCCTTTGAACTCGGAAGTTAAGGCTTAACTCTTTGTCAAAGTCAATT
>NZ_CAXTNE010000382.1:0-5833 GCF_964245445.1 uncultured Nostoc sp.
ATAACTTGTGCAGAGTTATGTAAGCTTCTGCGATCGGGGCGCGGCAACAACTGCCGATAAATTCAAATTTCTATATAGCAGACTTAATTAGTATGTGAAATTCTCTGTCTTTTTTCTTCACCTTCGCGTCCTACCCTGCGGGAAGCCGCTTTGCGTCTATGCGGTTCGTTTAAAAAAAGTAATTTTCGCAACTAAAATAAAATGGCTATAGCAGTCCTAATTTTAGTTGTAAGTTTTTATTTTTAAACGAACCACGTACTCCTCCAAAGAAGCAAGCTACGCGAAGCGTCTTGTAGAGAAGGACACGAAGAAAAGACCGAAAGAGAAGTTGTCATCAATCATTAATGAAATAAGATCACCTCGTGCAAGTCGAAAAAGCTGTTGATTCACACACGGGATTTGAACCCGTAGTTGCTTGATCTAGAGTCAAGTGCCTATTCCAATTTGGCTAGTATGTAAGCTTTTACGGTTAGGGCACGAAGTGAAAATTTTAATTCCGAGAAAGTTGATTTAAAATAAATCGAATTTCTTTCTTGTTACACTGCTGCTTCCTGACAGCGTAAATTATTCGACCTCTATACATTGCGGCAGAACGATGAATAATACCTTTGACAACATCTGTCACATAATCAGTTGGTGGCGGTGGAAAATCTTCAAAGGTAATTAAATACCAAATCTCGTTTAGCTTCTGGTATTGATGATAATTATCAATGATGACAATATCAGTTTGTTCCTGCTTTAGCTTCTGCTTTCGAGGCACTTTCTTGACTGCACAAAGAATTCCAGTTTCAGGATGGATATAGAAGCGATCGCGATGGTTTGTATCTAGCTGAATTCGATATCCTCGATAAGGCTTGCTATAGAAACCACCATCAATTATTTCCACATACCGTTCAACGTAGTCCCACACATGATCGATAACATGCTGTCCTGCCATTGTGTTGGGATCTAATCGTTGACATAGTTCCCTGTAAACGTCATTCCAAGGCTGTCCGACTTTTGAGCGCAAAAACCGACGCAAGGGGCCGAGATGGTCTGAAAGATACTTAGATTTATTTATTGGTTTAATCAGGTAGGGATTCAACAATCCATCCTGAATTGCATCCTGGGTGATTTTGTATAATTGCTTCTTAAAGCCAGTCACCTTTTTGAGGCTAATTCTCCACCCACCGCGAGGACGCTCAATCACAATCTCGCTCAAACGATGTTCGCTCATATCTCACGTTGTTTAAATGCAGTTGTACTAATTGAGTTGTTATTAAACATGAGTTAGCTAACATCATTGAACTCACCTCCGTATTGAGTAAAGGTTATAGATAAATCCGATTTAAATAATTGGAATTCCGCACAAGTTAGCAAAGCAGTTTTCACAATTACCTATACCAATTTGGCTACGCTCCCATCAAAGGGAGCGACAGGATTTGAACCTGCATTCCGTTGCCGGAGTGTGTGTAGGCTTTACAAGTTAGGGCGCGGAATTAAGTCTTAAATCATTCCGTACAAGTTCAAAAAGCTTTTTACAGCTACGGTCGCTATACCAAATATTGGCAGTGGGCACGCACGCTAAATCTGCGAGAGACTTAGAAATCATACTTCGCTTATTCAATTGCTCGAACTTTGCTACCTTAGGGCCGTTATGAATGTGTATGTATGCTTCTTCTGTTAGGGCACGAATGACTCGGAAATTTAACCATAGACAGCTTCAGGGCGGACGATCAAATCGCCACTAGGACGGCGATCGATTACGTAAGCAGAAAGGCGATCGCTATTCACATCTAAATGCCGAGCAACGCGCTCTTTCACTGCCACATCATTCATCCCTGCTGCAATTCCCAATTGTGTTTCTGGGAGATCAACAGAACGTCCTTCAAATCGAATATGAACCATTGCAATCACCTCTTGTTGTAATTACGAATTGATATTAGTGGATCTGATCGGGATTGAACCGATACCCTCCCTGTGAGAGGTACACTCACACCTCGTGCGAGTCGAAAAAGCTGGGCGTGGTGACACACGCAGGAATTGAACCTGCACTTATCGTTTTAGAGACGATCGCTCTACCATTGAGCAAGTATGTAAGCTTTTTCTGTTAGGGCACAAGTGATATCCGGGAACTCTACCATTAGAGCTACAGACCCAAGAGGAGCATAATTGTGATGCTCTTATTCAAGCGATGTAACTCAACTTATTGAGTCAGCATCTACACAACTTCAACCGAAGTAGAGTCTAGTGGAACCGTCGGGAATTGTAGGCTTTGCCTTCCCGAAGGGTACCCGAATTCTGCAACCGTCCGTTTATTGGTTTCGGAGCAGTCGAACACCAATCGCGGCCCCAAAACTGGGTACTGCCGAAGGAAGTTGCTAAACTAATCCCCAAAAACTAGCATCTATGTAATCTTCAAGGTTCCGAGAGGTTTTAGTTTTGCCTTTTGAGGAGGCTTTTTTCTTGACATTACAAATGTAATACAAAAATTACATGGTGTCAAGGGGATACTACAAATTTCGCATTCCGATGCGTGTCATTTAGATTTTCTTGTTGCGAAAGTTCCTATTAATAAGGGTTATACGATTTCGCTGTGATAATACAAATACGTTGGTAAAGGCATGGCATTACCATGCCCCTATGATAAATCTATATATATGTATTAAGGTTTTCGTGAATTGGTATTACAGATTATTCTTTGCTGAAAGTGACACAAATTTTTGTGAAACTGAGCGATCGCGCAGCGTGTTGTAAGACTTGCGAAAGTTTTGCAGTCGGGATGTTAATAGAGCATGTAATTAACTGCGGTTATCTATCTGAGCGCGTTGTAAACTTCCAGAAAAGTCAACATAAACACTTTTCCATTCTGTGAAAACATCCATTGCAGTAGTTCCAGCTTCGCGGTGTCCGTTACCGGTTTGTTTCACACCGCCAAAGGGCAAGTGTACCTCTGCGCCGATAGTAGGGCCGTTAATATAGGTGATACCTGCTTCGATATCGCGCATAGCAGTGAAAGCCCGGTTGATATCGCGGGTGTAAACTGAAGAAGAAAGACCGTAATTGCTATCGTTGAGAATTGCGATCGCTTCCTCAAAAGAACTAACTTCAATCAATGCCACCACTGGGCCAAATATCTCTTCACGGGCGACGCGCATATCAGGAGTTACATCATCCAAAATAGTTGGTTGAAAGAAGTAACCGTTTTTCAATGAACCTTCACTGGCAATTTCTCCACCAATTAAAACCTTTGCTCCTTCCTCACGCGCGATATCCAAATACTTGCTCACCTGTTGGAGTTGCTTTTCATTGACAATCGGCCCAATATCTGTATTATGGTCAGTGCCAGCACCCAAGCGTAACTTACTGGTACGCTCATAGAGCATGGTGGTAAATTTTTCTTTGATATCACGATGCAAAATCAGGCGACTGGTAGCCGTACACCGTTGACCGGTTGTTCCAAATGCTCCCCATACTGCACCATCTAAAGCAAGTTCCAAATCGGCATCTTCCATTACCACTTGGGCATTTTTACCACCCATTTCCAAACAGACACGCTTATGAGTGCGTCCGCAAGTAGCGCCAACAAAAGCACCCGTTTCTGAAGAACCGGTAAACGATACCAAATCAACATTGGAATGCTCAACTAAAGCTTTCCCCACCTCTTCTCCCACACCATGCACCAAGTTAATTACTCCTGGTGGTAAACCTGCTTGTTGGAAAATTTCAATCAATTTAGTTGCACAGGCGGAGGTATCTTCGGCAGGTTTGAGGATAACTGTATTTCCACACACTAAAGCTGGCATAGCTTTCCAGCAAGGAATTGCCACAGGGAAATTCCAGGGAGTAATTAAGGCACAAACTCCTATGGGCATCCGCACAGTCATAGCGAATTTATTGGACATTTCCGATGGTGTGGTTTGCCCAAATAGTCGCCGTCCTTCGCCAGCAGTGTAAAAGGCGCAGTCAATACCTTCTTGCACATCTCCCCTAGCTTCTGTCAAGGGTTTACCCATTTCTCGACTGATTAACTGGGCAAGTTCTTCTTTATGCTGGAGTAATATTTCCCCAACGCGAAAGATGTATTCTGCCCTAGCTGGGGCCGGGACTTTGCGCCAACTGTAGTAGGCTTTACGGGCGGCGGCTACTGCTGTATCTACATCCTTAACTTGCGATCGGGGAAATGTGGCAACCACTTCGGTTTTGTCAGCAGGGTTGCGACTTTCTAAAGTTGCTTCCCCTACAGCACTCAACCATTGACCGTCTATATAATTGCGGCAAGATAGGGGAGTTGTCATCTTGAAAATCTCCGGCTGATGATCCACTGGAACTTGTGTACTAAGTTTGTTTGCTTTCTAGGTTATCCTCAAGTTTAAGAAATTGGGGTAAGAAGCAAATATCGATATAAAAATTAAGGCACGAACGCCAACACCCCGACAGGAGAACCAGAACCACCACGCAACCTGAGAATGCCGATCGCTAGAGTAGTACCTTTCGGTGGCAATTGATCCAAATTAGTGAGATTCTCTAATACAATGCGCGGTTGCTCTAAAACTAAGCGGTTAATCGCAAAAGTATTATCCTGTCCGGGGTCTACACCATGAGTATCAATTCCTACCCCAGCGACTTGCCGTTCATCCAGTAATAATTGAGTCGCATCGCTGCCAAACCCTGGAAAGTGGGCAATTCCTTGAGCATCATGATTTAGGAATGCACTTTTATCAAACCACTTTTTTTGCCAACCAGTATTCAGTATAACTATGCAACCACCAGAAATTTCACCGTATTGTTCTTCCCAAGCCAGAACATCAGCAATAGTCAGGGCATAATCAGGATTAACTGCTGTGGCTTGGCAAATATCTATGACCACCGCAGGTACAACCAAAGACTGGGCTGGGTATTGGTCAATTCCCACAGCTGAACTATGAAAACTGTTAGGGGCGTTGATATGGGTAGCGCTATGTTCTCCCAAAGAGAAACGCCGGAGATAATAGCCATCATTATTCAGTTCAGCCACAGTTTCAAATTCTACTGTGGGATCTCCAGACCATTGGGGAATATCTATGTCAATTACATGACTTAGGTGGATAACGCGTGTGTAGGTGATACTATTTTCACTTTGGGGTTGTATCATAATTCTTCTCTCCCCCTGCTTCTCTTCCCGAACTGCTTCAACCAAGAAATATCCTGAACCAAATGGTATTGGGGCTACATCTACGCAAAAATAATACTACCATTACAATGTTTTTAAACGATTTAACTGCAACATTTCTAGTCCTACTTCCCTGTATTAGAAGAAATAATCCCCCAATTCCTGTAACTTTCAGGTTGTTGGGGGGGTTCAAATGTTGCAGCAAAAAGTGAATTAATCTTAGTTAACAACTAATAGGTTAACATTCAATTAAATTTTGATTAAAATTGCATAATATTTACGAATCGAGTTGCTGCTTGAATGGAATCATGATCGCAAACTCGGCACCTTCTCCTGGTGTTGAAATACACTGGATTTGCCCGCCATGTTTTTTTACAATAATTTGGTAACTAATTGATAACCCCATGCCTGTGCCTCTACCGACGGGTTTCGTAGTAAAGAAGGGGTCAAATACGCGTTTGCGTACTTCCTCAGTCATACCTGCGCCATTGTCGGCAATGCCAATGATTACATGGCCTTCTTGGATCAGGGTGCGAATACGAATCTGGGGAGTAGTGAGTAGGGAGTAGGGAGTAGGGAGTGCTTCTTCCCCCACTCCCTCTTCTAGAGCATCGATCGCATTTGTCAACAGATTCATAAACACCTGATTCATGAACCTATCCCACTAATAATATTTTGTGAATCCAGATGTGGATAGTAGCG
>NZ_CAXTNE010000383.1:0-5817 GCF_964245445.1 uncultured Nostoc sp.
ATGAGCGACTGCTGAACCCGAAGGGATTGAAGAAAAAATCTAAAATCCAAAATTGCATGACTTTTGACTTTTGACTTTTGACTTCCCTAAAGGGGCTGACTCCCCACTCCCCATAACAATTCTCCTAGTTCAATCATCTCTTCCCTCTCTTTCAGATATAAACTAACGGGGGAGGGATCGATAAGAACTAGGGGTATTTTTGTGCGCCTGCTGACAACAGTCGCAGCTTTACGCTGCTATTTAACTAAACGCTGCTCAGAAAACAAGCTAATTGCGGTTACTGAGGATCTAAAACTAGATGAGATGACTGGCTGGTATCAGACCGCAGTCGGTCTGGTGCCAACGATGGGAAATTTGCATCAAGGTCATTTAAGCTTAATTCAACGGGCGCGGCAAGAAAATTCTACGGTGATTGTTAGTATTTTCATCAATCCCCTGCAATTTGCTCCCAACGAGGATTATCAACGCTACCCTCGCACTTTAGAGCGAGACCAACAACTTTGCGAACAAGCTGGGGTAGATGCCATTTTTGCACCAACTCCGGAAGAGATGGCAGTTCCCCAGAAGAGTATACAAGAATCAAAGGTTACACAAGTTATCCCCCCATTTGCTATGATAACAGGCTTGTGTGGTCGTTCTCGGCAAGGTCACTTTCAGGGTGTCGCTACGATTGTGACCAAACTTTTCAACTTGGTACAGCCTGACCGTGCCTACTTTGGTCAAAAGGATGGTCAGCAACTGGCAATTATTAAACGCTTAGTAGCTGACTTAAATTTGCCAGTAGAAATTGTTGGTTGTCCAATAGTGCGGGAAGCTTCGGGTCTTGCCTTCAGTTCTCGTAATCAATATTTGACTGCAACGGCAAAAGAGCAAGCGGCGGCATTATATCGTGGCTTGCGACGAGCTGAAGCTGCTTTCCTTGCAGGCGATCGCAATAGTAACAAGTTGATAGCACTAGTCCAGCAAGAAGTGGCTATAGTCAGCACGATTTTAGTGGAATATATTGAATTGGTTGAACCGACTACGTTAATGTCTTTAGAAAAAGTTCAGGAGGAAGGAATGTTGGCGATCGCAGCTCGTCTTGAGTCTACACGTTTGATTGACAATATTATATTGCGCGATCGTCAACCCATTATCGCCATTGATGGCCCAGCTGGGGCTGGAAAATCCACAGTGGCGCGTCAAGTGGCAGCAAATCTAAATCTAGTGTATTTAGATACAGGAGCGATGTACCGTGCTGTAACTTGGTTAGTTCTGCAAAAGGGGATTGCCGTTGATGATGAGTGTGCGATCGCTGAATTAACTAACCAGTGTAAAATTGAACTTACCCCTACCCAGGATTTACAATCGTCGGTGCAGGTTTGGATTGATGGTATCGATGTTACCCAGGCAATTCGCACGATTGAGGTAACATCTCAAGTATCTGCGATCGCTGCACAAAGCGCTGTCCGTCAAGCACTGGTTAAACAGCAGCAAAACTGGGGTAAAAGAGGTGGTTTAGTGGCTGAAGGGCGGGACATCGGCACTCATGTATTCCCCGATGCCGAAGTGAAAATCTTCTTAACCGCTTCTGTGAGTGAACGCGCCCGTCGCCGCCAAGAAGACTTTAACAAACAAGGTCAACCCGAAATCAGTTTAGATCAGCTGGAGCGGGACATTGCTGAACGCGATTGGAAAGATAGTACACGCAAAGTTTCCCCTTTGCAAAAAGCAGCAGATGCGGTTGAAGTTCAAACCGATGGTCTGAATATTTCTGAAGTCACAGCACAAATTGTGAACTACTACCAGCAGCGTTTATCTCAGTAGTAATGATCACTATTTGCGGTTAGTTTTTCAGTTCAAAAGGGTGGTGGGTGAGTAATTATCCACTTACCATCCTCAAAACTCTACCTACCAGAAACAGTTTAGATGCAAAATAAATAATTTTAAAATTTAGTCTAGTATTTTATATATTAGCTTTCTTTAAGTACTAAATCATCTCGCTTCAGACTGATTTATGACATCGTAATTAATCCTACTAAAGATAGAAGTATGAAAGCTTTAATTGCTAAATGCTAATTAAATATCGGTTTCTGGCTATAGAATATTAGCCATTTTTATTTATAGTCATTAATTCATAGCGATTTGACTTATCACAAAAGTACTTTGTTTTCATCTTCACTTTCTCTTCACTTTGGTAGTAGAATGACGATGTTAAGTTTTATGTTTCATCATGAAACATATAAAACTGTCAAAAACAAAAGCTGCTAATTGCCTAAGTTTCTGCAATAGCTTTCAACTGGAAACCGGTAAAGAGAGGATTTCATAAAATGACATTTACACTGCCCGCCCTACCCTACGAATTGAATGCTTTAGAGCCTTATGGCATATCAGCCGAGACCTTAGAGTATCATCATGGCAAGCATCACAAAGCTTATGTAGACAACCTGAATAAGCTCGTTGAAGGTACAGAACTTGCCGATAAGTCTCTAGAAGAAGTGATCAAAACTTCCTTCAAAGACTCCTCTAAGGTAGGAATCTTCAACAATAGCGCCCAAGTTTGGAACCACACCTTCTTCTGGAATTCCTTGAAACCAGCAGGTGGCGGCGCACCCACTGGTGATCTCGCAGCCAAGATTGATAAAGACTTCGGTAGCTTCGACAAATTCAAGGAAGAATTCTCTAATGCAGCGGCAACTCAGTTTGGCAGCGGATGGTCTTGGTTGATTGATGATGGTGGTACGCTGAAGGTAATTAAGACACCAAATGCAGAAAACCCTCTAGCTTATGGACAGAAAGCACTTCTGACCTTGGATGTTTGGGAACACGCCTACTACATTGACTATAGAAACGCCCGTCCAGCGTTCATAAAAAATTTCTTAGATAAAGTGGTTAACTGGGACTTTGCTGCTGAAAACTTGGCTAAAGCTTAATTAACTGTCAGTTTTGAACTGGTTCCACCAAGAAAAGGGAGAAATTAAAAAGAATTTCTCCCTTTTCTGTTATTAAATGGCGGGACGGGCAGTAGCTTGAATAAAAGTAGTGGCATGAAAATCAAAATATAAAACATTATGAATAGCAAAGAACTAGCACAATACATAGAAGCAACTAATAGCATCACTAAACCTTGGCTATTGGTACAACTGCGCCTTAAGAAACTACAAGAGCGTCGAGCTACCCTTACAGACGATGTTTACAACAAAGAATTAAAGGACATTTACCAAGACATGATGAATTTGGGGGAATGGTGGCGTGGTATTGAAGATGATGTATTTTAAAGTTAAGAGTTAGGAGTTATGATTCCTAACTTTTAACTCCTGCACAGACGTGATTAATCGCGTCTCTACTCCTAAATTAAAACGCAACCTGATGGCTCAAGCTCTCGATCAAGTAGATTACGATACTCTCGATGCTGCAAAACGATGCTTCATTGATGCCGCAAAACGCACCCTTGGCTTTGCAAGCGCCTATGGTATTGTGCCCGCATCGGGTCTTGGAGCAAGTGCTAACGCTTTCAGTTTTAACCTCGCTCCGTTTCTAGAGGCGGGGACTAGAGAACTTTCAATGACACTTGTCCCGGAAGGACTGGGTACCGCAGACGATACTCGACCTGACGACCTTTCCGAAGAAGAACTTCGACGATTTTGGTGGAATATCGGTATCAAGATTATCTCGTGTCTTACGAACGATGCCGCAACATCAGGTATGCAGACTATACTTCTCGGTTTATATCTGCCGTCTAGTACTCCTGAAACCATCTTCACCCCAGCGTTCCTTGATGGGTTTCTTGATGGAGTGGTTGAAGGGTGCAAACGAGTGGGGTGTGTCTATCTCTCAGGAGAAACTCCTCAACTAAAAACGAAGATGATTCCAGGTCGGCTCGACATCGCAGGCTCGGTTTTTGGGGTTATGCCGGCTGGTGTCGCTCCCATTGATAGTTCGCGTCTGGATGCCGGAAATACCATTGTTCTGGTCGAGAGTTCGGGACCCCATGAGAACGGCTTTACCCCACTGCGAAAGCTTGCCCAGTCTCTTCCTGATGGCTACAGAACAAAACTTCCAAGTGGGCAGGAGTTCTGGGAAGCGATAAATGCTGCTTCGTATCTTTATACGCCGCTTGTGCAGGCGGTGCTTGGCAAGGGGATTCGTCCCACTGCGATGGAGAACATCACTGGACATGGATGGCAAAAGCTGATGCGGTCGGTGAAGCCGCTTCGATATGTCATCGAAACGATGCTCCCAGTGCCGGAGATATTTACGTTTGTCGAGGGTCATCTTGAGGGCGGGGCTGAGACGATGCTTTCTGTGTTCAATTACGGTGCAGGATTTGCATTCTATACAGAATCAGAGCAGGATGCAGAGAGAATTGTAATCCTTGCAAGAGAACATAAGCTTACGGCTGTGATTGCCGGAAGGGTTGAAGCATCCCTTAGCCGCGAGGTGGTAATAGAACCGCTTGGAATCACCTTGAAGGGAGATTCCTTTGGAATTGCGCGAGGAGTATAGTGATTCAGGAGCGATCGCTAGTTTTCTTGAAGCTATTGTAGGCTGACTGATGCGATGCCTGCGGTGGGCTACGCCTACGCTGAAATCATTACTAGTTATTTCTAGTAGTGTAATTACTGAGAACAATCATATTTTATTACACGTAATATATAATTGAATTGCAGGCTTATCAAAGATAATTACTCTCTTAAGTCTTTAAAAGTAAGTCATTTAGCATAAATGCTATAAACGTATTTATATAAATTTCTATGCACTATTTTTGACTACTTATATTTAAAGTAGTCAAAATCACGCATGACTACTGAGGTTAAGATTTGCTAACGTAGTCTTAACATATTGAAAAATTTGCTGAGAAAGCTGAGAAAGTAGCAGCCAATACTAATTAAAGTGCTGAGTCTTTCTCATCTCTAGATGTGCCGTTTTAGTGTGTTAAAAAGATATATTTTTGTTCAGAGGGGGTTATGGTTGTAAATTTGGCCCGAACTACTGCTTCCACAGAACTTTTGAAGCAAGTATTCCAAAACATTGATGCACAAAGTTGTCCAAGGTTATTCAACTTTCACATGCACACTATGTACTCGGATGGTAGGTTGCAGCCTAGTGCATTGATGGAACAGGCGATCGCGATTGGACTCAAAGGGTTAGCCATCACCGATCATCATGGTATTATCGGCTATCAAGCGGCACTTGCTTGGTTAGAAGACTGGAAGTGGAATAATCCTGGTGCAAGCACTCCTTACCTGTGGAGTGGTGTGGAAATTAATGCCAACCTTTTGGATATAGAAGTTCACATTTTGGCTTACGCTTTTACACCAGAACACCCTAGCATAAAACCTTATCTCCAAAGAAGGCCGACTACAGGACAAGAATATCAAGCAAGTAACGTGATTGCTGCTATTCATGAAGCTGGGGGATTGGCAGTTCTGGCTCATCCGGCTCGTTACAAGCGATCGCTTTTTGACTTAATTCCAGCTGCGTCCCAAAAGGGCATCGATGGCGTGGAAACTTTTTACGCCTACAATAACCCTAACCCCTGGAAACCCAGCGTCGTGGAATCAGAACAAGTACAAAAGTTGGCTGATGAATACTTTCTTTTCAATACTTGTGGTACTGATACCCACGGTTTGAGCCTGCTACAACGCTTGTAAAGATGAATCAATTTTTTTGAACTCTCCTGGTTAAATCTGCCAGGAGGTTATTCTATTTTGGATTTTCAATAATCAAGTCTGATATCAACCCACATTCGGCAGGTTGGTTTGAAAATCATGATGCTAACTAAGGGACTTCCAAATAAAAAAATATACCATCGCTATAGAGGCAGGGGGCAGGGGG
>NZ_CAXTNE010000384.1:0-5807 GCF_964245445.1 uncultured Nostoc sp.
ATGGACATTGCACAGTAGATGACCTCAATTCATCCCCCTATTATGCAACGCCAAATAATCAATATAATTCGTAATTAGTAAATGCAAGTATGACGCGATCACAGGCGTATCCACAAATTGCACAGCTATTTGCTTGAGGTTACACAGAAACTTACTTGTGTTGCTCAAACCTCATAATCCCCCGCATATTTTAAAAGTCTTATCTAAAAATTCATATATTTCAGCAGAAGATAGTCAATTCTTTTTTGGCGATATTTTCCCAAAAAACCCGTGCAAAGCGGATAATTCACGATTAAGGCAGTCAAACCTGTTTTACACAAATGTAGACCAGAAAGAAATTGCTGTAACAAACTATACTAAATAATGGGTAAAAAACCGTTAATTTAATGAAACCTATAAATGTAATTCAGGCTACATAAAAATGCGCCTAGAGCAGTTGCAAGCCTTTCTGGCGATCGCACAAACCGGCAGCTTTCAACAAGCAGCGCGAACATCTGGTGTTACCCAATCGACGATTAGTCGCCAAATCCAGGCTTTGGAAGCAGATTTGGGTATAGAACTATTTCACAGAACTAGTCATGCAAAATTAACGCTGGGAGGTGAATGTTTACTACCCCGTGCCCGTAAAATTTGCCAAGAATGGCAGACAGCTACAGAAGAATTAGCCGATTTAATCGCCGGAAAGCAGCCAGAACTTTGCATTGCCGCGATTCACTCCCTTTGTGGATCTTATCTGCCACCAGTGTTGCAAAAATTTTGTCATGATTATCCAGATGTGCAATTGCGGGTGACTTCATTGGGAAGCGATCGCGCCCTCAAAGTCCTCAAAGATGGATTGGTGGATTTAGCAATTGTGATGAATAATCGCTTTTTAACCACTGGCAGAGAAATGGTGGTAGAAGTACTTTATGATGAACCGATAGAAGTTCTAACCGCAGCCAACCATCCACTAGCCCAATATGAATGCGTTCCTTGGTCGGAGCTAATTCGTTATCCCCAAGTGGTTTTTAAAGATGGTTATGGGATGCAGCGTTTAATACAAGATAGATTTGAGCGAATGGAAGCTACACTCCAGGCAGCTTTAGAGGTAAATACCCTAGATGCCTTCCGGGGAGTAGTGCGCCAAGGAGAATTGATAGCTTTGCTACCTCAATCAGCATTAATGGAAGCTCGTCTTGACCCTACCCTAGCGATTCGTTCCTTAGCTGGCAATAATACTAGTGGTTTAGCAGATGGTTCGAGTTTGACTCGTCGGGTTGTTATGGTAACAACTCAAGATCGGCTGCAAATTCCCCCCATCAAACACTTTTGGCAACTCGTGCGGGAAAATATCCCATTACAAATTGACCAGCAGCGATCGGCTTCTTAAATCAGTAAACCAAAAAGTTTTTTCCCCTTTATAGCGATCGCTAAATTTTAATTGTTGATACAAAGACTATACTTAAAGTTTTCTTTTATATTTTTAAATGGAAACAAAAGTCTACTAAAAAACTGCACTCAACTCATATTATTTTCTTCTGTGGATGACAGCTCTTCAGCTAGATTTTTCTGGAGTGCTTCCAAAACCGCGAGCGGGTCAGCAGCTTCCTGCATCATTTCAGCTTCAGAATCATGCCGATTTATCACATCAGGCAAATCGGTACGGAGTTCTTCTAATAGAGCAATAATCTTGGCAATTTTTTGTTCGGAGAGCAGGTTAAGCTGTAACATCAATTGCGCGCGCTGTTCGGCAAAGTTTTCTTGGCGAGTTTGTCGCACCAGCACTCCGGTTGAAATCACCAATGCAGCCGCGTCTAAGCCTTGATCTGACCAGCTAAACGAGGGCAGGTTGAATGGCAAAAAACGATCAAAAAAACTGCCAAAAATCCAGATAGCCAGTATGACTAGCAAACTATACAGAAATGTCGCTCGCCCAAAGAATGTAGCGATCGCTTCTAGTATCCGCTGGTGGGCGGGAATATCTCGAACTTCCTGGGTATGAAGTGAACTAATCGCTTCAATATTTTTTGCAATCGGGTCTGGTAATGGAGCCGTGAGAACTTGATTTCGAGAAGCTTTCAGGTTGAGTTTGTTAGCAGCAGTAAAATTTTTGTTGGCTGTGTCGTTTGTTTTTTGTGTCATGCAGCAACTCCTGAATCTGGATGTTACTCGATTATTGCTTATCTTCTAATACTGTCAGTAAATGAATCGCAAGAGGCTGAATATCTGATTACACCGTAATTAAATATTGATGTGTAATATTTTACATGTACTTTGGTCATTTCATTTTTTGAAACCTTTCAGAACAGTATAAGAAGTAATTATATAGGAAGTAGGATATAGCACTTTAAACTACGTAAACTTGATTAGCGTAGGCGTAGCCCGCCGCAGGCATCGCTATAAAGGGAAAAACTTTTTGGTTTACTTTAAGTGTCATTAGTTATTAGTCATTGGTAATTAGTTATTTTCAGAAAGGACAATGGACAAATGACAGTGGACAAATGACAAAGGACAAATGACAAAGGACAAAGGACAAAGCATAAATGAGCAATATATTTCGGGAATTACTGCAAAAAGTAGGTAGCGGAAATCACACAGGTGAGAATTTAACTCGTGCTCAAGCAGCCACGGCCACTAAAATGATGCTGCTGGGTGAAGCTACACCAGCCCAAATCGGAGCGTTTTTGATTGCTCATCGAATCAAACGTCCCACAGGGGAAGAGTTAGCGGGAATGTTGGATGCTTATGATCAACTGGGACCAAAACTGCAACCAATCGTTTCTCGGCGACCAGCGATCGCTCTTGGCATCCCTTATGATGGCAGAACACGCACAGCACCAATTAATCCGGTAACAGCTTTACTACTCGCCGCAGTTGGACAACCAGTGGTAATGCACGGTGGCGATCGCCTTCCAACTAAGTACGGCTTACCTATAATAGATATTTGGCAGGGTTTAGGAGTCGATTGGACTAACCTACCACTAGCAAAAACCCAGCAAGTGTTTGAGCAAACGGGAATCGGCTTTATTTATCTACCTCAGCATTTTCCCTTAACTAATAGTATTTGGGAGTACCGCGACCAACTTGGCAAACGTCCGCCATTGGCGACAATGGAGCTAATCTGGTGTCCTTATGCAGGGGATGTTCACGTAATTGCTGGGTTTGTGCATCCGCCGACAGAAGGGATGTTTCAGATAGCTTTGGGGCTGCGGGGAATAACAAAATTTACATTAGTGAAAGGATTGGAAGGTAGTTGTGATTTACCGCGCGATCGTACTGCTATTATCAGCTTATCTTCATCCGTAGCAGGCCAAGAGGTAGAAAGATTGCACCTCGTACCGCGTGATTACGGCTTTACTACCAAGAACGTACCTCTTGGAACTACTGAAGAACTGGTGGCAGATATTCAGAAGGTTTTGGCAGGTGAACCAGGCGAACTAATGCAAACAGCATTGTGGAATGGTGGATTTTACCTATGGCGGAGTGGTATTTGTCCCGATATGCCACAGGGTTTAGCTAAGGCAGAAGAATTATTAACCAATGGTGCAGTAGCAACTAAACTCCAAGAACTCAGCCAGATAGTAAATTCACTCTCAGCAGAAATATTTCAACCAGTGTAAACAGTTCAGTTAAAAATATGAATTTCATCACTTTAGGGTGTCAGCGACTTCTCCAAAATAGATTTTTGTTGCAACCAATCCTGACCTACTTGAATACTGATATCTGAGCCAAGGTTGCCAGTACTTTCCACACGTACTTCGCCAAACCCCAAAGTGTTACGAATTGATTCGGCACTGTCACCATCTCCTTGCTGGGCGACAATATGAGTCACCTCTAGAGGTTCACCCCATGACTTGGCTACATATATATTGCGATATCCAGATTTTTCCAAGGCTCTAATCAATGGTCGGAGGTTAGAGCGATCGCCACCTGTACTATCTTGAATTGCTACACGTAAAGAATATGGGTCAGTCGCAGTCGCCTGCTGTTCCTGTTCTGACTCCAAACCAAAGTGTTGAGCCATCAATTTGGCAATACCGTTTTTGTTAGGCAACCAATAGCTAGCATCAAACTCGCCTTTCTCGCTAAAGCGACCTGGCAACATTAACATTTGCATATTAGAGCGATTTGTTCGCACTCCAAAACCCATTAGCGCCACTAATTCTTCAACCGTCAAGTTAGTATCAATGTGGTCTTTAACTACATCCAGAACTTTAGGTAATTGAGTTACAGTAGCTGGGTTGAGCGTTTGATCCATCAAGGCACGAATGACCATTTGCTGCCGTTGAATCCGACCAATATCTCCAAGTTCGTCATGGCGAAACCGCAGCAATTGTAGTGCCTGATTGCCATTGAGATGCTGCTTACCCGCCTTCAAATTGATGTACAAATGTTGAGAATCATCTTGGTACTTCATATCTTTGGGGACATAAACTGTCACGCCACCCAAAGCATCGATTAGCTTGGCAACTCCCAAAACGTTAATTCGGATATAGCGATCAATTCCCGCGCCACCTAAGAGATTACTAACAGTTCTGGCAGTTAAAGCTGGGCCACCGTCAACATTGGCGGCATTAATTTTTTTCACCCCATACCCCTCTATTTCTGTGCGGGTATCTCTGGGAATGGAGAGCATAATTATTTTTTTCGTCTCTGGATCAAATTTGAGCAAGAGCATCACATCGGAAAGACCATCAAAGGAGTTTACCTGGGGCAGGTATTTGAGGTTTTTGGTTTCTTCGGGAGGGTTTTGGATATCCGGGGGAAGTACGCTCATGCCCATAACCAAGAGATTAACCGGGCGGGTTAATTCTGAAAATCGCAATACACCTCCAGAAATGCGATCGCTATCAAAGACCGCCTCATCCTGTGGACTTAGCTGGGCTTGTTGCAAAGGTGTACTGGTCAAAGACACCGCCAAAAGCGCCCCTGCTGTTGCTGACACCATTGCAATCCCACTCATACCTACCCAAAACCATAGCCAACGCCCGGATTTCGAGTTATGGGAAAGGGGAATTCTTTTACTGGACTTTGAGGCTTTTCCCGACTGGTTTTCTTCCGCCGAACTTCTTTGAATGGTCACAGACTTCCTCACACTTACTCAATAATCAAATTCGGTAAATTTGCAAACTAAAAACATCTAAACAAATCAACCCATAATAACTAACTCTTAATTATCAGTGCTAATTTTTTTAATGTAGTGTCAACCACAACACTTATAGCAGCATTTTTCCTTCTTTTGGGCCAACTTAGAGATGTTTTACTGAAGTATGGCAATAATAAACTGGATTTGACTAGATATATAGATAAATCAACAGTAATTTTTTAGGAAATAGGTAAAACTACTGAAAAATTATCACCTTAAAAAATTAAGATAAGTACTTTCCTAGTACTCGTTCTGCTAAGGTAGTAAACCCTGGTAAACGCCCAGATTTGCCCTGCATCAGGCGCAAAATCAACCAGACACTTACTAAAAAGTAACCCGATGTCAGAAAGCTATTCAGGATAAAAAGACGTAGCGGAAAAAAATCTGAAGTTGCTGCTCCGGTAGCTAATAATAGATATCCCAATAGCCAAGTAAGCGCCAAAGTAATAGACATACGACTAATAGCTAGTTGTTCCCGACTCCCTTGGCCCCGATAGAGAGTCCACAAGGACGGAAAAAAGCCGATGATTGGAATCAAATTTAAAAGCAACTGTGTTTTGGGCATTGGGTATTGGGCATTGGGCATTGGGCATTGGGTATTGGGCATTGGGTACTGGAGATTGGAAGCAGACAAAGGAGAGACTTCTTGAATAATTCTTCCTTGTCCCCCTTGTCCCCCTTG
>NZ_CAXTNE010000385.1:0-5807 GCF_964245445.1 uncultured Nostoc sp.
GAATAGGGGAGGCAGGGGGAGAATGACAAATGACAAATGACAAATGACTAAACATCATCCCTCGCGTCTCACGGGTAAAGGAGCAGGTTGGACTCCTAACTGGATAGTTTGCCCATCGCGTTCTACTTCTATTGGTAATTTAGTGCCGATTTTACTATTTTCTACTAACTTTTGTACTTCTTCAATTTTAGTAACAGGCTGGTTATTAATGCTTTTAATCACATCACCGGCTCGGAGTCCAGCCGTAGATGCAGGCGATCGCGGGACGATATCAACCAGCAAAACGCCGTCATCAGCTGTAAGATTTAAGCGATCGCCTGCTGTATTTTTTATTCTTTCTTTAATTTCTGGTGTCAGTGTCACCATTTGAACACCTAAATAAGGATGATCCACCTTACCGTTAGCAATTAATTCCTGGGCAATTCTTTGCACAGTGTTAATGGGGATAGCAAAGCCCAAGCCTTGAGCGCCTCGGATAATAGCTGTGTTCATCGCAATTACTTGGCCACGAGCATTAAGCAATGGGCCACCAGAATTACCAGGGTTTATCGCAGCATCCGTTTGGATGTAATCAACCCGCTTGTCGCTAGCACCAATATCAGTACTAGAACGACCTGTAGCACTAATAATCCCAGAAGTGACGGTATTATTCAAGCCTAAAGGGTTACCAATGGCGATTACTGCTTGTCCTGGTTGCAAGGCATCGGAGTTACCCACAGATAGAGTTGGCAGATTATTAGCATTAATTTTGATTATAGCCACATCCGTAACCGGATCTTCACCCAACACTTTCCCGTCAAAAGTCCGGCCATCTTTGAGTGTGACAGTTACTCTATCAGCACCATCTACCACATGAGAATTGGTGACAATTTGACCTGAAGAGTTAATGATAAATCCAGAGCCGCTACCCCGCTCTATCTGTTGTCTAGGCTGTGGCGCACTATCTCCAAAAAATCGTCGGAAAAATGGATCGTTAAATTCGTCTGGTACGCGAGAAGTGATTGTTCGGGAAGAATCTATGCGAACTACCGCAGGCCCCACCTGTTGCACTACTTTTACCACAAAATTAGGATCTCCAGACGAAGAGATAATTGGCGGGGGGACAATTACCGGATTTGGTTCTATTGTGTTTTGGGCTTGAGTCTGGCTTTGTCGAGTCTCAAAGGTTTTAGCAGGTAGAACAGAGCAGCTCCCCAGGAACACCACTGCTACCCCGTATGAGAGCATCCATAACCTGTGAGGTAAACTCCTGGGATTAATCTTTTTGGGCGCTAAATCATGGTTTGTTGTCTTCATGTGTCGTTGCTTCTCCATATCAATCACTGGTGTTAGGATCTTGCCTACCGGGTATGTCCCAAAATGATTACAACTTAAAAGCTTATTCTAGGTCTAGCGTGTCTGGATGCTAAATTAGTGCTTTCTCTTCTATTGTGACGATTAGCAGCAAAGGTGGTGGATAATGAAAATTCCCATAGAAACTCTCTGGAGTCAGGTACTAGAGCGCCTACAGCTTGAACTATCCCGCCCCACCTTTGAAACTTGGATTAAAACTGCTAGTGCGGAGCGATTAGAAAATAATTGCTTGGTAATCCGTACTCCTAATCCATTTGCTCGTAATTGGTTACAGAAGTATTACATCAATACCATTGCTCATGTAGTACAAGATATTCTCGGTCATCCCGTAGGAATTTACATTACCGTTGCTCAAGGTGATGAAGTTTCTCATTTGAGCGAACGAGAGGTTTCTTGGGAATCACCAGATACCAGCAGTATTCCCGAAGCTATTCCTACTCATAATCATAAAACTACTGAATTAAACTCTAAATATGTCTTTTCGCGGTTTGTAGTTGGTGCTAATAATCGGATGGCTCACGCTGCTTCTTTGGCAGTTGCAGAATCTCCAGGTAAAGAGTTTAATCCTTTATTTTTATGTGGTGGCGTAGGTTTGGGAAAAACTCATCTCATGCAGGCAATTGGCCATTATCGCTGGGAAATTTCGCCTAATTGTAAAATATTTTATGTTTCGACTGAGCAGTTTACTAATGATTTAATTACAGCGATTCGTAAAGATAGTATGCAAAGTTTTCGAGAGCATTATCGAGCGGCTGATGTTTTATTAGTGGATGATATTCAGTTTCTTGAAGGGAAGGAATACACTCAAGAAGAATTCTTTTATACTTTTAATACTTTACATGAAGCCGGTAAACAAGTTGTCATTGCTTCTGATCGTCCTCCTAATCAGATTCCTAGCTTACAAGAACGGCTTTGTTCTCGGTTTTCTATGGGGTTAATCGCAGATATCCAAAAGCCGGATTTAGAAACTAGAATGGCAATTTTACAGAAAAAAGCTGAGGATGAAAATATTAGTCTTCCCCGCGATGTGATTGAGTATATTGCTTCTAACTATACTTCTAATATTAGAGAATTAGAAGGAGCTTTAATTCGGGCGGTGGCTTATATTTCTATTTGGAGCTTACCGATGACGGTAGAAAATATCACACCAGTTTTAGAACCGCCTAATGAAAAAATGGCAGCTACCCCAGAAGCAATTTTAAAAGTGGTGGCGGATAATTTTGATGTTTCAATAGACGATCTCAAAAGTAACTCACGACGCAGAGAGATTAGCTGGGCGCGTCAAATTGGAATGTATCTCATGCGCCAACACACGTCTCTGAGTTTGCCGAGAATTGGCGAGGAGTTTGGTGGTAAAGACCATACAACGGTAATCTATAGTTGCGAGAAAATTACCCAACTCCACCAGAATGATCGCACTTTAGCACAAACAATCCGCCAACTGAGCGATCGCATCAATATGACTAGTACATCACAGCGTAAATAAACATACCATTTCTAATGGCGCAAGAAGCTCGGAATACTATTATGCGTGACTTTTAACCGTCGCTTCTTTACGAGACGCTGCGCGTAGCTTCTCCGTAAAAGTACGCTCTAATTAAAAATTGAAAATGTAAAATTAAAAATTGAGAAAAATTCCTAAGTTTTTAATTTTTAATTCTTAATTCCCCGAACGCGAACATTGTCTCCAAGAGTTGGGTTGACTTCCGCCTTGCGCTACTAGCGGTTCTCAAAAATTATCCTGAAGATGTATTTGAAGTTTTCCACAACCACCACTTTTATAATTAGCATTGACGGATGAATAAATAGTCAAAAATATTAAGTAACGTATAAAAATTGATTAAATTTAACTTTAATTGTGGATAAATCTTACTTTTTGTGGATAAATCTGTGGAAAACTTGAGATTTTACTAGTAAAACTTAATTAAGTATAATTACCCTGTGGAAAAGTATCTGAGTTTTTCCACAAGTTTTCCACAAGTTAAACAGCTATCCGACCCGGTTTCATATTCGGAGATTTTTACCAACCTTACTGGAGTAGGTTCGGACTCTTCTTTGGTACGCTCGATGAATTTCCATTTATCAATTCTGACAGCAGAAAAGTGCTGAGGGGAGCAGCAACCGGAAAACCCACGTTGTTGTTCCTACTGTCACGAGCGTTCCTATTGCGAATTGGTGCAAGTTTACCGTCAACAAATATGCACGAATCGCTGAATAATAATAGTTTACCTACATTGTTTGTGCCCATTCCAATTATTATTTGTGGTGAAGTTTTGGAATGATTTTGTGCTAGGAATTTGGTATCGTCTCGCAGACCTGATTGAAAAACCTGCCAATCTTTTGAAAAGACTAGCAGGCATGGCTTATCATCAATCGGAGCGGCGGGATTCGAACCCACGACCTCCACTACCCCAAAGTGGCGCGCTACCAAGCTGCGCTACGCCCCGGTCAGGATTACTATCATACAGCAAAACTCTGGGATAAGCAACAGGCATATTTAAAAAACCTTGAGCATCCCAGTCGCTTGCAGTAAATCGGGAACAGCAGAAGCATCCCATTTACCTTCTACACACCGCCCTGTATTTAAGATGAAGCGCAGACTGTAGGCATGAGGATACCCTTCTACCTCCATCCATAATAAATTGCTTTCGGCTTCACAAGCGATTTTTTCCTCTTCCATTAATTCAGTTGCGAGTTGTTTCATGGTGTCTGCTAGCTGTGCTAGTAGACGGCAAAAATCATTCAACTCGGCTTCGGTTAACTCAATTGCCCAATCATCTGTACCGACTAAACCTTTAAATTCAGGTGCATCGGGGTTCTGGCCTATACGCCAACCATATCCGGTTTTTACAAGGCGTTCCATAGCTTAGTTTTTTAAACGCAGAGGAACACAAAGGAACACAAAGGAAGATTTTGGACTGTGGGTTTGGTCATTTAAGTAGTTCAGCCCCTCCTCGTTGGGGTGGCTGTGGGGTAGTTGATGTATTAGAACTAGGTGTGGTGTTGGAGCTAGGAGGTGCGGTATTTTGGGAACTTGGATTAAATATATTGACTAAGACTTGCACTAGAGCATTTCGTTGATTGCGGGTGAGACGAGTAATGGCTTTGCGATCGCCTTCTATTGGATTTTCCCGTAGTGTTTCATTGCCTGGATAGGTAGTATCATACATAATTTCGTTCGCACCCAGGTAATCAGCTAAAGTAAGCTTCCAATCTAAACGATAAATTGGGGCCCGCCCTTTGGTATAAATGTGATATGTAATCAGGCGACCTACTAAGGTGTTGTTTTCGGCAACTTTCCCATTTTCTTTGCTGATATAGTTATTTTCTCGTGGTAAATCTGGCAATTGCTGATATACTAGCTGCCAAACATCGCTAGGTGTGATTCTCTGAGCATAAGCAGGTTGGATACTAAATAAATTTCTATGTATTGATTTGTCCGCCCCTGAACCCAAAACAATTACACCCACCACCATTAAAGCAGTGAGTGTCTGCCAAGGTTTAAGTAGGGGTTGAATGAACGATAAATTTTTGCTCATCCTACCTTCTCTAAAGCCTTTTTTTATAGTTCGCCAATAATTTCTGGCTGAGTCAATTCATCGGACATTTCGATAATTGCTCTTAGCACTGGCTTCATCATCGCATCTTCGTTATTTTCAAAATCTTCATAACGCCGACGTTTAGCACGATTGGCCACCTGAACCGTAATGCGGTAACGATTTGAGGCTGCACTAATCAGCTCCTCAGAACGGTGCATAATCTGAGACTGAGTTGTCTCGAACTTAGAACGCTTTAGCATAATCAGTGGTTCTTGGGGTCATTCCCCAGTGTAGCAGTACCGATAAATCTGATGCTGTGTATTTAATCGCTAGCAACCTCTCTCTTGATAGAGGTTGAGAGTGTTTTAGTCAATATAAGTTACTTATAATATTATCTGACTAAAGTCACACACCCTTATGGCTGACCTTGTGGAAACTGCTATCAACGCGGGAAACTTCAATACCCTGGTAAAGGCTGCTGAAGCTGCAAATTTCATAGAAACTCTAAAAAGTCCTGGTTCTTTCACGCTATTTGCACCAACTGACGAAGCTTTTGCCAATCTGCCAAAGGGAACCTTAGAATCGCTACTAGAAGATATCCCCAAGCTTCAGAAAATTGTCGCATATCATATCGCTAGTGGGGATGTTCGGTCTGATGATTTGGTACAGATTAATGAGGCAGAAACGCTTGAAGGGTCAATTGTAGCCATTGAATCTGCCGATGGTAAATTTAAGGTAAATAACGCCAATGTCATCAAAACAGACATTTTGACAGACAATGGCGTGATCCACGTTATTGATGCGGTGTTGATGCCTGCAATGGTAGCGGGCAAATAAGGTATTGGGTATTGGGAAGAGACAAGGAGAGGGGGAGACAAGGGAGAGACCTGTTGAATAATTCCTCCTCGTCCCCCT
>NZ_CAXTNE010000386.1:0-5771 GCF_964245445.1 uncultured Nostoc sp.
TTAGCTGGGGGAGGGAAAGTCGTAGTGAAGTCCAGAAATTGGATAATTTATTTTTCGGAGTTCCCTAATAATTTTTCAAAAAATAGCTAACTTGACTAATGTCTAAGCATTGTTTTCCATAATCAAAAATTAATAGACTTCTTGCAGAAGATGCGGAAAGGGGATGAAATTTTCCCCTTTCCCTTTCCCTATTTATTCCCATGCCTAATTTACTAGACTTTCAAGCTAGTTATGAGTTATGAGTTAATTCAAAACTCCTAGCTTGATTAAAATGTCTAAAGAATTCGCAATTGGTAGTAAAGTCCGGGTTGTGGCACTACCGCCCTACGTCAAAACTGCTGAACCCATGCCCATGCTGCGCCCCCCCGATGTAATTCACATAGGTGAAGAGGGTATAGTCATTGACCGTAGACCTGGTGGATATTGGGGTATTCGCTTTACTAGGGGAGCCTTTCTCTTAGATAGCCAATACATCGAAAGCACAGATACCCCACCCGAATCTCATTTAGAGTGAGATTAACAGCAACCAAGAATTGTAAACTTGTGTAAAGTTGTAATTCTGGTTTTCACCATGATTTCCCGCCGCACTTTTTTAAGCATATTATTTGCCAGCTGTATTTCTCTCATCAGCTGGCTGAATTTTACCCTTGCTGCTAACGCCCTTGGTGGTAAACTTCCTGCAATTAATCAACCCGCACCAGAGTTTACTTTGCCAACCAATACAGGTAATGGCAAAATTTCCCTTTCTGACTTGCGCGGTAAGTGGCTAGTTCTCTACTTTTATCCTAAAGATTTTACCTCTGGTTGTACTATAGAAGCTCGCCGTTTTCAGCAAGACTTACCCCAATACCTCGAAAAAAATGCCCAGATTATTGGTGTAAGTGCTGATGATATTGATTCTCACGCCGAATTTTGTGATTCAGAGGGGCTAAAATTCCCACTCTTGGCTGACACTGATGGTTCAGTGAGTAAAGCTTACGGTTCGTGGCTCGGCTTCTTATCTATGCGCCACAGTTTTATCATCGATCCTCAAGGCGTCTTGCGCGAGACTTTTGTCAAAGTCAACCCAAACATTCATAGTTTAGAAGTGCTGACACGATTAGAAAAGTTACAGTCTACAGCTTCTTAGACGATTAGTCTAAGTTAGGGGTTTGCCTCCTTGCTTGAGGCGAACGTCTATAGTTTGCTCTGTTTAGCTATTAACGCACAATAAACCCCCTGGCTGTCTAATTAGTATTTAGGAGTTTGAGACTCAAGTACAATACGAAGTTCCTGAGTAAGACAGTGGCGGGTTTGAATCCCCCACTTTCTTGTTCTGACTGGAGCTAACGGAAACGTCTTCGGCTTTGCTTCTGAATTCTTCAACAAAGTTTGGGGGTTTAATATCAAGTCCGGTGAATCACTTACGATTACCGTATCTGTGCAAAAATCTCAAAAGCCTCTTTCCCCCTGCTCCCTGCCCCCTGCGGTTTTAATGATAAGTCTTTAGCCGGACATGATATAAGTCCCCTGCAACTATCAAGCAGCGCGTTTTGTGTCGGGGTCTAAATCCCCGTCACTTTCACGGAAAAAGCGAATTGCGTTAGCGCTGCGTTAGCGAGTCCGCGAACGTCATTGCGAATTGCGAATTGTTTTAACTGGCGATAAGCCGGGGATATCATAGCAGTGGAATAAGTTAATTCTGCGCTTTGGTAATTGATATCAATTGTTCATAATCCTTTGGTGTATCAATATCGATATCCCCTAGTGGAAACGGAATGGAAAACACTTCATTAAGGTTTTTATTAATAACTCTTTTTGCCCCTGAATTTTCTTTTAAAGCAGCAAGGTCTGAAAAAAATATATGACTAAATAGAGCAGGTACACCTAATGTTCCTGCATATTCACAAGCTATAATGGTTTTTTTTGTCGAATAATATGCATCAACAAGTTGATTAATAATTTGGTGAGAAACAAATGGTTGGTCGCAAAGTGTAATAACTACTGCTTCTATTTTTTTAGGAAAATTATTTAACAATTCAATACCGCTCTTGATTGAAGCACTCATTCCACAAGCCCAATCCAAGTTCTTAACTACTGTAACGGGAAATTGTTTAAGTTGGGGATAAATCTGTTCTGCATTTGCTCCAAGCACTACTACTACAGGTTGACAAACTGAAGCGATCGCCATTTCTGTAATGTATTGCAAAAAACTACGTCCTTGGTAAAGCAATAGTTGTTTAGGTGTACCCATCCGAGTAGATGCACCAGCAGCAAGAATCATAATGGCTATAGTTGATTCCTCATTGTCTATTTGCTCAGTGTTAAATACCATAACAGATAAAAACTATGTGGTAAGTAGCAGGTTTGAATTGCTTTCATAGGATTGGTGAATTGGTTGATTGCGATTTTTTAAAAAACCACCACTGCGATTTGTTAGCACTGCTTGAATTTCAGCAATAATGGCGATCGCTATTCCTTCAGGTGTATCCGCTCCGATGTCAATCCCAATAGGGCCATGCAATCTTTTTAATTGTTCAGTAGTATAAACTATTTCTTGCGAACGTAAATCTTCAAGTAATCTTTCAGTACGCGGTTTTGGGCCTAAAACTCCTATGTAGCGTGCAGGAGATGGCAGCAACATCTTTAAAATTTCCAGATCGTCAAGGTAATTATGCGTCATGACTACAGCAACCGTGTAGGCATCTATAAATATTTGCTTTTGTACAATTTCTCGCCGAGTAAGAATCACATTACAAGGCATAGTAAATCGCGCTTTAGTTGCCTCATTAGCTCGACAATCTACTACAGTAACGTCCCAACCTAATGATTGAGCAAACTGTGCTACAGGTACAGCATCGTAACCTGCACCAAATATTACTAAAGGTGTCGGTGGTTGGATGACTTCGATGAAAACTTCTACACTACCTAAAGGTAAGTGATAGTTATTTACCTTTGACTTTTGATTAGCAAAAGCTGCTTGACTATCTGCAAGTAGAGATTGAATTAAATTTGGATCTTTGATATCGGTGATAGTTTTACCATTTGGATATAGCAGTAAACGCGACCCAAGTTTGACTTTTACTGCGTCTTCAGATGCAAAAACTGTAGCAATAATACCCAAATGTTTTTTATTAAAGCACTCCCGTGTAAAAGCGATCGCATTCGGCGTGTTTTTTCTCTCAAGACGTTCGATGAGAACTTGCACTATTCCATTGCATCCCAGACCAAAGCCCCAAAGAATATCTTCAGAGGCGGTGTTATCGTAAGTAACAACAATTGGTTCGCCGTCCGACATTCGCTGTTGAGTATGCTCAAATACGTCATTCTCCAAACAACCAGCGCTGATTGTTCCGATCATCTCACCTGTATTTGTCATCAACAGTTTGGCACCTGGTCGGCGATAGGTTGAACCTTGAGTTTTGACTACAGTGGCAAGGAAAGTGATTTTACCAATTTTTTGACTTGACTCGAAGCCTTCTAAGATTGCTTGTAGTTCGTTCATTTGATTGCTTATTTTTACTGTTTCTAGCACTTTATCAGCTTGAGCAAGCAATCCCAATGAAAACAATGTGATGACTGTGCCATTGTGCATTGCTGCTAGTGTCAAACACTTTAAAGCTTTGAGGATAAATACATTTTCCAATCGATAGACTTAGCAGCAATAAATACCGATATAGTAGTGAATCTCCTGGCTTTTTATGAAAATGCATTGAGTCAAGTGACACAAGAATTGACTTTAAGAGGATGTGTATAACTCACATTTGCAAAATTACGGTCGCTGTTGGCGTAAACAAAACAGTTAATAGTATTAATATTTACCCCAACCAAGCTGGATTCATCGCTGTACCATCATTTTGGGTTGTGGTCTTATATCGTTCGTACTGCCCTTTAGCTGCTGCCTCACGGGTACGCGCTAACAGTGCTGCCACTCGTGCGCGATCCATTGGCTCAAACGTGCGGACTGCCTCAAAGGCTTGGTCTAAAATTTTCATGCTATCGATGCCTGTAATTACGACTGAGGTGGGCAAATTTATTGCGTAGTGCAGGCACTCGATCGCACTAACCGTGTTGCTTCTAAGAATGTAAGACTCTCCAATTGATTTCATTCCCAGGACACCAATGTTGTTTTTTACTAGCACAGGTAAAACCAGATGTTCAAAACTTCTAAAATGGGCATCCATTACATTCAAAGGCATCTGCACAGTGTCGAAGCGGAAACCATTTTGTGTAGCAGTTTCCAGCATCTGAAGGTGAATCTGGGGATTCTTATGTCCTGTAAAACCTATATAGCGAATTTTGCCTGCTTTCTGCGCTTCAACGGCTGCCTCCATTGCGCCACCAGGAGCAAAGACGCGATCAGGGTCTTCAAAGCGCAGTATTTCATGATGCTGCACTAAATCAATATTATCGACCTGCAAATCTTTGAGCGATTCATCAATCTGCATTTTGGCAGCAGCTTTGGTGCGACCGTCGATTTTCGTCATTAGGAAGACCTTTTGGCGATAACCATTCTTAAGAGCATTTCCCATCCAACGGTGGCTACGTCCGTTGTGATAGTCCCAAGAGTTATCCATAAAATTGATGCCGCGATCAATGGCACTGCGGATCAACTTGATACTTTCTTGCTCTTCTTCAATTTTTCCAATGTGATACCCTCCTAAGCCAATCACAGATACTTGTTCTTTGATGCGTCCGAGATTGCGATACAACATTTCGCCGCGTCGAGTTGAAGTGGGCAAACTTTGGGCTAGCAATTGAGTATTTTCATTAACAACTTCAGTTTGAGCAAGGAGCGGTTGCAAAAATCCTTCCGAAACTGCAAGTCCTGCTGCCACTAATCCCGAAGCAGAAGCAGTTTTTAACAAGCTGCGTCTACTAATTTCCATAATTGTCTCCTACAAGCAACAACAGGAATGAGCCGTATAGTATCACAGCAATTTGGCACAAAAACTCTAGCTAAGGTGTGTTTTGAAACATCCTCCGCAAGATGCATTCACAATGCAAGCCGATGTATTGTCAAAACTCAATACGCTTGGGTTAAGGAGAATTGTAGGTTGGGTTGAGGAACGAAACCCAACATTTTCAGTGGTTTGTTAGGTTGAACGAAGTGAAACCCAACCTACGCAGTTTATGGTTGTTGACGCTAACCCAAGCGTATTGGAGTTAAACCTCCAATCAAGCCAATCAGAAAGACAATAATACTTAAAGTAACCAATACGAAAATCACCCACTTAGAATAGCGACGATGCAGTTGAGCATCCCACCAGATATTAGAACCTTGGTAAATAATTCCTACTTGATGAATTGGCAATTTTCCAATACTAACTGCATACCAATTTTTAAAAGTTGAATAGTTCAATCAGCAACGCTATAATTTTTATTTAGATAGATCCGCAGTTGCTTATCTCTTCATGTACTTGATACCACTTTGTGGGGCGCTAAAAAGCCAAGGACAATTGCTACCAAGAACAATGCTGGAACATCACCAAACAGGTGTCCCTGTTCAACAGGGTCAATTACTGCATGTACCGCCATAATCAGCCCGTGGACTGCACTTGATATGACGGTGAACCAGATTAAACTGAGGTGAGCTTCTGGTTGCCTTGAAGCTAACAGCAAAAAGACACCAAGTGTCGCATAAACACCAATGATCATCTGTTCGTATTCGTGCTGACCTGGTTGCCATAACCAGCCTGATGCCCAGACCTGAGTTAGCGGATAGATAAGTAAAAAAGGGCGTTGCATAATAGGGGGATGAATTGAGGTCATCTACTGTGCAATGTCCATAC
>NZ_CAXTNE010000387.1:0-5717 GCF_964245445.1 uncultured Nostoc sp.
TTTTGGGATTTTTGCACAGATCCAGTAATCATAAGTGATTAACCGGACTTGATATAATCCATCGGTCAGTAACTAGAATTTGCTGATGGGCGTGCTTATAGTCTTCATGTGGAACCTCTGCGCCTCCTGATTGATATTTAATCTTGTCCAAGACGTAAAGTGGCAAACCAGTGATTTGAGATAATCTCTTGCTTAAAGTTGATTTTCCGCCTCCAGCATTGCCAAACACCGCTACTTTTTTCATCGCCACTCTCCTTTTAGTGCAATCAAGTCAAATCTGGCACAAGCTTGTCACGAAAGAATAAAAGTTATAGCTATATTACCTTTATACTACAGAATGTGTTGTCAGAAGATTTCTACTACCAGGACTTAAACATTTTTGAGGCATAAAAAAGACTCAAACCTTGAAACTCTACAAAGCAGTATTTCATTATTTATAACTTCTCTGTTTCTAAGCACTGATTCATTTTTTTATATATGTGCAACTAAAAAAACCATCACAATCACGTTTGTTGCTACTCTTGTTAAAAGGGTAGCAAAGAGAATTAACCTAATTGGTGTAGCTACTTCATTGAAAAACTCGTGTGTGCAAATAGAAAAACCATCACAATCATTCCCGTATAACTGCTGGGGCATAGTCATGATCGAGGTATAGTTTCACTGGATACAGGGCAAAATGTATATCAACTTTTTCATCAGTTCCATTGCTGGAATTGTAATTGTGGTGCTAACAGCTTTTGGTTTACTGCAATGGTTGCACATCCCTGCTGGTAACTTTCTTGATTGGGTGATTGGTGGTGCAAGCTTTTGGTGGCTGTTGGTAATTGTTACTGTCCCGTGGAATGTGCATTTTCAAGCCAAAGAAGTCTTAGCAGAAGCAGCACAATCTAAAGAGAAAGGAATTCCAGTCGATGAGAAACAAGTAAACTATGTCACAGTGTTGGCAAATCGATCGCTCTGGGTTGCCATTGCTTTACACTTATTCTCGGCAGTTGGTCTTTATACTCTTGCTGCCACTGGTATTAGTACGGTGGGATATATAAGTTCTGGTGCAGCTTTGTTATTAACAATTCTGCGTCCAGCGATTCGGGCGTATGAGTATTTATATGCGCGGTTAGCGATGATTCGCCAAGAATGGAAGTATCCGCGCGAAGATATTGTTGAACTGCGCGATCGCTTCTCCATATTGGAACAAAAAATCCAGTCATTTGAGGAGCAACTTAACCCTGAACAATCTTATTCATTACCCGCAACTCAACAACGCTTTGCCGAAGAAACTCGTAGAGATTTAGCTCGAATTGCCGCTAACTTGGAAGCATTAGGGGCGACAAATCAAACTGAACATGAGCGTTTGGCAAGAGAAGCACGAACTGCGATCGCGCAACTTTCCACGGATGGGCAATTTCTCGATCATGTCCGCGAAATTATTCGATTTTTTAAGACCGCTTAATTATTATTTATCAAAAAAGAATTCAGGAGTCAGGAGCCAGAATACCCTTTCAGGGAAGCAAGCTACAGAATTAAATTCTGTGCAAGTGGCGGGTCTGAATCCCCCACTGATAGCGTAGCATTAGCGTTAGCGATAGCGTTAGCGATAGCGTTAGCGTTAGCGTTAGCGATAGCGTTAACGTTAGCGAGGAACGAGCGTCTTGATTCTGACTTCTGAATTCTTCTTCAAGTTCGCCGATTAACTAAAGTAGCGCTAGCTTGGTCAACAGGCATCAGCACAACTTCATTAATATTGACATGGGGCGATCGCGTTACACAGAAAAATATCACATCAGCCACATCATCTGCTGTCAGGGGCTTAACTCCCTGGTAGACTTTGTTGGCACGTTCAGCATCTCCGTGAAAGCGCACATTGCTAAATTCGGTTTCTACCATACCAGGGTCAACGGAAGTTACACGTACCCGCGTTCCCAACAGGTCTTGTTTTAAACCTTCCGAAATTGCCCTCACAGCAGCTTTGGTAGCACAGTAGACATTACCACCGGGATAGGTTTGATGTCCAGCAATGGAACCTAAATTGACCACATGGCCGCGATCGCGGCTTACCATTCCTGGAACGACATAGCGGGACACGTAAAGTAAACCCTTAACGTTAGTATCAATCATGTCTTCCCAGTCTTGAAAGCTGCCTTCTTGCAACTTGTCTAAACCACGACTTAGACCAGCATTGTTGATCAGAATATCGATGTCAGACCAGGCAGACGGTAGAGTAGAAATGGCTTCTTCTACAGCATTGCGATCGCGCACATCTAGCTGTAACAAATGAATTTCAATACCAAATTCTTTAACGAGAGTATCTGCTAGCTGCTGCAAACGTTCCAGCCGTCGTGCCGCTAGGATTAGTTTTGCACCCGCACCAGCGAAGATTCTCGCGCAAGCAGTACCAATACCACTACTTGCACCAGTTATTAAAATGATTTGATTTTCTAGCGAAGTCATTAGGATAGTTAGGAGTGAGGAGTTAATAGTTATGAATTATGAAATAGTACAAGTTTCATAGTTCATAATTTATCATCACTCGTCTATAACTCCTAACTCCTGTACAGACGAGATTAATCGCGTCTCTACTTCTTCACCACTTGCAGGCGCTGAGTTACCATTGTCATCCCATTACCGCGCAGGATGACAGCAGAAACCCATTGGCTACCAGGGGTAGATGGTGCTTGTGCGGTTTTAAACAGTCCGCCAGATGTCAGTAATTCCAAATCCACGGATGTGGGGTTGAGAAACTTCTCTGCTTGTATGGGTTCCTCTAGCGCCGTTCCTAGTAGAAAATCATCACCCAGTGGCTCTTGGACGATCGCATCAAAATTATACTTTTGACCAACCAGCACCTGCTCTGGTAATTTAATATTAATTTGGGGCGGCTTGCTGCCAGAGGTAAGTTGGGTGCGTTCTGACAAAATATCTTGGCGGACTATTTTTCCGCCTGCAATGCGCTGACGCGATTTAATCGTGGCATTGAGAGTCGAATTATTATTGTTAGTGGAAGATAAGCCAGTTATCTTCGTTTCAGTTTCTGCAATAATTGCATTACCTTCAGGTTTTGAAGATAGCAGTTTTGTACTGTATTGCAATTTGGGATATCGTTGCCAAAGTGAAGTCAAAGACTTTTCCAGGGTTTGCAGGTTTAATCCATCCCCATGAGTGAAATTGGGGCTGTAGAATTGCAACACACCTTTGACATCGCCCCGACTAGCGGCTGCATCAACTTGTGTCAACAGGTTTTTCACATCAGCTGGTGCATTTTGAGCTGTACCAGCTTGGACTAACTGTTGTGGTGTCGCCGCTTGAGTGCGTTGCCAACCACTTGTTAAACCAAGGGTTAGCAGGAATGAAACTAGCCAGATACTAGCTGTAAATCTGAGTTGTCGTCTCACTAAAGCGGTAATAATGTTAGTCATTGGTTAAGAGTTTACTGATTTGATGAGAGAAAGTAAGGAAATTGTTTTATCTTAGTTAAGCTAGACGCTAAACGGTAGAGGTTTGATGGCAAACGCACCGATACGATTATTAATAGCTGCCAGTGGGACTGGTGGACATTTGTTTCCAGCGATCGCACTGGCACAAAAATTGCCAGATTATCAAATCGAATGGCTGGGAGTACCCAATCGGCTAGAAACTGAACTTGTCCCTAAAGAGTATCCCTTGAATACTATTGCAGTTGAAGGGTTTCAGCAAGGGTTTGGACTCTCCTCGATTCGCATTTTGGGTAAACTCGCCCTTTCGATTATAGAAGTCAGACGAATTTTAAAGCAGGGAAATTTTCAAGGGGTGTTTACCACAGGGGGTTACATTGCCGGGCCAGCCGTCATTGCGGCGCGTTCCCTCGGTTTACCCGTGGTTTTTCACGAATCTAACGCAATACCTGGTAAAGTAACTCGCTTTTTTGGCCCTTGGTGTAACGCGGTAGCCTTGGGATTTGAAGTAGCTGCTAAGTATTTACCCAGTGCTAAAAATGTTTGTGTTGGTACTCCTGTAAGGGCGCAATTCTTGGATGGGGCAATTCATGCACCCCTAGATTTAGCTATTCCTGAAGGTGTTCCTTTAATTGTCGTATTTGGTGGTAGCCAAGGCGCAGTTACGGTTAATAAGTTAGTGCGCGAATCTGCAAACGCTTGGTTTGATGCTGGTGCTTATGTAGTACATTTAACTGGCGATCGCGACGAGGAAGCAGATAGCCTCAAACATCCACAGTACATAGTCTTACCTTTTTACAACAATATGGCAGCATTGTTGCAACGAGCTACTCTTGCCATTAGTCGTTCTGGTGCTGGTAGCTTGACAGAATTGGCAGTGTGTGGAACGCCAGCAATTTTGATTCCTTACCCCTTTGCTGCCGAAGACCATCAATCTTATAATGCAGACGTATTTACTTCATCTGGTGCGGCGTTAACACTGAAGCAGTCAGAGTTAACGGCACAAATATTACAAAGTAATGTGTTGAATTTGTTGCAATCACCAGATGAATTAGCAAAGATGGGGAAAAAAGCTCATGCGATCGCAGTTCCTGATAGTGCCGAAAAATTGGCGCAGTTAGTGCGTGAGGTGATAGAAACTTAAAAAATTCAAAATTAAAAATAGAAGATACTAAGAGATAATAGGAATTTATTCCTTAAGTTATGAATATCTTATTTAACCAAAAATTCCGTATCACAGTAGGTTGTGCTGCCTTGTTGCTTGTCAGTTTAGCCAGTAGCCATTTATATACTCAGTTAAAAACTAAACAGCTAGCCCAACAAGATAAATTTTTTACTCAGCAAGAAAATTTTACCCCATTTAAATCACAGATTTCTCTCACCTCAAATCAAGTTGTTCATAAACTTGATTTGAAGTTTAAAAATCCTTTAATCACTAAACAAACATCTGATGAGATTCTAGACAAGCAAAATATTTTTTCATTTCAACATAATTTGTTAGCTGCATCTGCACCCTATCGAGTTGTCGATGAGTTCAAAAAATATAAATTTAGTATCAATGGCAGCCAAATTGTTACTCCAGTCAAACTGCCAAGTAGTAAGGTCAACTTCAATCAAAAAGATTTGTTAACCGTTCTCGTTAATACTAGAAAATATTTTCAAGATTATAGTTCAGAAGACCCAGATATTTTGCGTACAGGGATGCTTGCTACTCAAGGCGTTACTGTTCCAGATGTGATCAATACCTTGAATTTCATGATTGTTGTTTTAAAGGAGGATATTGCTAATAATCGAGTTACTCGTTTGCAAGAGCCCAAGTTTATCAATTCCAATTTTCGAGTTATTAAATGGACTGCTTATAACCCAAAAGACAAAAAACAAAAACAATTAAGAATTACCAAATATGCTGTGTTTACTCACCCCGGTTCTCGCAAGAAAACCTCTACTTTTAATACACCAATTTATAGTTTAAAAGAAAACTCTAATAACGATAAATTTTACACTAGATACACAAAGCAGGATGTTTTGTCAGGTATTTATGAACCAGGTGGTAAAGAATTTGGAAAAGTTACAAGTCTCGCTTATCTAACCAGAAATGGCTTAGAAGAAGCAATTATGGAAGGAACTATACTGATTAATTTCACAGATGGTTATAAGGCATTTTTTAATGTAGATAGAAATAATTCAATGCCTTATATTCGCGGATTGAAGGCAACAGCACAAAAGCGTTATTGGTGAACCTATCCCACTAATAATATTTTGTGAATCCAGATGTGGATAGTAGCGAGG
>NZ_CAXTNE010000388.1:0-5707 GCF_964245445.1 uncultured Nostoc sp.
GGGCAGGGGGCAGGGGGCAGAGGAAGTGATTTGTATCAATTATTTCGTGAAATGGTATAACCACCCCGAAACATAAAAACCCCAAAAAGTTTTTAGGTTTTAACTTCGGGGTTTTCAGCGAACATTCTTAAAAAAATGTAAAATTAATAAAGATTTAATAGAGTCAGGAAGATCCGCCCAAGGTGGGGTATCTCGCGGCAAGAAAGATGAAGATTAAAAAAAAAGAAATATCCTGCGCCAATCACTGACGGTTTTCCGCTACAGTGGACGGGCTGTAAGCCTGGTATGGACTACTAGCCGATCACTTACTATTCTTTTGGCTAGTTTAACAATAGTTGCTGGTCTTTTACCGGCGGCAATATCTTACATCAGTAAGTTAATTGTGGATGCAGTGGTACTTGCCTCTCAAATTAACTCACAGAGCAATGGTTTTGTCAATATTTATCCTTCCCTCTCTTATGTAGGATTAGAAGCGATCGCTGTAATTTTATTAGCAGGCAGTCAGCGAGGAATCACCATTTGTCAGTCGTTATTGCGGGCGCTAATGGGTCAGCGAGTGAATGTACTCATCTTAGAAAAGGCGCTGACACTGGATCTTAGGCAGTTTGAAGACTCAGAATTTTATGACAAATTGACCAATGCCCGACGAGAAGCATCAGTTCGTCCCCTTTCCTTAGTAAACCGCACCTTTGGGTTAGTACAAAATGCTCTTTCCTTGTTCACTTACGGTATTTTGCTAGTAAATTTCTCAGGTTGGGCGGTGATGGTGCTGATTTTGGCAGCTATGCCTGTATTTATTTCCGAAACAAAGTTTGCTGGAGAAGGCTTTCGCTTGTTTAGTTGGCGTGCGGCAGAAACTCGTCAACAGCACTACTTAGAAAATCTGTTAGCAAGAGAAGATTTTGTCACAGAAGTCAAACTCTACCAACTGGGAGAGATGTTGCTAGGGCGTTACCGCAACCTGTTTGATCAACTCTATGGCGAAGACCGCGATTTGACTCTGCGGCGAGGATTTTGGGGGTATCTCCTAAGTTTAGTTAGTACTGGTGCTTTTTACCTAGCTTATGCTTGGATTGTCCTGGAAACAGTGCTAGGTAAGATTTCCTTGGGAGATATGACAATGTATCTGACTGTGTTTCGCCAAGGACAATCTACTTTCTCCAATGCCCTCACTTCTATTGGAGGGATGTATGAAGACAACCTATATCTATCAAATCTCTACGATTTTCTGGAAGAAGAAGTACCAAAATCTTGGGGTAAGGCAACCATTGGTTTAAATTCCCAAGATGGTATCCGTTTTGAGAACGTATCATTTACTTATCCAGGAAGTTCCAAGCCAGCATTGAGAAACATTTCGCTGCATTTGAAACCGAGAGAGAAACTGGCAATTGTCGGTGAAAACGGTTCCGGTAAAACTACCTTAATCAAACTACTTACCCGACTCTACACTCCTGATTCTGGGCGAATTTTCTTAGATGGCTTGGACTTGCAGGAATGGGATGTAGATGTGCTGCGGCGTCGGATTGGTGTGATTTTTCAGAACTTTGTCCGCTACCAGTTCACTGTAGGGGAAAATATTGGCGTCGGAGATGTAGAACATCTCGAAAACAAAACCCGTTGGCAAACTGCTGCCCAAAAAGGCATGTCCCAATCATTTATCGATCAATTACCCCAAAGCTTCCAGACTCAACTTGGTCGTTGGTTTAAAGGAGGACAGGAACTTTCCGGGGGACAGTGGCAGAAAATTGCCCTTTCTCGTGCTTTTATGCGATCGCAAGCAGATATCTTGGTGTTAGATGAACCAACATCAGCAATAGATGCCCAAGCTGAGTTTGAGATTTTCAATCATTTTCGCGCTATTACTCAAAATCAGATGGTACTTTTGATTTCCCATCGCTTCTCAACAGTACGAATGGCTGACAAAATCCTAGTTATAGAAAACGGGGAAGTTATAGAACAAGGAACTCACGAAGAATTGTTACAGCTAGGAGGACGTTATGCCAAGTTGTTTCTGTTACAAGCAGCCGGTTATCAATAGGAAAAGAAGCTAGCAATCTTTGTGAATTAAGATAGCGAAGCCTACGGCAGGCTGCGCCTACGCTCACTTTCTACAAAGCACATAGCACCTCTATCAAACCATGTTAACCTGTTCGGTAAACATGGGTCAAATCTCTTTAGTGCCTAGACGCTCCGTATCGTTAAACATTGTTACCCGATAAAATTATGCAAATAACACAACAGCGATACTATACCCCAGAGGAATATTTAGAGCTAGAAGAAACTGCTGAATACAAAAGTGAATATATTGACGGACAAATAATTCCTATGGCGGGTGGAACAGCAAATCACAATCGTATAGCTGGTAATTTCTATGCTGTGTTAAACTTCGCGTTCAGACAAGAAGAATACGAAATGTTTAATAGCGATATGCGTCTGTGGATACATCAAAAGCGTATCTACACGTATCCAGATGTGACAGTAATAGTAGGTGAACCAGAATTTTTCAACAACCGTACAGATATTATTACAAATCCCCAAGTTATTGTTGAGGTTTTGTCTAAATCTACTAAAAACTACGATCGCGAAAATAAGTTTCAGGCTTACCGAACTATTTCCACTTTCCAAGAATATCTATTAATTGACCAAACACGGATTCATGTAGATCAATTTTCCAAAACCGGGAAAAAGCAATGGGCGCTTCGTGAATATGATGAAGAAGATGAAGCGATCGCTCTTGTTACTGTACCCTTTGAGATTTCCTTACAGGATTTATACAACAAGGTGAAGTTTGAGCCTGTTGAGTTGGAAGGGGAAAGTGCTGATGTTGAGGGATTGGGGTAAGGGTGCGATCACTTTACTTGTGCAGAGGATTTTAAAAAGATTTAAGCCACTTTTAAAGGTTTCTGCGGATATTTCGTAGACTCTCCTGCCTGTCAAATAGGATTAGTAAGCAAAAAATTGAAGGTATTATCCATGACTAGAGAATAAGAGTTATTTTTTACTCTAAACTATATTAGTATATTTATACTAATAGCAGCCTCAAGCCGCTAATCTTTATTATCTGCAAAGGATTAGATGCTCATGAATATTGATCAAGCAAAAGAAAAATTTAACTTACTATATACAGAATTAACACAAAGCTGCATAAAAATTGAGACTGAACAGGATGCAAGGTTCCAAGTTATTGACCGCATTTTGACAGAAGTTTTGGGATGGGAGAGAGCAGAAATTCTTACAGAGCCTCATACAGACAGTGGCTATATTGATTACCTAATAACGTCTACAGGACGCAGCAGGCTTGTAGTGGAAGCGAAGCGAACATCAAAACTACTGATTGATACTCGTCAACCAGGTATGGCTTGGTACAAAGTTGGTGGTTCTGCGCTTCAGTCAGCAGCGAATGGATTAAATCAAGCAAAACGCTATTGTACTGACAAAGCTGTGTTGTTTTGTGCTTTGACAACAGGTTTTGAGTGGATTGGCTTCTGGGCCCTTCGTACTGACGGTACGCCTCCAAGTGAGGGTAAAGCAATTGTATTCCCTAACCTTGAATCGATTCAACAGAATTTTGCTACCTTCTACGACGTGTTCTCACGAGAGGGAATCTTAAAAAATTTATACCAAACGTACATATATGAGGCCGAAGGATTAAAAATTAGTCATAATGAATCTCTTTATTCAGTACTTGAAAATTCTGATAGATATTTACTTACAAAGTCTGAATTATTCAAAGATATTGAGAATGTCTACCACAGCTTTTTCACTAGTATGTCAGGGGAAGACGATCCTGATATGCTTGCCAAATGTTTTGTGGAATCAAAAGAAAGTAGAGAAGCCGATGAAAATTTACAAAAAATAACAAGAAACTTATTAAATAGAATTGATATTGTTAATTCAGCGAAGGGTATTGAGCTACAAAATCAAATCCGTAATTCTGTAGAATGACAGAAAGGAGAATTTGTTTTAATAATAGGTAATAAAGGAGCTGGAAAAACTACATTTATCGATAGATTTTTTCGTTTAATATTAGACAAAAGTCTTAGAGAAAATTGTTTATTAATTAAGATTGATTTAGCTGATTCTAATGGGGAACAAGCTACTATTACTAGTTGGCTAACAGAGCAACTAAAAACTGAGTTAAAAAATGGCTTATTTAAGGGTGAATATCCATCATTTAGCGAACTTCAAGGAGTATTTTATCAAGAATATCAAAGATGGAGATGTGGTGAGCGTAAGTTTTTGTATGAAAGGAACAAAAATGAATTTAAGGAAAAATTTGGAGAATATATTGCAGATTTTACTGAAAAACATCCAGATGATTATGTAATGAAATTGATTAAAAATGCTACTAAAGCAAGAGGATTAATGCCATGTATAGTTTTTGATAACACTGATCATTTCCCACAGATATTCCAAGAAGCAGTGTTTCAATATGCACAATCTATATATAGAAAAGTTTTTTCATTTATTATTTGTCCAATAACAGATCGAACAATTTGGCAGTTGTCAAAATCAGGCCCACTACAGTCATATGAAAATCAAGCTTTTTATCTTCCTGTACCGTCTACAAAAGACGTTTTAGCTAAACGGATAGAATTTATAAAAGAAAAAGCAATAGAAGATTCAGAAGGGAGTAAAAAATACTTTACTAAAAAAGGTATTCGCTTATCAATTCCTAACATTAGTGCTTTTGCTTTTGCTGTAGAAGATATATTTATTAATGAAGATTATATAGGACGCGTAGTAGGGTGGCTCTCTAATCATGATATCAGAAGAAGTTTACAAATTGCTCGAAGAATTATCACTTCACCTATCACTGATATTTCTTTACTTGTAAATGCTTATGTAATTGGTAAAAAGTCTCACATTAGTCATTGGCAAATAAAAAAAGCATTATTAGTTGGAGATTATAATCACTTTTATCAAAAAGATAGCAATTTTATTTTAAACCTTTTTGAAGTTCAACCTAGCAGTATTACAAGCCCACTATTGAGGTTATCTATACTACGCTTATTATCTGACACATATTCTGAGAACTCAGATGCAGAAAAGAATTATCTGTATATTGATGATATTCTAAATTATTTTGAGCCTGTGACAATCAACAGGATTCTAATTAAGGAACACTTAAAGGCTCTTCTGGATTATCGCCTCATTGAAACCTATGACCCAACTGATACAAATATTGACGAATTACAAAGAGTTAAAATTACTCCTTGCGGACGTATACATTACGAATTTGCTATTGAAGAAAAAGAAGGAATTTATATAGGTCAAATGGCTTTAAATACACCTATCGCTAATCAAAGTTATCTTATGCGTGTGCGTGATTTTCTTAAAAAGAAAAGAACTCGACAAGATTGGGAAGTTATTATCAAATTATTTGTTGAATATTGCTTGCAACAAGATAGTCTATATATTTCTTTACCTCAAAAACAAATTTATGATAGCCAAAGAAAATTACGAGAACGCATCAGTCAACGTTGGACTTAAGTAAAAATTTATTATCAGGATGCTAAATAACCAAACCTCACCCTATGCTTTCCCCACCATCCCCCAATAACTTAGATAAAATCACTATGGTGCTAGTTAACCCTCCCTAAGTCTAATGAAAAGCGATCGCTCCCCTTCCCAACCCTCCCTTAAACGTCCAGAACTACTCGCGCCAGCAGGTAATTGGGACTGTGCTAAAGCTGCTGTGGAAAAT
>NZ_CAXTNE010000389.1:0-5681 GCF_964245445.1 uncultured Nostoc sp.
CCTGCGGTGCATTTAGGGGAAACCAAATCTTTTCACCATCATCGCCGAAAGGGCGATCGTTTATGGCAGGTTCATTCATATCATTCCAAATGCCCGCCACACCAACATCAGTTAAGCTTTTGTGTAAATCAGCCCACCAGTTAGACACATCAGGACGTAAAAAATCAGGAAAAACAGCTTTCTCAGGCCAAACATAGCCGTGGAACAACGCACCATCAGCTTTCCGCACAAAATAATCGTTTTCTAATCCTTGGTCAAAAACATGATAATTACCTTCTGGTTCATACTTCACACCAGGATCAATGATTGTGACTGTTTTGAAACCATCCTCTGCTAAATCACTAATGAGTTTTGCTGGGTTGGGGAAGCGTTGAGGACTCCAAGTAAACACCCGATAACCCCGCATATAGTCAATATCCAAGTGAATAACATCACAGGGAATGCGACGCTGACGGAATTCTTGCGCTAGTTCCCGCACAACGGTTTCTGATTCGTAACTCCAGCGACATTGATGATAACCTAGCGCCCATTTCGGCGGTAATGGCATTCTCCCAGTTAGCTGAGTGTATGTGTCCAGGATTTGGGCAGGTTCGGGGCCGTAGATAATGTAATAATCCAATTCACCGCCACGAGTCTCCATCTTCCAAATACCTGGTTGTTCAGCACCGATATCGAACTGACTCCAAAAAGTGGTATTGAAAAAGATGCCATAGCTTACCTCTGGGCGCAAAGCCATAAAAAATGGAATTGCCTGGTACATTTCATCGGTAAGTGCATCATAATCTAAGGAATCCGTTGTCCAGTTGGTTTTTACTTCGCTGAGTTTATCCAGAAAGCCTGTGCGTTCACCAAAGCCATAGAAATGTTCATCGGTTGCAATTTCTTTCCATCCTGCAACTGCACCCATCCGCGAACCTATACCCATCTCTGCATCTTGGGCAAAAGGGCGATTAGCTTTGTCGAAACAAACAATGCGGCACTTTTCTCGCTGAACGCACACACGAATCTGTGCTGTTTCAATTTCTACCGTTGCTTCATTTTCTTGTACCGTAAAAGGTGTTGTAGGCCATTCTGCATCATCCAGCGCCACTGCCCAAGACCGGCGGGGTATAAATTCCCCAGTTGGTGCGAAACGCACACGGATTAAATTGGGCGCAAGTACGCTGATAGTAAGGCGTGAGTCGCCACAATCAAAATTAATAATATTATTGTCGGAGGTTACAGCTTTTACATTGCCGATGGTTGTCCAAGGTTGGCTAGTAGTGGGTAGTTTTCCGAAATATTGCGGCATATTAGTTATTCAGCAGGTAAACACTTGTCCGCATTCATGATTACAGAGATATCCAGCCTCAAACTCTTTCTTTCGCTAGAGGTTGGGTAAAAGATTAGCAGATATTTTTTAACAGAGAGTGGTTTTCGTAATGCACAAGCTTGTGTCTTTACCACACAAAAAAGACAGAATTTTATTAATTCGTTACGAATTAAATTTGCCAATACCCTGCAACGTTAATGCATCGGCCGCATTGTTAATGTATCAGCTTACAATGCCAATGCATCGGTTTACAATGCCAATGCATCGGTTTACAATGCCAATGCATCGGCTTACAATGCTAATGTATCAGCTTACAATGCTAATGTATCGGCTTACAATGCCAATGTATTAGCTGCATTGTTAATGCGTAGGTATCTATATATTATCCTGTGGCTGCTCGTCTAATGACTTTAATGTATCTAGGCTGCAACGCAAACGCGGCTTGTCAGGGTCAGTCAAATCTAGCTTGTCCCAAGGTACTGTATAACCACCGTAAATTTTACGCGCCCCCAGTAGATGCAAAATTCCTAACCCAATTGTCCAAGCAGATAACCGTTCTAACACCGCAGCGTAACCGATAAGATATTCCTTAACAATCCATTCTTCGCCTTGTTGTTCGGCGCGTACTTCCTCAATGCGTCCGACGGCTTTACCAGTTGAGTCTAATACTGGTTTACCCAGCAGTAATTCTAGATGAATTTCACGAGTTGTCATTATCCCCCTCCTGGAATTCGTGCGATGATGCGATCGCGCAGCCATTTTTCATACCCTAAAGCTGGTGTTGCTTCAGCTTCAACATCAATTTCGACATCAATACCAACATCCCGCACTTTTGACCACGGAATCCGAAATGGTTCACTTTGTTTAACACCCCATTTACTTGCAATTGCTGCTACCAAACGTGCCAAACGGGGATTTAGCCGTTTACTAAGGGTTGTCACTCCTACTTCAATATAAGCAAGTCGTGGTGGTTCGCGTAGGCTTTGCCCGCCGAAGGCATCGCGCAACTCCATCACAATGCCATCGACTTTACCTATCTTGCGTTGATTACGGTCAACTAATTGGTTATCAAGAACATCTCTAATAATATCCATTTCCTACCCTCCAATAATTTCTAATGGAATTGCAACGATCGCTAGCACAAATGTCAGCGCAATTGTAAAAATTACAACACTATTACTAATCCACCCATTACGATACTCGCCAACATATAATTCATCGTTCATCAAAACCAAAAAAGGTATGATTACAGGCGGCAAAATCACTGCTGTAATCGCCATTGAAAACAAAGTCAATTGCAATGGATCGATCCCAAATACCATCAGTAACGAAGCCAGAAAGACAAACACGGTGTAGACTAAACTAAAACGTGCGGCATCTTTTGGTTTAAGGTTTTCGCCCCAATTCCAACCAAAAGCTTGAGCCACAATATACGCTGTATCAAGGCTTACCTCCAGTGATGCACCAAAGCAAGCAATCCCTAAAGATGCCGCAAAGAGAACAAAACCCCAGTAACCAAAGGTTTCTGTTAACATCAGCGCCGCCTGTTCATAGCTATCAACCTGGATACCTTTGGGACCGAGTACCAGTGCTGCCACAATCAACACTCCCAGCGATACGATACTACCAAAGCCCATCCCCAAACCAGCAACGGCGCGATTCACACCGATATACCCTTCATCCCACTTATCTTCTACTGCACCAGATGAGTAGAAATAAAACAAGTACGGGCTAATCAATGCTCCTAGTATGCCAACGGCCAGGTATAAGTAATGTGCAGTGTCTTGTTGTGGCAGAGTTGGCAACAAACCAAAGCCAAGTTGTGTCAATGATGGATGCAGCTTAAAAGTAGCGACGACAAATGCTAGTGTAATTAATCCTAATAAAGAAATACCGTTTTCAATTAATCCAAATGTCCCTTTCCAAAGTAGCAACCAAATTGCAAAGGCCACGGGTAAAGCAAACCACTGGAAACTAATCCCTGTTAATAATTGCAGGGCAATACAAACACCGCCAATTTCGGCTGCTAAAACCAGAAAATCAACGACAATTTCTGCAACTAGGGGAATGATATAAAAGTTGAACCCAAAACGTTCTCGCACCGCCGCAGCTAATGTATGTTTGCTAACGGCTGCTAAACGTCCAGACATTTCCACGAGAAAGATTACACAAATTGTCCCTAAGACAAACGCCCAGATTAGTTGAAAGCTATAGGTAGATCCAGCTTCAGCAGCAGTAGCGATCGCACCTACATCTAGAAACCCACCAATACTGGTAACAATCCCAAGAGCTATTTCCAAAATTTTATTCATTGGTTTGCTTTGCTACTTTTCTTTAGTTTGTTTAGCGATCGTTCTTCTGCTGCTAATTCTCCGAGTTTTTGCCGTACCTCTAAACGATTTTTTTCTCCTACAGCCCTGGACATTTCTTCTGTTTTATTTGTTATTTGTATAACTTCAGCTAATAGTAGTGATTTATCATGTTCCGTTACATCTTTAGATAACTTTATTTTGTCTATTTTATCTTTTTCTTTTCGCAATTCTTCAGTGGATTTTTTCAATGTTTGTTCAGCATATTTATTTGGTACAACATGGCGGATCCAGGCATCACCAACCATATTTGCTGTTGCTACCCAAGAAGATATATTTTTTGTTTCTTTTTCCATATCTTCTACAGAACTTTTTCCACTGCAAGAGGCTAACAATGTCAGTATTAATAAACAATTAATTATAGATTCTAATTTACCAGGCTCTAGCATTTATAGACTCTCCATAACCAACAAAAATATATTTTTTTCTCACTTTGGCAACAGTGTACATCTATCTAACGAAATATTTTGTAAAAAATTATTTCAAAATATATTTTATTAACAGGAGTTAACTTTAAAAATTAGGATATTACTTTCATTTCTAGTAAATTATGACAGTTCCAATGTCAAAGGTTTTACAAAATCCTCTAAAATCCCTTTCAAAATTACAAATATTTAGCAATTGCATCCCCTATTAAGCATATTTTTATGTCTATCATGATGCAGATACATTATTTATAATTAATAGTCTAGGCTTATACAATAACAAGCTGGAATATACATCTTAGCTTGGTTGTGGCAAGGTTGAAAGACACATAAAGGCACAATCGTAGAAGGGAAAATATTTTGATATTTCCCTTCTAGTTTCCCATTGCTCTTACCTTACAACAGTAATTAATACTATAGAGGCGATCGCTACCCAAGAAAACATTAACTGCGACTTTGAGCGACTTGACGGCTATCTTTTTCCGCCAGACCTTAACTCAATAGATGAGATTCAGCACGAGTTAGAAGCAGCACACCGGGTTCGCCTAACTAATGTTGAAATGGTAAAAAAAGCGCCATTGACTAGCTTTGATACAGGAGTGTGTCTACAGTGTGTCTACGCTTTCCCCCAACAAGGGCAATTTGATCCATTAAAATATCTAGCTAGACTTGCAGAAGCCATAGAACGCCGTGGGGGTAGAATTTATACGGGGACGCATGTAGAAAAAATCCAAGGTGGTTTACCCGCCCGTGTCGAGACAAGCAATGGTAAAGTTGTGACAGCCGATACTGTGGTAGTAGCAACCAACTCACCCATCAGTAACTTAGCTACTATGCACTTCAAGCAGGCTCCACATATAACTTTTGTCATTGGTGCAAAAGGACTCGGCTCCACAGTTTTACAGTGCTTAACCCCAGTGGAAATCCACTTTTACCATCTAATACCAATGTTGGATAGATTATAAAATCCTACATCTGTGTTAAAAAACTCCAAAAAATAAATTATCCCAATTTCTAGACTCAACACGAGTGTTCCTCCCCCTGCCCCCTGCCTTAAATGCGTACCCCTTTGGGGATCTTGCTACGCGTAGCGTCCCGCAGGGATAGGATATTTTTTTAATTGGAAATCCCTTATTCCGTACTACTCCTAATCCTGACGGTGACAGCCTACCTGCATGAGATTGCAAGTTAATTATCGCTACTATCGCTGATGGCCATACGTGCGGTTGTGCTACCTTTCTCTAGCAATCATCAGAAAGGCTACGTACTAGTTCTGATAGTGTTACGCTTTCATTCTCCAAAAACCGATCAGAACACATCTGTTCTGCCCAATTTCGACTTATTTGTCAGATATTTATCGATTAGTGCTGACAAGTCGCCTCATATAATGCTGCCCCCTTTTAATCAACCTTGGGTCTCCAAATGCTCTTCCTGGTGTCGTCGAAACATGGATTAATATGGGATTATTCATAGTTTTTGCTTTTCAAAAATCCTCTGCACCTACTTTACATCCGACTTGTGTAGATACGGTAGGCTTGCGGGGAGGGGAGACAAAGCACAGCTTTGGCGGGGTGG
>NZ_CAXTNE010000390.1:0-2973 GCF_964245445.1 uncultured Nostoc sp.
AATCATTGCCATCGCCACCAGAGAGAAGATTATTATCACCTTCAAAATACTTATAGTCAGCATTCAAGTTATTGTCATGAATACTACCAAGGATCTTATTCCCCGCACCAGCAAAGAGCGTATCATTTCCCACACCACCAATGAGAGTATCGTTCCCCGTACCACCCCGCAGTAGATCGTTGCCACTCTTGCCGTCAATGATGTCATCACCCCCTTGACCATTTATGACATCATCTGAGTTGTCAAAGCCGCTAACATTATTGTCGAGGTCGTTAAGGAAGGTGACTGTATTCTTTTTGAAGATAGTGCTTTGGGTAGAGTTGGCATTGAAGACATCAAAGCTATCACTAATGCTAGTTTGCCCATCAAACAGGATATTGCCTAAGTCTACAGTGGCTCCAGTAGATTTCCTGAGGTTATCTAGGTTTTCCAGGGCAAAGTTTTGCAGGATGACTTGGGTAGAATTTGGCTCATTAAAGAAGATTTGATACGGGCTAAAGGCGATTTCCAAATTGCTGCCATTCTGCATAAGCTGCAAATTTCGGGCAGTTAAGCCTGCACCTTGGAATTTTAGGGTATCTACTTCGGCAATAGCTGCTGCTGTCGGGTTTGTTCCTTTACCTATGCCACCAAAATCGGTGATGGTATCAGTGCCGTCGTTTAAATTGTAAACAAATGTATCTTTACTGCCACCACCAGTTAGGGTGTCGTCGCCCTCTTTAGCTGTGATGCTATCGTTACCTGCAAGACCTTTAATCGTGTCCGCGCTGTTAGTGCCCAGTAGGGTATCATTCCCGCCGGTTCCAATAATATCTGCCATAATTTTTACCTACCTCAATTTATTTTTTCAGTAAATTCAGTTTTCAACCTTGAGTTTAATGTTGTTTTTGGGCATAAAATTTCACCAAAATTTGACCTTTTCGGCATACTTTACACGCCACTCTTAAAGAAACAGTAATATTTCCTGAAGATTCACTTTATGAAAAGTCTTGTACATAGTCAGCTATTCTCCGCAGGTGTCTAAATTGAAAACAGAGAACATCTGAATAGGAATAGGTAGCCTCAAAATAATTAACATAGTCAATATTTTACTTAGATGTTTATATTTAAATGAACGTCTTTGCATACTCTTCACATTATCTGCCCATAGATGTATATACAAATACTGAACTTTGTCTCTTCTTCATATTGTTTTAGTTTCTAGGCAATAACTTTCAGAAAGTGGTAGGCAAATGTTTAAATAAGTGATACAAAATACATATTTTGAATAGTCTAATGCCTGCGGTTCTTGCTAGGCGTAGGCTAGCAATATCTTATATCTGTGCAAAAATAGCTATAGGTTACTAAAATTACAAACGCAGAGATGATCCGACTTAGCCAAGAACACTTGCAAACTATCCGCACCCATGCAGAAAGCACCTATCCAGAGGAGTGCTGTGGTATGATTTTGGGCTATCTGGCTAATGGGGGTAAAATTGTGGTAGAAGTTATACCAACAGAAAATGCCTGGAATACAGAAGCGGCGGCTGAGTTTGCAGGGGAATACACAGCAGAAAGTAAAAGACGGCAATACACGATCGCACCCGAAGTTATGTTAAAAACACAAAGGGAAGCACGCAACAGATCGCTCAACATTATTGGCATTTTTCACTCCCACCCAGATCATCCTGCTATCCCTTCAGAATGCGATCGCCTATACGCTTGGCAAGGATATTCGTATATAATAGTTTCCGTTCAAAACGGCAAAGCTGGCGAACTCCTAAGCTGGAGCCTTGATGATACTCATCATTTCCAAGCAGAGGCTATTGATATCATGTCCGGTTAAAGACTTATCATTAAGACTGCAAGGGGGTAGGGAGCAGGGAGCAGGGAGCAAGGGGAGAAAGGGTTTTCAGGTTATTGCACAGATGCGGAAATTATAACTAATCAGCCGGACATGATATGAAAATATAATTTAACAGCTTAATTTCAGGTGTTGCTGAATTGAAGTATGAAATAAAATTTCTAAATAGATATTAGTCGGGGAATTACAGCAGAATTCAGTATTCAGTATTCAGAATTCAGGAGTAAAACATGCTTTATACCTGGGTAACAGACTTAGCTTGCGTACCTCACCAACTTGAAATCTGCTGTAAGCCTCATCTTAAAATAGCGATCGCTATTTGATTAGAATATTTGAATGCTAACGTTTTTTACTCATGATGTAATCTAAAAACATCTGGTTTGATGTTCTTAGATTAAATTTTATGCTGAGTTTTTGTTTAAGTTGACACTAATGGGCAATGTCATGCCTTTACGATAAATCTATATGTATAGGGTTTTCGTGAATTGCTATTAACCCAAGCGTATTAAACTATGATGCAGTTTTAGCATTCTCACTAGATGCTTCCTTAGAAGTCGTCTTTAAACGTGTCGCTGTGCTTTTGCGGATGCGATCGCTTTTGCGAACACCACCCGCCATTTCATATTCACGGCTATCTTTGCCGTATTTAAAAGCTACTCCAATCAGCATTTTTTCTGTGAGGTCACTTAAAGTTTTCTCCAATTCGTCCATCTCAGTTCTAGAAGAGTTGATCATGGTTAAAGCAGTATTATAAGCGTCTATCTTGCTACGGTACTGCTCAATTAGTTGTGTCATATTTTGCAAGTTGCGAGCATCCCCAAAATCTATACTAGGATCAATTGCTTTCAGTCCCGCCACTCTTAATTCAGCTTTTTCTAAAACGCGGTATGTACGTTTGTGACTAGGCATAAATATATCCCTTTCATTATGCTTTAAAGCTAGTTTGCCTTACTAAAGCTGTATGTTAGTTCAGTAAAATCCTCATAATTTAGTAGTTAATATGGCGTATATATCAGTGTTTATCGCAAAATAGATGTCTTTGTTAATGAAAAAGATATTCTTGTTAACGAAAAAGATGTTCTTGTTAATGAAAAAGATGTCTTGATTAACAAAAAAGATGTTCTTGTTAA
>NZ_CAXTNE010000390.1:3073-5575 GCF_964245445.1 uncultured Nostoc sp.
ATGTTCTTGTTAATGAAAAAGATGTCTTGATTAACAAAAAAGATGTTCTTGTTAATGAAAAAGATGTCTTGATTAACAAAAAAGATGTTCTTGTTAACGAAAAAGATGTCTTTTTTAATGAAAACCCAGCTAAATCTAAATTTTTTAAGTTTATTGCGAAATTTAGAACAAAAGCGGTGTGTTAATAAGTAAATTAAGATACACTTAGTCAAGACAGGATATGATACTTGAAACTGCGGCGATCGCTGTTGGCACTATAATTGCCACTAAAGCTTTAGAAAAAACAACCGAAAAGGTAACAGAAACCTTAGTGGATAAAACTGGTAAGTTTCTGGTCACCCTCAAAAAACAGTCTTCCCAGACTGTAGTTGCTATAGAGAAAGCACCAGAGCAACCACTTGATTATGGTAAGGCTGTACTAGAGGTAGAATCGGCTGCTAAAGCTAATCCTGAAGTAGCTCAAGCTATGCAGGAATTGGCCGCAGCAGCTAAAGCAGAACCAAATCCTAAATTGGCTGAAATTTTGGCTATGCCTAACCTAGAAAAATTAGCAGATAAAATTGGTCAGGTAGTTATGCCAGGTGGGACAGGAAATATTGAAAATATGTCTTTTTAAATTATCATTATTGTGTGACTTAACCCTCAGCCCTTTCCCTTGTAGGGAAAGGCAGGGTGGTTTCATACGAAAAAAGAAAAATGCATAAGTCTTGATTTCTCGTTTTGTGGCATGGCTTTTTCCCTCTCTCCAAACCTCTCCCCCTGTGGGGGAGAGGCTTTGAAACCCAGTTTTAGTTTTTCTGTGCTTGTATGAAACCACCCTGCTTCCCTTGTAGGGAAGGGGAGTAAGATTTAAAGCATTTTTATTTCAAGACTTTATTCTGAGCAGAATTTTATAAAACCTTTCCTTGTAGGGAACGGAAGTAAGATTCAAAGCCTCTCTCCGTTTCGGAGAGAGGTTTGGAGAGAGGTCTTTCAGTTTTTGTGAACAGCAAGATTTAACTATGTATGCCTGAAGATTCTGGCAAGTTTGCCGACAAAGTTGGTGCTTTTGCCGCCCCTGGCGCTCAAGTTAACATTGGCACTCAAATTCTTAACGGGCAGAAACAGCTAACTCCCACAAAATATATCCCTTATCGCGGTTCCGTCCATTTCGTCGGGCAAGAAACCGAACTGACAATGCTGCATGAAAACTTGCAGCGCAAAAACTATGTAGCAATAGCAGGAATGGGTGGCTTGGGCAAAACTGAATTAGCTACCCAATACGCCAGACGATATCAAGAAAATTATGGGGGAATTGCCTGGTTTAACGACAGAGAAACCAATCTCGCCGCCGAAGTTTTAGAGTTTTTCCGGTTGCAGTTTGGTTTGGAGATTCCCCAAGAATTAGGAGGAAGACTTTTAAGCCTTGAAGAACAAGTCGCCTGGTGTTGGTCTAAATATCCTAACTCTGAGTTACCGATTTTAATCATCTTCGATAACGTAACTAATTTAGACAACCTCCGCCAAGTCGTTCCCAACGATAACCGCTTCCGAGCCTTGATTACTACTCGACTGCGGCATTTAGACCCGAATTTTATTCAAGAGATTCCCTTAGATGTTCTCTCGCCCCAAAAAGAACCAGGCAAAGCCTTAGAATTGTTAAAACGACTGTTGGGGGAAAAAGATAAGCGAGTTGAAAACCAACCACAAGCCGCAACAAATATATGTGAATATCTGGAATATTTGCCTTTGGGGATAGAGTTACTTGGAGGTTATTTGGTACGCGACCCGGAAATATCTTTAGATATCATGTTTAGGCGATTGCAAGAACGTAAATTAGCAGAGTCAGCTTTACAAGACCGGGAAACTCTCAACTCAACTCAACTGGGAGTCAAAGCCGCCTTTGCTTTAACTTGGTCAGAACTCGACCCACTGGCGCAACAACTAGGAAGATTTTTGAGTTTATTTTCTCCTGCACTGATTCTTTGGGATTTGGTTATTTGGGTGGCGACAGGTGGAGAGGAAGCAGACAATCAGGAAGAAAGACAGCTAACTTGGTCTGAAGATGAATTAAACGCAGCTAAAAAGCAACTCTACGGGTGCAATTTGCTGCAATTGGTAGAAGAAAGAGAAGGATATTATAAAATTCATGCCTTAGTGCGGTGGTTTTTGCAAGAGGAGTTAGCAAATGGCGAAACCAAATCAGTTTTGGAAACAACCTTTGCCACCGCCATGATAGCCAAAGCTCAAATCCTTCCCGATTCACCTACTTCTAAAGATATTGAATTCCTCAAAGATGTTATTCTTCATCTTGAAGATATAGGAAAACGTTTAATTGCAGAGATAAAAAAAGCCACAGAAGTACAGACATTTTTCACAGCATCAGTGCCCAACGATCAAGTACTGTGGATATTTGTGGGAATAGGAAGATTTTATGAGGGACAAGGATTATATAAATTAGCAGAACCTTGGTATGAGGATAGCGTAAATGTTTGCCAAGCTCTGTTTGCTGGGGAGCATCCG
>NZ_CAXTNE010000391.1:0-5574 GCF_964245445.1 uncultured Nostoc sp.
ACAACCCCGTTTCTGCCTGGATTAGAGACTTTTTTTTTACGTCGAACTCAGGTCACTTTGGCGCGATAAATCTTCCATTAAACAAACACAATCTGAATGTTGCTAAATATACTGCTGTGGTATTAGTGCTATTCGCTTGTTACCCAACGCTTGACTGTACTACGTTATGTATTTTGACTGAATTATTATAGATAGATGCAAAAATTAAACCATCCCAGTGGTTGGAATGGTTTAAGGGAATTATCAATTTTTCTTACTGCTCCTTTTGCTTATAGGAGGCAACCAATTGTTGTTGACGACAATTCAGGCATTCCTTTTAACTTGATAGTTTCGGCGACTTGGTTGTTATTTTGGCGTAATGAAAAGATAGGATTGCCCGTTAGCTTGATTTGAGCTTGATGCTATTAGGGTTGCGCTTCCAAGATCCGACCTATACTTCTTGGCGATAGTGCTGGCAACCCCCTGCGAGTAGCTTCTTCAGCAACTTGCATATGGTAATGGTGCTTTGAACGACTGGGTTTTCGGTTCTTGCTCCATTCGCTGATTTCGACAATTTTGCTCGCCTCTGCGCTCTTGCACTTCTTAGGTCTGCCTGCGTTCACACCTAATACATTATTTATCTTTGCGATCGCATCTTCCAAGGTTTCCGATGTTATGGTACAAGATGTCCACTTTTTCTTCCAGTTTGTTACTGTTTGCTTCGCTATACCAAGTTTTTTTACTATATTTTTATGATTTTCCCCACGATTAAGTTCTAGCAGGATCTTTGCTCTCTTGATCATTTCATCGCTGCCGGTGGCTGCTATATTCTCTAATACTTGCTTTTCAATAGGATTCAATACTTGAATATGAGGCATTTTAGTATTTACCCCGCTTAAACCTACAATTTTGCCAAATCGAATGAAGCCTGATATACTTTTTTTGTAGAGTTCATTTTTCCTAAAGATTCACTCAAAGCCCTGCTGCAAACAGGGCTTTGAGGAAAAAACAACCCCACCTGTTACTAAAACAGGACGGAACTTTGTTTTGTCAATTTAGTTATCTAGAGCCATCATATCATGAATTTACCCAGTTTTACAAATCTATCTAAAGATAGATGCTTTTTTTTAAATGCCAGTACTTTAAATCTCTCTTCAGTCGTATTGGTTTTCAATGGGTTGGGAATAATAGTTTACTGCGCGAGAAAATTCTCTTCGAGAGTTTTTCTGGTAGTTAATCCTTTGCCATTTACAAGATTTAATTATTTTTTCAACTTGTCACTTTTTCCAAGGGATGAAAGTGCTATAAGTCTTGCTGGTTAAGATTTTTCTGCTTTCTGCTTAGGTTTTTCAAGATGGAACCTATCTTTTGAGTGACAATTTGTGACCCGGAGTATAAATATGTCTGAGGTGAAGAATCCGGCAATTGTATATATTTCACCTGCGGAGTTGGTTGTTCATCCGAAGCTGATAGAAATATATGGTGAGAATGAGGAACGTCCGGCTTTAGAAAAAAGTATCTCTGAAAAAGGGATTCTTGAATCTTTAAAGGTATCTGCACGTACTGGTGTAAATATCGTCTTGGCAGGTAAGTGTCGCTTGCAGATAGCTCGCCAGTTAGGAATTTCCACTGTGAAAGTGGAATTTGTCGAGTCTGGTTCGCCTGAAGAAGATTTGAAACTAGTGCTTGACTTTAATCTCCACCGGGAAGGTGGGAAGACTCATTACCAGAAATTTCACGAGGGGCAGTACTGGGAGAGCGTACTTCGTCCCCAAGCGAAAGAAAGACAAAGGGAGAGTGCTCGTCGTTTGAATCAATCGAATGATTCAAATTTGAATCATTCGCTAAATGAGAGTAAGTCTCAATTATGTAAGGGCAAGCGAGTGATTCAGGAGGTTTCGGAGAATCTAAATATAAGTGTTGGCAGTTATCACAAGGGTAAGAAAGTTTTTGAATTAATTTCTCAATTACGAGAAATGGAAAAATTTAAGGCAGTTGTTGCACTGGAGATGGAATTTAACCGGAGTATTGATGCAGCGTACAAGTTTGTTTGCAATCAAGATATCTGTAACCAGGTAATAGACCTTCTGGAGGCTACGGAGATAGGTAGTATAGGCGATGGTATTGCTTGGATGCTGAATGGCGAGCGCAATCCGTTTCGGCGTTTTCAGCTTGACCAAGTATATCAATTCAAGAAGAGACTGCGGCCCGAATTGGAAATTGTGGGACGAGTTATTGGTATAACTAATGAGTTTGTTGTGTTTGGATTGAGGAATTTAGGGAATATGAGCCTAGAAATTGTGAATCTACGCCCGCGACAAATTGATGCAGAATTGCAGGATGAACCATCTGCATCACAGAGGAAGAGAATATTTCAATTAATGCAAAAGTTTAGTGATGTTTTCCCAGTTCAAGTGTCTTTGGCGGAGTTGTTGAAACTTCCTAATCTAACTGAAAAAGAGGAGGTTTTGTTGCGGATGTATGAGTCTGACGTATTTGAAAAAACTTGGGAGGATTATAAGACCCAAATGAAAGCAATGGAAGTATCTACAAATAGAAAAAAGGATAAGATTTGTGCTGCATAGGTAGCTGTGGGCTGCTAATTTAGTAGAGAACTTGTCTCACAATTTAACATTACTTACTAGATTAGCATCTCAATACTAATTGCAATACGAGTTCACTATTGTGGGTGCTGAACTCGTATCAAGATATTTGACTGTTTTTTGTTTTTTAACTCGGTAGTGGAGTATGAGTAATTTCATCTTCACTACTTGTACTAGCAAAAGCCAATGTACGGTGACACTTTTAGGTGTTGCTAGCTTTGCATTGTTATCCGAAACTCTTTTGTCGATTTAGTGAGAACTTCGCTAGAACTGCCTCATTTAAATAATAACCAAAAAAAAGTTGGGTAGTCGCATTGTTGTTGGTGAAGCGTGTTGGACTAAATGCCAGTCTAAGCCTACGTATGTCTAAGCCTAAACAAGTATAAATCTTTGTTTGCTTTCAACCATGAGACGATTACCAGTCGTCTCCAACAAGCGGATAACCAACCGCTTAATTCAAAATAAAATTTCAAATTTAGGCTAACACATTTTGACCAACAGCGAGGCTACCTGATGCACAAAAATCATCAGGACAGTCACTCATGTACCAAGAAGATTTTGGGGCAGATTTTGATAACAAGCCCCAATTAAGCCTTTCACAGCCTTCAAAAAAGAAAATCAAACCCCACCTGCCCGCCGAATCCGTGGGCAAACGCTACGTAGAACGCTTTTGGCATCCATTTGGGGCGATAGTTGCCCCTTCTTTAGTAGAAGGTGCAAAACCAGCATGGCGTACCATTGACTATTACCTCCAACCCTCCCAACTGTGGAACCTGCACCAAGACAAGTCGAAACTAGTAGGTCTGCGCTTTAACGACACAACTCGTTACGCCACAATCGATTTAGACCTAGAAGGCGACTACCACAACATTGAATCCATAAATCGGATCAAAGCAGCGCTAGAGGACATCGGCATAGTCGATATCATCATCCTCCAGTCCAGCTTTAGTGGCGGTTATCACCTAATCCTAAGCTTCGCATCCCCCCTACCCACCTTTCCCCTAGCCTGCGCCCTAGAGATTACCTTGAGAAGTGCAGGCTTTATACTGCGTCAAGGACACCTAGAAATTTTCCCCAACACCAAACCATATAGTGCCAAACAAATAACCAACTACAAAGCCATCCGTTGCCCCATGCAACCGGGTAGCGGGTCATTTTTACTTAATGATGACCTACAACCAATTAGTGACTCAGTTTCTATCTTCCTCGACCATTGCGATCGCGCTGCAAGTCGGCAAGATTTAACGAAACTAAAACGGGTAGCGAACAAAGCCAAAAAACAAATTTCACGCGAGAGATATCGCAAGCAAGAATCTGCTGACGTTGTACAGTGGCGTGCCAACTGGGAAGAAATCATCAGCACAGGCTGGACAGGAAAAGGACAAACAAACACCCTCCTACAAATCTTCGTAGGGTACGGAATCGTCTTTTTAGACTTAGAGAGTGATAAATTAGTCGAATTTTGCCTTACTACCGCAATGAACGCCCCCGGCTACAGCCAATATTGCCGACACCAACACGAAATCGAAGCCAGGGTGAGGCATTGGGTAGAATCGACAAGTTGTAACAAATGGTATAGCCCTTACCAGAGTTATCCCGAAAGGTTGTTGGGTACATTCGCCAACACATTTGCAGAAGCCATAGCAGGCATTAGCAGCATTGATAAACCCAAAGACAATGTAATCCCATTTGACCGTCGTAAGCAACAGAACTGGGAACGCAGCCAACAAGCCCAAAAACGCATCCAGATAGTAGTAAGGGCAATAGAGTGGGATAGTGGGTTGCCAGTAGGGGCTACTGAACGGGGGAAAGTGATACGTGCTGAATACAAGCGCCGCTTTCACAAAACTATCTCACAAGAGACACTACAAAAGCACTTGCATTTGTGGCATCCCACACGCTACATCTTAGACCCGTGGGCAGAAAATAGCTCAAAGCCTTATCAATCAAGCAATGACGGGCAATTTAATAGTTTTGAAAACTCATTTGCCAAGCAGACTGCTCAAAATCCTTACGAAAAGGAAAATGACGGTCATTTTTACTATATGAAGGTTTTTTGTAAATGCTTACCTCCTGCTGCCGATGCCCCTACAGGGCAGTTGGCAGCAGCAAGTTTTGAAGAAGTTGCTGAGTCTCAAGGAGAATTATTTGTACTACAGGTACAAGATGAATCTGAGAAAATTAAGAATTCCGAAGAATTGAATTTATTGCAACCAAAGGATCTGTCTTTAACTTCAGGTGTCAATAATTCTGATAATTCATTAGTTTCTTCAAATATTATAGAATTAGCTGAAAATCTTAATGAAAGTACTTCAGATAAGAATTTCAAATACCTTTCTAACCCCAGCGCGGCTGAAAATTACAATAACAAAAACTTATTAATCAATTCTGTTACTATTCCGCTTACTGCGCCTACACCTGCAATTGTGCCGCCTGAAACGTCACAAAAAGCCGAAGTTAGCGAACAAAGTACACCTTCAAGCGATTCAGCAGCAACTCTCGCTTTGTCAGAACTGAAGAATCTGACTAAGTTGCGACTCCAAGCAGCATCTTACGCCAAACGTGTAGCTAGAGAGTACTGCCTGATTGCACGATGCTTAATTGGGGGCAAGGAACGGGAAAGACTGGAGCAGAGTGCCAAAATGCAATTTTATCTCGATTCAGGTAACAAAACTCTAATTGCAGAAGCCAATGAGTGGGCAGCTGCCAATCCTGGGTGTCTACCGTTTTCGTTGGAGTTGGTGTTTCAAGAAGGTGAGACGTGATGGCTGAATTTCACAGGTGAGAGTGATTTGGATGCCTATACGGTGGCAAACTTCTATTGAACGTACCAACCGCAACTGCACACAGGGTTGCACCAATCCCAAAAGCTGCCATCACCCAGCCGTACTGCACTTCTCCCAATTTGAGTGTACCTTGAACATAGCCAACAGTATTTGGGGTCATGACGAAGTACGTGTAAAATGGGACACGTTGTAAAGTTTTGTAAAGA
>NZ_CAXTNE010000392.1:0-5568 GCF_964245445.1 uncultured Nostoc sp.
TCCCTGCCCCCTGCCCTCTCATAACCCTGCAAACCACTCATAGCCCTGATCTTCCCAATAACCTTTACGAGGTAACAGATTGCTGACGAATGTAATTTGAGTCACCCACTTACTTTGCTTGTAGCCCAGTTTAATTGGGGATGCTAGGCGTATGGGCGCACCATTATCAACTGATAAAGGTTGTCCATTCTTTTGATAAGCCATGAGAGTTTGGGGATGTACAGCAGAGGCAATATCCCAGCTTTCGTAGTAGCCATCAGCAGATTTGAAGTAGACATAGCGGACGTTTGACTTAGGCTGTACCAGTGCTACCAAGTCTCGTAATCGCACACCTCCCCATTGAGCGATCGCTGCCCAGCCTTCAACACAAACATGGCGAATTACCATTGAAGTCAAGGGAAGTTTTTGAATATCTGCCATACTCAATTGCATCACGTTACTAACCTCGCCATCAATCTTCAGGCGAAACTGCGCTGGATCAATTTGCGGCGTAAAGTCAAAAGTATTAATCAGCAATTTGTCTGGTTCTATGGCACTAACAGGAAATTCAGGTACTGGTTTTTGACTTAGCAGGAGTGCTTCAAGACTTTGATTTAGTGGCTCAGATATTTGCCGCAGATTATCTGAGAACAAATTTGTCCCACAGCCACTTAAAAGAAAGCCTACCCCTGAAAGTCCAGATACTTGCAGTAACCGACGACGGGATAGGGTGCGTTTGGGAAGAATCAGACTCATAAGTACCTCTACAGGAACATAGACTTAATTAGATGCTTCCTACCTTCAGGGCAAGTAAAGATTCAGGAATTATAAATAGTATGACAGTGATAAAGTCACTAGACCCAGAAGACCAAATCGGCTAATCCAAAGAGTTTCAGAACAAACGTATCTCTGGCTGGCTATTTTGAACTTTGGAACATCTAATGCAATCATCCGAAAGCTAACAAAAATTGGTGTCTAAAACTTAATATGCAATGCCTAGAAGGCAAGCTACACAACCCAAGTTATTTGTGTAATATTTTGTTATTCAAGAATATCTGCGCTTTGATGCTCCTGAAACTAAATCTATGGGCAACAGAGGAACAAAGCGACTTTTAAGCAACGCCTGGAATATGCGATCGCTAACTAGCAATTAGGGTGGGAACAGTGCCCACCCTAACACTCTAACTTGCTACTGCCTCAGCAGGGGCTGCCTCAGCAGCAGTTATGGGTAAATAAACACTAACTTTTTTACGGGTTTTGCCTTTTCTCTCAAACATTACAACACCGTCGATTAAGGCAAACAGAGTGTCATCGCTACCAATACCGACGTTGTTACCAGGGTGGAATTTGGTACCACGCTGACGCACCAGAATGTTTCCTGCACGTACAACTTGACCGCCATAACGCTTGACACCCAGACGTTGGGCATTAGAATCACGACCGTTGCGTGTACTACCTGTTCCTTTCTTATGAGCCATGATTTCCTCTTGTGTATATTCTTATTATTATTCAGCAGCAGTTTCAACTTCTTCAGTAGGAGTCTCATCTAAAACGGGGGTTTCCTTCTCCGTTTCTCCTTCAAAAGCAAATACTTCACCGTTAAGGGTGATGGAGTCAATCATAAGTCTGGTAATTTCCTGACGATGCCCCCGCTTTTTACGGGTTTTCTTTTTGGGCTTCATCTTGTATACCAGAACTTTACGACCTCTGTAATGTCGCATTACAGTCCCTTCTACAGTCGCACCTGTCACTAGTGGCTGTCCAATGGTAACTTCACCATCGTGCTGCACGAGTAATACAGAGTCTATTGTAACTTTTTCATCTGGTTCGGTCGGAAGCAGTTCAATATCGTAAAACCGGCCTGGCTCTACTCGTATTTGTTTGCCGCCAGTTTCAATAATCGCGTAGGTCATGGAATTGTCCTTGAGGTTGCCGTACAGGTAGCTGGTTCTTATCTCGTGTAGAGACGCTTTTGCCAGCTTTTGTAATATGTCTACCTGATCCGAGCAGGAATTAGACAGACAATCTAACACTCTATTTTATCAGCAGGTGCTAAGTCAAGCTTTTATTTGCCAAAAGTCGTCATAACTGAATCACCACGCAAAGAATCTAAAATGTATTTACAATTAAAACTCAATGTTATTTAGTTAAATACTGCTTCCATCTTAGGGCTGAGTTTTATAAATTAGCAGAAATATTTAGACTAAAACTTATATTTTCTTATCAGAATCTACATAATTATCTTCTTTGTTTTAAAATTAAACTTACACTCTTAATCTAAAGGTTCTTCAGAAAATTTAGTGATTCCACAGGAGTCAAATTACTACATTCAAACCTGATATTTAAAACAGGAGATACACTGTCATGACACAGCAAAATGCTACCCGACTTTTTGAAGCCGTCAAACAAGATCAAGCATTACAGCAAAGACTCAAAGCAACAGCTAATCCAGAAGCCTTCGTCAAGATTGCTCAAGAGCGTGGCTATGATTTCAGCGTCGAAGAACTGGAGAGTGAAATCAGCAAATTGTCTGAAGAAGATTTAGCCGCCATTGTTAATCCAGGATGGGGGAATAGACGGCACATTAATCCTAGATAATTCCTGTTTTAGGAAAGCGAAAATATAGGAACAACTAAATTGACAAGTTTTGCTCCTTAAGGGGATATCGTTGCATCAATCATCTCCTTTAGGGGCATTTTTGTTAAACTAAGCAACTCTTGGTATTAGTCATTGGGTATGGGGATTGTTATTCTTATTCTGCTCCTCTGCATCCCCATTGCCCACTTCCCACCTGATTAACTCATGAGTTAGGATGACTATATTTTAATCAGGTGATATGGAAAGAATAGAAGTTGAGCAAAGAACTATTTTAATTGGTTTGGCAGGTAGCCACGGCTATGGTTTAAATCGTCCTGATTCAGACTTTGATTATCGGGGAGTATTTATCGCACCCAAAAGGTATTACTTGGGATTTGATCGCATAGAACAAAAAGATGCTGGTTGGGATGAACCAGGAATATTTCCATTCGTTGATGGCAACAAAGACACAGTTATATATGAATTAAGAAAAATCCTTCAGTTATTAGCAGGTGCGAATCCCAATGTTTTAGAATTGCTCTGGTTAAGTAACTATCCTTTTTTAAGCGCAGTCGGACAGCATTTAATTAATCATAAGCAGTTATTTTTGAGCAAGAAAGTAAAACATACTTACACTGGTTATGCCTTTGCCCAAATCAAAAAGATGGAAACTCATCGTAAATGGTTGTTAAAGCCACCGCAAAAAAAGCCTATACCATCTGATTTCGCTATAGAAGACGAAGCACCCCTCAGCAAAGATGAGCTAAATGCTTTTCTGGAATATCTTTATAACTTAATCAGAGGGCGGATTGAGTTTTTGGAAGAAGCGGAACAATTATACCAATTGCTGACGGCAGATATTGATTTTAAAGGCGTGTTGAAACAATACACTTTGCCAGATGAAACTTTGGAATATACCCAAAAGTTAACCAATAGCCGTAAAGATTTTATCCGCCTGCTTCAGAAAAGCCAAAGTTATCAAATAGCTTTAAGAGAATGGAAAGCTTACTTATCTTGGCAGGAAAATAGAAATCCGGCTAGGGCAGAAATGGAAATAAAATCGGGTTTTGACCTTAAACATGGAATGCACTGCATTAGATTGCTACGCAGTGGAGTAGAAATATTGCGGCGGGGTGAAGTGATTGTAGATAGGAGAATAGCTGGCGATTTTGAGGATTTAAAAGCTATTTTAAAGGGTGAGTATTCTTATGAAGAGGTGATGAAAATGGCAGAAGATTTGGTTGCTGAAATGGAAATTGTTTACGAACAATCTGCCCTACCTCACAAACCTGATTTAGAGCAAATTAATGATTTGTGTATGGAATTGGTGGAAATGCAGAATTGGTAAGTTGTTGGGCATTAGATATGGGACATTGTTGATGAAATTTCTTCCGTATTTCCTATTCCCAACTCCCCATTAAAGAGCGTACATTAAATCAGCAAAACCATAGAGGCTGATGATCAGCAATAGCGAAGCTGTTAGTTGGGTAATTCGCGTCTGGGGTGAGGGAGCGATCGCTTCCCGCACTAAGATAGAAATAGATGCCCCAACTACTAAGCTCAAGCCTAAGATTAAATAGGGTCTATCGGGTAAAATACTGGCTATTGCCAGCATAGCGATCGCTAATAAGAGCATCAATAATTCTACAAACCTGGGTGGGTTGTATTGGCTAGATAGAACAAAGCTGTTAAACCAAAAAGACCAAAATCTCATAATCAGTTTTGAGTGCTAAATGTTGAGTTTGACTCTGCCAATTTTAGATTTTGGATTTTTCCTTCAATCCAAAATCTAAAACCAAAATTAATTAGCTCCTAGCCCCTAACTTTTGACCTGTGCCGTTTTTTTGTGCAACATCACTTTCTGGTAGTTCGACACCAAAGACGCGGCTAAAAACTTTGGCGACTTTGTAGCCAGAATCAATCGATTCTAAGGGGTCTTTCCGCAGCCTGTGACGCAAGGATAGCGTAATTACGCGGTGGATATCATCAATTGTAACTTCTGTGCGTCCTTCATAAGCTGTTAAGGCTTTGGCGGCGCGGTTACTAACAATGTCACCCCGCAAACCATCTACATCCAGTTCTGAGCAGACTTCAGAAATTTTCACCCGCAGTTCATAGTCAATTTTCACTTCTGGCAAAAGCTGTTGAGCATTGACAATTTGCTGTTGTAGTGCTTCTTGCTGGGGTTTGTAGTTTTCGAGAAATGCTGGAGGATTTTGATCAAAATCCGCTCGTTGTTCGACGATTTGCACCCGCAAGGCTGGTTCTTTTACGGTGTGAATTTCTGCGTGCATCCCAAAGCGATCGAGCAATTGCGGGCGTAGTTCGCCTTCTTCCGGGTTTCCAGAACCCACAAGAACGAAACGTGCTGGGTGACGGATAGAAATACCTTCTCGTTCTACAGTGTTCCATCCACTCGCGGCGGAATCTAGTAACACGTCTACGAGGTGGTCATCTAGTAAGTTGACTTCATCCACATAAAGAATGCCCCGGTTAGCCTTTGCCAGCAGTCCCGGTTCAAAAGCTTTGACACCTTCAGATAAAGCTTTCTCAATGTCGATTGTGCCGCAAACTCGGTCTTCTGTAGCTCCTAGTGGCAGGTCTACCATTTGGACTTTTTTATGAGCTACAGGAATTTCCGCCCCTTGTTCTAACAATTGGCGGACTTCATCGCTCATCAAGTCAGGGTCGCTAGGATCGCTACTGAAGGGGTCATTGGCAACCACAGAAATTTCAGGCAGCAGATCCGCCAGCGCCCGGATAGTTGTGGATTTCCCGGTGCCGCGATCGCCCATAATCATTACACCACCAATTTTGGGGTCAATCACGTTCAATAGCAACGCCAGTTTCATTTCTTCCTGGCCCACAATTGCCGTAAAAGGAAATACCACGCGACGCGCACTTGCCGTGGATTGAGCAGTTGGACTCACTAAATTACCTTAACAATATTTTTCTTATTACAGTTCTTTATTGTGACACAGGTGGGGTGTGGGGGAGTGAGAAGATCGGGGG
>NZ_CAXTNE010000393.1:0-5519 GCF_964245445.1 uncultured Nostoc sp.
TTGAGATTTTTGCACAGATACGGTAATCGTAAGTGATTCACCGGACTTGATATGAGTCCTATACTTGGTTTATTATGACCCTTGTTCTTGGTATTAAGTATAAAGAAGTAGAAAATTTGTAAAACTTCTCATGCTATTTGATGCATTTAAAAATCGGAAATCTCCTAAAATCGAATTTATCAAGACTGAGCCAACCTGGCGCGTAGCGTGGGGAACAATTGATGAAAATTATGAAGATATCGCTTGGCGAGATGAAAAAATTTCTGTAATTCTCCCACGCACAGCTTCTGGATTTTTGACGGAAAAATTAGCAATCAGTTCTGAAGGACGATTTGTTGTTGTTGGTGATGTTTGGTTAACTAACCGAGTGCAGTTGCTGCAAAAGTTGGGAATTGAACCGGATAGGTTTAAAGGAAGTTTTCTGCAACTGGTTGCCAATCTCTGGGAACAATGGGGCAATCAATGTCTTAGCCAACTTGTGGGGATGTTTGCGTTAGTGATATGGGATAGAGAAAAACAGGTATTGCAGTTAGTTCGCGATCGCATCGGTGTTCGTACCGTGTATTACACTACCACTGGTTCGGTTCGTTGGATTGCGCCTCAACTGAGAACTTTATCACCCTATCGTTCATCCGATTTAGATTAGTGGCGTTGCGAGATTATCTTTGTTGTGCCTTTATTCAGGAGAACGAACGCTTTGAGAACAGGTGCGGGAACTGCAACCTGGAACGGCGTAAATAATCAAAGGTTTGTAGTGTTCGCGTATCGTCTCGTAGAGAGGACTAGAGCCGGTCTCTACAAACTAATTTCAATATTTTTTGCATTAGTTAAAATAGTTTGGATTATTCTTACCGACTTACTTAAACTAAAATTTTTAAATTTTTTTAACTGGATAGTTATTTCTATCTTTTTACAGTAGCCATATAAATAGATTTTTAACTACAATATAAATCTATTCTGGAATTTGGCTTTTCTACTGTGTAATTACACGTAGAATAAATCAAGTCTAGAACTCTTAATAAAAAATTGCAGATAACAAACTAATGACACAGCCTAACTCGCAAGACAAAAATAGCTTTCTTTACCCTCGTAGCCGATATTATGGTAATTTCCAGCCAGAGACTTTAGCATTTAATGCTAACCTCCAAGAATTTGCCCAAAAAATTAGTTACATTACTTGCCTAGAAACAGGTGGAAAGCTGTCTCCAGAAGAAGCTTACGAGCAAATTAGGGCGCTTTGGAAACAGTTGAAACATAGTAAAAAGGAACTGGCTATTGGCGGAAATAAAGAAATTTAAGCTTTTCACAAAATGCACGAACTATTGTTCAAGCAACTTTTATGTGATTTTACTCTCACTAGACTTAAAAAAGGAGGTTAGCCCATTGCATCCTTATATATTCTTGGGAAGATTTTGTATCCAAAATTACAATTCAATTTAACAATTAGCATTCCTTTTATCTGTCCTACAAAGCTTAAGCTAATTGATAATTAAAAACTAAAAATCAAGATTTTCAACTACATTTTACGAAAATAATTAGGGATTTTTAGAATAGTGGGATAGATTCGATTGGGGCTTACCGAGATAACGAAGTTAGTCCCACCCATCCACTGATATTAATGCTAGAGGCAATTCGAGCATCTGGGGCTACCGTTGAAGAGTTGCTTTTGAAGCCATTAGCAACACCTCATATTACTCAACTAGTTACTGACACTTTCAACTGCGAGTCATCTCAGGCAGAACCTTTAGCTGATTTGCTGTTTCAAAAAAGCCAAGGTAATCCCTTTTTCTTGACTCAGTTATTAAAAGTCCTACATCAAGACAATCTTTTGAAATTTGATTACCGTTCGGGTTTATGGCACTGGGATCTTAACAAAATTAAGGAACAAGCCATTACCGATAATGTAGTCGATTTAATGGTGAATAAAATTCAAAGACTCTCAGAACCAACGCAGCAAGTTTTACAATTAGCTGCTTGTGTTGGGAACCGTTTTAATTTAGAAATTCTAGCTGTAGTAAACGAAAAATCTGCATCGGCAACAGCAATTGATTTATGGGAAGCTTTGCGGGCAGGATTAATTCTTCCTTTGAGCGATACTTACAAAATTCCTCAGTTGTTGAATCAGTCAGAATTGGCAACATACTGCAATACTGCTGTACAAGTTGACTATAAGTTTTTGCACGATCGCGTTCAGCAAGCTGCCTATTCTTTAATTCCAACTGACCAGCAACAACAAGTACACCTGAAGGTTGGAAAATTATTATTACATAATACTGAAAAAGCCCAGTTAGAAGAACACCTTTTTGATATTGTCAACCATCTCAATGCTGGTAGTTCATTGATTGTGGAACCAGTAGAAAGATATGAACTAGCGGAATTAAATCTGAAAGCAGGTCAACGGGCAAAATCATCTTCGGCATTTGTAACTGCACTCAAGTTGCTAAAAACAGGAATGAGTTATCTACCTGAAAATAGCTGGCAAGATAATTATTTACTCACCTTAACATTATATTTACAAGTTGGAGAAGCAAAATTTTTAAATGGTAAATATGAGAAAGCTTTGCTGATTTTTGAGCAGACATTCAATCAGGTTCAAACTACTCTTGATATGTGTCGGGTAAATGAATATCGGATTATGTGTTATCGGATGGAGAATGATTTAAACTCCGCATATAAAATTGGGTTAAATACTTTGGAGCTTTTAGGCTTGGAGTTTACAGCTTATCCCGATGATGCATATCTATTGGAAAAACTTAATCAAACCAAAAAAGTTATTGGCGATCGCTCAACTTTTAGTCTCGCAGAACTACCGCCAATGCAAGACGAAGAGAAGTTAATGGCTCAACGCATCTTAAAAGAAGTCTGGCCTATTGCCTACTTTTTAGGATCTAAAGCGTTGCATATCACATCGATGAATATAACTCAACTTTCAGTTCAGTATGGCAACTCACGAATTTCGGTATTTGGCTATATGCTTTATGCTTTTAATTTGGTGTTTCAATATGGTGAAGTGGATTCAGGTTATGAGTTCGGTGAGCTATCTTTGCAGTTGCATGAAGTTTTAAGAACGAAGGAATTAGAAGCAAATATTTTGAATATGTGGGGTGGTTTAGTTTGTCACTACAAAGACCATATTAGCGAGAGTAAACCTTATTTATTGAAGGGATTTAATAGTGGTTTAGAAACAGGTTCTTACCAGTGGTCTGGTTATTGTTCAGTTAATTTTTTATGGCAATCATTATTTGGAAATGAATCTTTGGAAAAAACCGCAGAAATAGCCGAAGATTTTATTCCTAGCCTCCGCAAGATTGACAAAAATATGTTGAACTATCATCTGCTGGCTATGGAAGCGATCGCTAACCTGACTAAGCCAGCAGGCAAGATTGACGAGCTTGTTGGAGCTTGGGCAGATGAAGGGCAAGTGCTAGAGTTTGCGTTGGCATCTTCGGATATGTTGAGTGCATTTGTAGTTTACATCTATAAACTTGCGCTCTGTAACTGGTATGGAGAATATACCAAAGCTGTTGAGTATGCAGACAATGCGGAACAATTTGTTGGAGGAGCGCGAGGGATTTTTATTAATCCTGTTTTCTATTTTCACCAAAGTATTGCCTTAGCAGGGGCTTATGTGGAGGTAGATACCGAAACTCAAGCCATTTATCTGCATAAACTAAATGCCAACTTAGAAAAATTCCAGCAATGGGCAATACACTGCCCAACCAATTATCAACACAAGTTTCTGCTGATTCAAGCTGAAATTGCTCGGATTCACCAACAAGATTATCAGGCAATGGAACTGTATGATAAAGCGATCGCTTCTGCTGCCGAAAACGGTTATTTACAAAATGAAGCCTTGGCAAACGAACTAGCATTTCGATTTTACTTGGCCAAGGATAGGAAAAACTTTGCCAAAGTTTATTTTAAAGAAGCCCGCTATCGCTATCTAAAGTGGGAAGCTAAAGGTAAAGTCCAGCAACTGGACGAACAATATTCCCAAATTTTTAGAGATGCAGCCGAGGAGGTAACTGGACGGGGTACGGCTACAAAGCAGATTCAGGATATTTCTGAAGCTAAAACCCAAACTCTAGATATCAGTACAGCGATTAAAGCATCCCAAGCACTCTCAAGCGAGATGGAGTTAAATCCTCTGCTGGAGAAAATGATGACGATCGCGATCGAGAATGCTGGTGCCCAAATGGGTTATCTACTTGTAAAACGAGAAAACCAGTGGGTGATTGAAGCCGAAGGAAGCATTGATCGAGATCAAGTGACAGTGCGATCGTCCAGTCTGTCTCAAGTAAAGCATAAACTACCAGTTTTGCTGATTAATTATGTTGAAAGAACAAAAGAAAATTTGGTTTTAGACGATGCTAGCCACACAGAGCGTTTTGTGAGTGACAACTATATTGTTGCCAATCAACCCAAATCAATTTTGTGTTTGCCTTTCTCTCATCAGGGTAAGCTAACTGGAGTTCTTTACCTGGAAAATAACCTCACCACCGGAGTCTTTACCGCAGAGCGATTAGAGGTACTGAAGTTGTTAACCTCGCAAGTTTCCATCTCTATAGAAAATGCTCGGCTCTACACAAATTTGCACATATACTCCCAGGAGTTAGAGATTTCAGAAACAGAAGCGCGTGAGAAAGCAAAACAGCTAGAACACACGCTCGATGAATTGAAGCTCACCCAGTCCCAGATGGTGCAAAGCGAAAAAATGTCTAGCCTAGGGCAGTTGGTAGCAGGCGTTGCTCACGAAATCAATAACCCAGTCAGCTTTATCTACGGCAATCTTACTTACCTTAATAATTATGTCAAAGACTTGATGAGTGTAGTGCAACTTTATCAGCAGCAAAACCAGAATTTACCGCCTAAAGTTCAGAATAAGATAGATGCGGTTGACTTAGATTTTTTGATGGAAGACTTACCTAAGCTGTTGGCTTCCATGAAAGTGGGAACCGATCGCATTCGCCAGATTGTATTATCTTTACGAAACTTTTCCCGCCTAGACGAAGCTGAAGTCAAAGCCGTTGATATCCATGAGGGCATTGATAGCACCCTGATGATTTTGCAAAATCGGCTTAAACCCGAACCAGACTCTCCCGGAATTCAGGTAATACAGGAGTACGGTAACCTGCCACCTGTACAATGCTATCCTGGCCAACTGAATCAGGTATTTATGAACCTGATCGCTAATTCGATTGACTCTTTGGAAGAATTTAACAAACATCGAACTTACGCCGAGATTGCACGTCAGCCAGGCATCATTACAATTCGTACTACTGTTGAAGGCGATTTTGCCGTCATTCGTATTGCTGACAACGGTTCTGGTATCAGCGAAAATGTGCGGCAAAAACTCTTCACACCCTTTTTTACCACCAAACCTGTTGGTAAAGGCACTGGTTTAGGGCTATCTATTAGTTACCAGATTGTGACTAATAAGCATCGAGGACAGTTGGAGTGTGTACCGATTTTAGGACGAGGGGCTGAATTTATGATCTCTATCCCCCTTAAGGCAATGC
>NZ_CAXTNE010000394.1:0-216 GCF_964245445.1 uncultured Nostoc sp.
GAATACTCATTCACATTTATGCCTACTACTACTTGGAATCGTCATCACGTTCTCACACTCGCGGACTTCACTCCTACTGAATACGATACCGTTTTGCAAACTGCTGCCAGTTTTCAGGAGGTGTTATCGCGACGCACGAAGAAGGTGCCAAGCTTACAAGGACAAGTGGTGGCAAATTTATTTTTTGAAGCGTCTACCCGCACTCGCAGTAGTTTT
>NZ_CAXTNE010000394.1:226-5514 GCF_964245445.1 uncultured Nostoc sp.
AATCCCCAGTCCCCACTCCCCAAATTCTATGCCTACTACCACCTGGAATCGTCATCACGTTCTTTCCCTAGCTGACTTTACGGCGGCTGAATATAATACTGTTTTGCAAACTGCTGCCAGTTTTCAAGAGGTGCTATCACGGCGGACAAAGAAAGTACCAACCTTACAGGGACAAGTGGTGGCGAATTTATTTTTTGAATCGTCTACTCGCACTCGTAGCAGTTTTGAACTCGCGGCGAAACGTTTAAGTGCAGATACGCTGAACTTCGCCGCAGCCACATCTTCTATGACTAAGGGAGAAACAATTCTCGACACGGCGAAAACTTATTTGGCAATGGGAACTGATATTATGGTAGTCCGCCATCGAGAGGCAGGAGTACCGAATGCGATCGCGGCTGAAATGGATCGTTTAGGTGTAAAAGTTAATATCCTCAATGCTGGTGATGGTCAACATGAGCATCCTTCTCAAGCACTGCTAGATTTATTTACCATTTGTACTCTAATTGACCCAGCTAGTCCTCGATTAGAACTTTTAAAAGGTAAAAAGATTGCCATTGTTGGCGATATTCTCCATTCTCGCGTGGCGCGATCAAATATCTGGAGTTTAATCGCCAGTGGTGCCGAAGTGCATCTCGCAGCTCCACCCACCCTTTTACCCAAATTATTTGCCGAGTATATCTTGGAAGAGACAGGAGTCAAGAATCAGCAGTTTATTATCTCCTCATCCCCCACTCCCCACTTACCTTTATGCAGTCAAGGCTGAACACGAGGTGTATTATGCAAACAGTTTAGTCTTTCAGTTTTATGATTTTTGCCCTTTTGCCTACCCGCCACCGTGGGTTTGTGGTTTTAGCAATATTCAGTCTATTTTTAATTTGTCAGATAGCTCTTATCAGTTGCAACCCAATTAATTTTGAGAGTAAAGCGGCACAAGTATCACAATGGGTTACAAGCACTATCGGCGATCCGAAAACTTTTAACTACGCTTTCAATCAGGAATATCCTCATGTTTTTCTGTTCACGACTGAAGGACTAACTACCCTCAATGGAATTACAGGCAAAATTGAGCCAGCTTTAGCTGAATCGTGGGATATTTCTGACGATAAAAAGCGAGTCACTTTTACTTTGCGAGAAAACTTGAAATGGTCAGATGGCGAACCACTTACCGTAGATGATGTTATCTTTACCTATGAGGATGTGATTTTCAATCCACAGATTCCTACCGATTGGAAAGATAGTCTTAAAATTGGTTCTAGTGGTAGTTTTCCTAAAATCAGAAAAATAGGCGATCGCCAAATTGAATTTATTCTACCTGAGCCTTTTGCTCCTTTCCTTTCCACCACAACCGGAGCATCAACAAATTCAGTTGGAATTTTGCCAAAACATGCTTTATTTGAATCATTTAAATCTAAAGATACTAAAGGTAATCCTAAATTTCTATCTACTTGGGGAACGGATACAGAACCCAGTAAAATTATTGTCAACGGTGCTTATAAAATAGAAAGTTATACTCCCAGCCAACGTGTGGTATTTCGGCGCAATCCTTATTACTGGCGCAAAGATAGCCAAGGGAATCAATTACCATATATTGAACGTATTGTTTGGCAAATTATTGAATCTACTGATACAATAATTCTTCAGTTTCGCTCTGGAGGATTAGATACAGTTACTGTTTCTCCTGAAAACTTTTCACTACTTAAGCGCGAAGAAAAACGTGGAAAGTTTACTATCTACAATGGAGGCCCGGAATTCACCAATACTTATATTTCATTTAATCTCAACAAAGGTCGGCGGCAAAACGGACAGCCTGTAGTTGACTCAATTAAATCCCATTGGTTTAATACCCTTGCTTTTAGACAAGCAGTTGCCTATGCAATCGACCGTAAAACAATGCTAAATAACGTTTTTCGGGGGATTGGTGTGTTGCAAAATTCGCCAATAGAGATTCAAAGTCCTTACTACTTTCCTCCAGAAAAAGGTCTTAAAGCTTATGAATATAATCAAGAGAAAGCTAAAAAATTGTTATTAAATGCAGGTTTTAAATATAATACCAATAAACAGTTACTAGATGCTGATGGTAATCGGGTGCGCTTCAGTTTATTAACGAATGCTGAAAATAAAACTCGTGTGTTAATGGGAGCGCAAATTAAGCAAGACTTGAGTAAAATCGGCATTCAAGTTGATTTTAATCCAATTGCGTTCAATACCCTTACAGACAAGCTTTCTAATTCCCTCGATTGGGAATGTTATATGTTAGGTTTTGTTGGAGGGATTGAACCAAATGACGGGGCTAATGTTTGGTTACCGTCAGGTGGACTACACACTTTCAATCAGAAACTTCAAGCAGGACAAGAGCCACTTATTGGTTGGCAAGTTGCAGATTGGGAGGCGGAAATTGGCCGTCTTTACATTCAAGCAGCACGAGAGTTAGACGAAGTAAAGCGCAAAGAAATTTACGCCGAAACGCAACGCCTCTCTCAGGAATATTTGCCTTACATTTATTTAGTAAATCCTTTATCTTTGGTAGCAGTGCGCGATCGCATCCAAAACGTCAAATTCTCTGCACTTGGTTCCCAAAGAGGAACGCTATGGAATAAATATGAACTGAAAGTCACACAATAGAGTTTAAAGTATTAAAATCTCCGCCCTTAGTGGCACGTTTGGGAACATTTATAAAATTCAAACAACAGACCAGTGTCTCAACATGAAACTTTGCGATCGCTCCTCGAAGCGGTTGCCAATGGTAAAGTTACGCCAGATATGGCATTCGACTCACTCAAAGATTTAACTTATGAATCTGTAGGTGAGTTTGCCAAAATTGACCATCATCGCCAGCTAAGAACTGGTTTCCCAGAGGTGATTTGGGGCCCTGGTAAAACTCCCGACCAAATTGCTCAAATTATCGAGGTGATGCGCCTCCGCAACCCGGTGGTGATGGCAACCCGCATTGAACCAGCAGTTTATACCGCACTGGAATCAAAAGTTAGCGGTTTGCGATATTACGAATCGGCACGAATTTGTGCGATCGCTCCTCCTACCATCGAACCACAATTTGCAGGTGAAATTGGCATTCTTTCTGCTGGTACTGCCGATTTACCCGTTGCTGAAGAAGCTGCTGTCACTGCTGAACTTTCAGGTTTCCGCGTCCAACGCCTTTGGGATGTTGGCGTTGCGGGGATTCACCGTTTGCTGAGTAACCGCCATCTGATTGAGTCCGCATCGGTGTTGATTGTCGTAGCGGGGATGGAAGGCGCTTTACCCAGCGTTGTTGCTGGTTTAGCGAGTTGTCCTGTGATTGCAGTACCCACCAGCATCGGTTATGGCGCAAGTTTTGGCGGATTAGCACCTTTATTGACAATGCTTAACTCTTGTGCTGCGGGAGTAGGCGTAGTAAATATCGATAATGGTTTTGGTGCAGCAGTTTTAGCGGGGCAAATTTTGCGGACTGCCGAGAAATTGCGGTTGGCATCGGCTGCATCTTGAGTTAAGACATTGAAGTTACACCCAAGATTTCAGTAAATCTCAGGAATTTATCTAAAAAATAAACTGATGCTGAATTTTGCCACCTCCAACCTCTTAATCATCAAATATGAGTCATTACAGCGATTTGATATCTCAGTTATATTGGCATTTGCCTGTAAATTTGACAGCACTACTAGCACAAACAATTACCGATCCAGACTTGATCGGTCAGGTTGAAAAATCTTGGCGTCACTTTATACAAACAGGTCAAGTGTGGGCATTGTTGATTGGTTTAGTCATTGGCTATATGATTCGGAATCTAACTAGCTACGGTTAAAGAAATTTTAGATTTTGGATTTTAGATTTTAGATTAATCCAAAATCTAAAATCCAAAATTGATGCCCCTCCCCTGATAATATTTATGACCAAAGAAGAAACTTGGAGCCAGAGGTTTGAATCAGCGTTGCATCCAGCGATCGCTCGTTTTAATGCCAGTATAGGTTTTGATATTGAATTAATCGAATATGACCTGACTGGTTCTCAAGCCCATGCCAAAATGCTCGCTCACACGGGTATCATCTCCCCAGAAGAAGGAGAGCAACTGGTTGCAGGTTTAGAACAAATTCGTCAAGAGTACCGCCACGGTAAATTTCAGCCTGGTGTTGATGCTGAAGATGTACATTTTGCAGTTGAACGGCGACTGACAGAAATTGTTGGCGATGTGGGTAAAAAGGTGCATACGGCGCGATCGCGTAATGACCAAGTTGGTACTGATACCCGACTCTACCTCCGCGACCAAATCCAACAAATTAAAAGGGAATTGCGAGAATTTCAAGGGGTTTTACTGGATATAGCTGAAAAAAACGTTGAAACTCTGATTCCTGGCTATACTCACCTACAACGCGCCCAACCCCTGAGTTTAGCTCATCACCTCTTGGCATACTTTCAAATGGCGCAACGCGACTGGGAACGCTTAGGAGACGTTTCTCGCCGCGTGAACATCTCACCTTTGGGATGCGGAGCTTTAGCAGGAACTACTTTCCCCATTGACCGCCACTACACAGCCAAACTATTGCATTTTGACGATATTTATGCTAACAGCCTCGATGGAGTAAGCGATCGCGATTTTGCGATCGAATTCTTGTGTGCCGCTAGCTTGATTATGGTTCACCTCAGCCGCCTTGCAGAAGAAGTCATTCTTTGGTCATCAGAAGAATTCCGCTTCGTCACCCTCAAAGATAGCTGTGCCACAGGTTCCAGTATCATGCCCCAAAAGAAAAACCCTGATGTACCAGAATTGGTACGAGGGAAAACGGGACGTGTATTTGGTCATCTCCAGGCGATGTTGGTGATTATGAAGGGGCTACCTTTGGCATATAACAAAGACCTGCAAGAAGATAAAGAAGGTTTATTTGATAGCGTCAATACAATCAAAGCCTCTCTGGAAGCAATGACGATTTTGCTCAGGGAAGGCTTGGAATTTCGTACCCAGCGATTAGCAGAAGCTGTGGCGGAAGATTTTTCTAACGCTACCGATGTAGCAGATTATCTGGCAGCACGGGGCGTTCCTTTCCGGGAAGCTTACAACCTTGTGGGTAAGGTGGTAAAAACTAGTATTGCCGCAGGTAAACTCCTAAAAGATTTGAAATTGGAAGAGTGGCAAGAACTACATCCGGCATTTGCAGCAGATATTTATGAGGCGATATCCCCCCGTCAAGTTGTGGCAGCTCGCAACAGTTATGGTGGCACTGGTTTTGTACAGGTAAGCAAAGCACTCATAGCTGCCCGCGCTCAACTGGCTTAATAGAGGGAGTGGGGAGCAAGGG
>NZ_CAXTNE010000395.1:0-5507 GCF_964245445.1 uncultured Nostoc sp.
GCAATAAACAACATTTATGAGGCTGGTTTGGCCGATTGTCACATTAGCCTGCTCGAATCCTTTGGTGTGAAAGCAAATTTAGTAGCACCCATTATGAAAGATGAGCAGCTATTTGGCTTGTTAATTGCACATCAGTGTTCTGGCCCCCGTAATTGGCAACAGCCCGAAATTGATTTATTTACCCAGATAGCTATGCAAGTAGGATTTACTCTCGATCATGCTAGGCTTCTACAAGCGTATCAAGCTACTGAAGCGAACTCTGGTGAATAGCTTTGTGGAAGAAGCAAGGGGGCAGGAAGAAGGGGGCAGGGGGCAGGAAGAAGCAAAAGAGCAGAAAGTAGGTAGCAGGGTATAAGGGGGAAGTGAAAGGCTTGATGCAGGTTCTTTTTCCCCTTTTCTCCCAGCAAGAACTGCTCCTTGTCCTCTTTTAACCCAAGTGTATAGGGCTTAGTGTAGTTTTTGACGAAGAAGCTGCTAGAGCGATCGCTAATGGTAAAATTCGATGTTCCTGAATTTGAATCCTGGCGTGGAGTGTTTCTGCTGTATCATCCGGCAATACTGGTACTGCGGCTTGCATTAATATTGGGCCACTGTCCATTTCTAAACAAGCTATATGCGCTGTACAACCAGTGATTTTTACCCCAGATGTTAAGGCTTGTTCTACAGCATGGATTCCCTTGAAACTAGGTAACAAACTAGGATGAATATTAATAATTTTATCAGGAAAGGCATCGATGAAAACTGATGTTAACAATCGCATCCAACCTGCCAAAATCACCCATTCTACATTGTAGTGCTGCAATGTCTGCACAATTTTCTCATCAAACTCTTCTCGATTTTTATAGTTGCGGTGATTCAATAAAACAGCTTCTACACCTCGATTAGCTGCTTTTACGGCTGCTTTAGCTGAGGGGTTATTGTAAATTAAAACTTGAATTTGGGCATTTAGCTGTCCATCTTGGATAGCTTGGGCAACTACATCAAAATTGCTGCCATTCCCGGAAGCCATAATTCCTAGTTTTAAAGGCGCGACTTGTCGGCAAACATCGCTAATGCTGGGAGAAACCAAGCTCAGGGTAGAATCAGGGCGGAAGGTCATAACAGCTAAGAGGAAAAATTATAGATGCCAAAAATATATCCTAAGTCGTGGGTAAAGATTTAGCTCATAACTCGTCCAATTGATACAAGTGATATTATAAAACTTGGTATGAAGCAAACAACATAGAGATTAAAGCCGCAGAGGATTCGATCGCAGCATAGGTAAGTTAAATGGCAAAGGTAGCGTTACTGATTGGGGTCAGTGAGTATGAGCCAGGGCTGAACCCTTTGCCCAGTGCAGTTAGAGATGTGGAAGCAGTGTATGAGGTGCTGCTGCATCCAGAGATGGGCGAGTTTGCTGCGTCAGATATTCTCCTGCTAAAAAATCCTGAGCGGCAAGTTGTAGAAATGGCGATCGAAACGTTGTTCTCCAGTCGGCACAGGGATGATTTGCTGCTGCTCTACTTTTCAGGACACGGCATCAAAGACGATCGCGGTAGGCTGTATCTGGCAACTCGCAACACCAGTAAGACACTGCAGGGCGAATTGATTCGCTCAACGTCGGTGTCTGCCAATTTTATTCATGATCGCATGATCGAAAGCCGCTCCCGGCGGCAGGTGGTAATCCTGGATAGCTGTTTTAGTGGCGCGTTTGCTGAGGGGATGTCTGCCAAAGATGACGGCACAATTGACATCCGGCAGCAGTTGGGCGGTGAAGGACGAGCCGTATTGACTTCTTCTACTTCGACTCAATATTCCTTTGAGGAACAAGGGCAAGATTTATCGATTTACACTCGTTTTTTAATTGAAGGTATCAAATCGGGAGAAGCTGATCGCGATCAAGATGAGTTTATCTCCATTGATGAACTCCATGAATACGCCAGTGAGAAGGTGCGAGAACTTCAACCTGCGATGAAGCCGGAAATTTATGCAATTCGAGAAGGCTTTAAAATTCGACTGGCAAAGGTGGCTCCGGGTGATCCCAGGCAGCGATACCGTAAAGAGGTAGCGCGATTTATTCATCGAGGCGAAATTTCTCTTGTTGGTCGTCGCACATTAGATTATCAGAGGACTCGCTTGGGATTGGAGACAACTGAGGCGAAGGCGATCGAAGATGAGGTGTTAGAACCGTACCGCAAGGAGTTTGGCGAAAAACTCCAGCAGTATCAGCAGGTGTTTACTGAACTACTAGAGCGAGACGAGACGATTACCGATAGCGATCGCCACGATCTGCAAAATCTCCAGCAAATTTTGGGACTGCGGAATGAGGACACGATGCCGATTGAGGCACTAGTAACTACACGGTTTAAGACATATCAGCAAAACCTGCAAACTTATCAGCAAGCCTTTACAACAGCACTGCGACAGGAGTTTCCCCTGAGTGGAGCAAGCCGCGATCGCTTACGGCAAACCCAGCAGCAATTAGAACTTGCGAATGGAGATATTGCGGCGATAGAATCTCAGATTACGGCTGAGGTAGAGGCATATCACCAAAAACTCCGGGACTACCAACGGCTGTTTTTTACTGCCACGCAGCAGGAATATCCTCTTAGCGAGGCAACCCGGAATAATTTACGCCAACAACAGCAGCATTTGGGACTGACGGATGTAGATGTTGCCCCAATTGAAGCCCAAATCACAACACAGATTGAAAGCTATCATCAAAAACTCCAGCAGTACGAGCAGGCGTTTGTGAAGGCAACACAGCGCCAGCATTATCCAGATGAGGTGACGCAAAAGCAGTTGCAGCAAACGTGGCAGACGTTGGGGTTGAGTGAAGGGGATGTGGGAGCGATCGAGAGGCGGATTAATGCGGAGATTGAAACACATCAAACAAACTTGAGGCAGTATGAGCAAGAGTTTACAGAAGCTGTTCAACAAGAATATCCGCTCAGTGCTTTCAAACGCTCTCAACTAACGCAACGTCATCAAGCGTTGAATCTGACTGCTCGGAATGTTACTGCAATTGAAAATCAAATTATTGCTGCGATCGAGGAACATCGGCAAAAGTTGCAACAGTATGAAGAGGTGTTTAGAGAGTCGATACAGTTTGAATATCCTCTTAGCGATACAACTCGTGAAGAACTTCAGCGTTTTCAACAAATTTTAGAACTAAATGATGCGGAAACATCTGCGATCGAAGCAATTATTATTCAACAATCTTCAGAAGCAGAATACCGGAAACAGCAAGAGAAAATTAGACAGCAACAAGAAACAGAGAAACAACGGCAGCAAGAGGAAGTAGAATATCGCCAAAAATTACAGCAGTATGAGCAGGAATTAATTAAAACAATTAAAGCAGGAAATTCCCTTGAGAGTGATGATGTTCGGCAGAGGTTAAGCCAACTTCAACGGACTCTAGGACTTAAACAAACGGACATTACTGCAATTGAAACCAGAGTTGTAGCAAGCCAAGAATTGATTAAATCTCCGATTCAGCAGTCAAGCCCTGCTCAACTCACTCAACCGACTCAAGAGCGAATAACCCGACAAAAGTTTTTGAAGTGGGCTGGCTTGGGAGGTATAGGTTTAGTGACAGCAGTAGTAGGTCGTGAAATTTTTAAGGGTCAATCACCCAAATATATTGACGTTAAGTTTGAAACGGTAACGGTAGATGAAAAAGGACAGGTAATTAAACGAGATCCTAACAAGCAAGCTAAACTCTTTAAAGAAGACTTAGGCAATGGCATAACTTTAGATATGGTTGAGATTCTTGCTGGTTCATTTAAGATGGGTTCGCCACCTGCTGAAAATGGTCGAACCAAAGCTGAAGAACCACAGCACACTGTGAATGTGCCTGCTTTTGTTATAGGCAAGTTTCAAGTGACTCAGGAACAGTACAACCAAATAATGGGTAGCAATCCCTCCAAATTCCCAACAGCAAAACGTCCTGTAGAGCGAGTGTCTTGGAATGATGCAGTAAACTTTTGCGAAAAGCTGAGTGAAAAGACTAAGCGTAAATATCGCCTACCTAGTGAAGCAGAGTGGGAATACGCCTGTCGTGCAGGAACAACGACATCATTTCACTTCGGCGAGACGATTACAACTGAGTTAGCTAACTACAATGGGAATTACACCTACGCTTCTGAACCAAAGGGCAAATTTCGTCGAGGAACAACAGAAGTAAAAAGTTTTCCACCCAACGCCTTTGGATTATACGATATGCACGGGAATGTTTGGGAGTGGTGTCAAGATACTTGGCATGATAGCTATAAAGGAGCGCCTAGTGATGGAAGTGCATGGATAGATAATGCTAGTCAATATCAAGTACTGCGGGGCGGTTCCTGGATCAGCGATCCTAAGAACTGCCGTTCCGCGTCCCGCAACTTCAACTATGGGGCGGAGCGCGACTACGTCAACAATGTTGGTTTTCGTGTTGTCTGCGCGGTTGGGAGGACTCTTTAGCCCTTTATGCTTTAGTTCTTTTGCCCTCTGCCCTTCTTTTCTTTACCCTTTTTGAGTGTAGCGAAGCGGAACGATCTAATTTTTTTTTCAAAAATAGGACTTACAAAGACTCCAACTAGAGATAATTATGAACCAAGAGCTTACCCAAGCGATCGCCTGTGGGAAAGTGCGATCGCACCTGCTGGGCTTTGAGATTAAGCTAGTATATTAGTAGTAATTATTTTTGCTACTAATTGGTACGAATATGAATGTAGAAAAACTCTCTATTTCCTTGCCACCGTTTTTAGTTGAGTTTGTCGAAAACTACAAGCAAAATAAAGGATGTAAATCTCGTTCTCAAGTAATTGAAGAAGCATTAGAATTGCTGCGAAACCGAGAATTAGAGGCAGCTTACCGAGAAGCGTCTGCTGAAGTTGATAACGATTGGGATGTGACAGTGGCAGATGGTTTAACAGATGAAACGTGGTGATATTTATTACGCAAATCTTAGTCCGGTGATGGGTTCAGAAATGGGTAAACGTCGTCCAGTACTAATTGTTAGTAATGATATAAGTAATAGTGCTGCTACCACTATAACAATTTTACCGCTTACTTCTAATGTCAGCCGTGTTTATCCCTTTGAAGTTCTGCTTAATCCAGAGATTAGTGGTTTAACGAAGCCTTCTAAAGTACAGGCACAGCAAGTGCGAACAATTTCTAAGCAACGAATTACTGGTGAAGTATTAGGTAGTTTAAACGAAGAGATAATGGTACTAATTAATGCGGCGTTACAATTGCATTTGGGATTGGTTTGAGTTTGCAGAAAAATAGCGATGCCTACGGTGGTCACTGAGCCTGTCGTACCCCTCCGGGGAAGCAAGCTACGTGCAGCGTCTCGTAGAGAAGTGCGGTAAACTACCCAGTAACCGATAAAATACACACTTGATCAAGTATGCACACAATTTAGCTTAAGCAAAGACTCCAACTAGAGATAATTATGAACCAAAAGCTTACCCAAGCGATCGCCTCAACGGTGTACACACAAGTCTGAAACAGTTCACTCATCTGAGTTTAAGCGTAAGTTT
>NZ_CAXTNE010000396.1:0-5485 GCF_964245445.1 uncultured Nostoc sp.
GCCCCCTGCCCCCTGCCTCTAAAACGATGGGATATTTTTTTATTTGGAAGTCCCTAATAGCCCCCCTGCTTACACAGCGATGGGATATTTATTTTAGTTGGAAGTCTCTAAGGCGATGCATTGGCATTGCCAAATTTAATTCATAATGTTTTTAAACGCAGAGGGACGCAAAGTAAGCACATAGGCGCTTCGCCTTCCCGCAGGGTAGGCACGCAGAGTTTTTTTGAAGAGAATTTGTTACAACAAATTTATGCAATGTTGTACTTAGGAAGTCTCAGATGTCGTACAAACAATTTATTTCTTGCTGGCCAAAATCCTTACCTCCCATCTTGGTACGTGCTGTTGTACGTATAATGGTAATAATTTGTCTAACAGTAGGGGTGTTGGGCATCTTGGGAAGCACTGCTCCTATGAGTAATGCTCAACTGGTGAGTACCACTAAGCATATCCAAGATGAACAGACACCATTAAAATCAACAGCGCTAAATGCCACTGTATATCACAGTCCCGATTGTAATTGTTGTGGCGGGTGGATTGACCACTTAAAGGCACAAGGTTTTCAAATTACAGACTTTTCCACGCCTGACATCGAAACAGTCAAACAAAAGTATAATGTGCCAGATAATTTGTCATCTTGCCACACGGCAATTGTTAATGGATATGTTATCGAAGGACACGTTCCAGCAAACGATATCAAACGTTTGCTTCAAGAAAAGCCAAATGTCACTGGTTTATCTGTTCCTCAAATGCCCGTAGGCACTCCTGGGATGGAGATAGGGGATCGAAAAGACCCGTTTTCTGTGCTTTCTTTTGATAGCAAAGGCTCAGTTGCGGTATTCAATGAATACCCGTCCTCTTGATGTAATCTGGCTGTATTCAAAGGATGTTTTAAAAGCTAATTTTCATGTATTTTAGCGATTTTTAATCGCCAAAGCCTTTTAAAACATCCTCACATTACCTGAATCAGTGGTGAGAGATATTACTGGTTAGAATCAGCTTTGATGAACTGCGACAAATGACTTAACCATCTCCCAAACCACAAAGGAGATGCTGCACTTGCAACATTTTCAGAAAGAAGCTCAATGGCATGGTTACAATCTTGCAGACTTGCATCTAGTCCCATTGTGTGATAAATTTCGCGGGCATGGCAAAAAGCGTCCATCGCTTCTGATTGTCGATTGATTTTTTCTAACACCAGACCCAAATTAAACCAGGCGTTTGCTTCTGCATTTTGGTCATCAAGATTCCTTCTGATCTCTAATGAATATTGATGAAACTCAACCGCCTTTTGGTACTTTCCCAAAGCCTTATAAGCATTACCCAAGGCACTTAAAGCCATGCCTTCACCATTGCGATCGCAGATGAATCTTGCCAGTTTTAACCATTGCTGGTAAAACTCAATTGCCAGTTGGTACTGCCCCAACGATTCATAAGTATTGCCCAAACTTCCCAGGCAAATGCATTCCTCAGTCCAATCGCCTATTTTCTTGGTGATACTCAACCACTGCTGATAATACTCAATCGCTTGCTCGTACTTGCCGAGGCATTCATAAGTATTGCCCAAACTTCCCAAGCAAATGCCTTCGCCAGTGCGTTGGTTTTGCCCACCGTAGGCATCGCCTATTTTTCTGGTGATACTCAACCACTGGTGATAAAATTCAATCGCTCGCTGGTATTTTCCCAGTGATTGGTAAGCGTTGCCCAATCCAGATAAAGATTTAGCTTCCCCTAAGCGATCGCCTATTTCTTTCGCTATATCCAACCACTGCTGATAAAACTCAATTGCCAGGTGATACTCGCCTAGTGAGTGGTAAGCATTGCCCAAACTTCCTAGACAAACGACTTCCCTATTGCGATCGCCTGTTTCTCTGGCTTTGTGCAAGCACCGCTTTTCAAACTCAATGGATTCGATGTTATTTAGGCTCCCGGATTTAATTACTTCTGTCATTCTCTATAGAAAAGGAAATTGTGATCGATAAGCTGTCGATTATACAATTTTCTGTGGCTTTCGCACACTATAAGAGCAACTTATAGGCACAACTTATCTCAAAATTTAGAAATTGTTTTTCAAGATAAAATTTTCTTTTATACACAGTAATTTCTGCGTAGGAAAGGCTTTTATTTATATTCGTAACAAGCGCATGAATATACTATAATAAAAATTTCGCTTTTTAAAAAGATATCAGAAAAAGCAAATCAATCAGCAGCAGCATAATCAGGCAATGCGTTGAGTTGTAAATTAACAGCACTTAGATAATTTTGGTCATTTAAAACTTGTGATGGTAATTTATCTGCATTAACAGCAGCCTTCACCAAATCTTTTGCAATAATATTTCTGTTCTGAGTTTTAAATATTAGTGTTTCTCCACTAGGAATCCCGTGCTGCTTCAAACCTCCCTGATAAGCAAAAGTAACTAGATTGAAAGGCTGGAGATAACTAACAGAAGTAGAATTCCTGGATAAATTGTTAGAGTTAATAGCTATTTCACTACTGTTGTTAGTCGCTGTTTGAGCGCCAGCAATTCCAGGTACAAGAGTAATAAAAGTAATCATCAGTCCAGAATTTATTAAGGTAACAAGTTTCATACGGTTTATCTTAGGTAAAATGCGATTGGTGTTCTTTAGTAATAGATTCCTCTTTATTATTAATCTCAGCTTCCTTCAGTCAGGTCACCTGATAGGTTGATATATGACTCACCCAAAAGGGTGAGCTAATTGAAGAATACAAAGAGCAATAGAGACTCCTTTAAGTCCAGACACAGAACAGATGGGTTGAAATTTCCAATTACTTAACTGAGGCGAGTTGAACATTTATGCAATTTTTAATTCGCTTCTTGAGTTCCCCTAATGGGCAAGAATGGCTAAATATCTGCAAATTTAGTAACACAGATGTATTTATCTGTATAAAAATCACGTTTAGTTTTTTAAATATACGCAGTAACGCACCACATAAAGGTTTTGGTGTCCTACTCTCAGCGACAACGTTTAGTGGTGAGATGTTATAAAACACAACAGCGTTGCATTAAGACAATTGGCAAAATCCACACCTGAAAGTATCCGGTTTTGCTCACTAGCTCTGAAGCTAGCTTGTTAAGTTAGAGAAGTGCTCAATTGCAAGCTCAATCTTTACTCACAACAATAATCATCAACAGTTGTAAAAACTATTGTCTTTGGGGTTTGCAGAAAAGTTTAATGCAAAGAAAAAAGTGGCTTTTAAGAACGGGACTTGCTCTCCTTATTTTTCTCATGGTTGTAGCGGCAAAATTTATGGATAAAACTCATCCCATCTCAGAACTTTATGTATTTGGGGATAGTCTTTCGGATACAGGGATGGTATTCCGGGCGACAGGAGGAATGTACCCACCTAATCCAACTTACTTTCAGGGGCGTTACTCGAATGGTCGGGTTTGGATTGAGTATCTTGGCGAAAGCCTCCATCTCTCCTCTAAACAAACTCATAATTTTGCTTATGGGGGAGCAACTACTGGCAATGTTGGCAACAGCTATGTACCTAGCTTGCTAAATCAAGTGCAGACGTTTACGCAGACACATCAACATACGAATCCAGATGCTTTGTATGTGCTGTGGGCAGGCGCAAATGATTACTTGCAAGGGGTAAGCAGTGCAACTATTCCTGTTAAAAATGTGACAACGGCAATCAACTCTCTAACTGATGTGGGTGCTAAAAAGATTCTGGTTGCAAATTTACCAGATTTAGGACAGTTACCTGCCACTAGAAACAGTACGAATTCTGTGAACCTCAGTGCATTAACACAAGCACATAATCAAGGCTTGAGGCGATCGCTCAAGGTACTTAGTCAACAGCATTCCGATGTGGAGATTGTGCAATTAGATGCTAACGCGCTGTATCGAGATGCGATCGCAAATCCGGCAGCGTTTAACTTTACCAATGTCATCAGTCCATGTTTATCTGGCTCTAACACCTGCGGTAAACCAGACCAGTTTTTGTTCTGGGATGGCATTCATCCGACGGCTGCGGCTCATCGCATCATCGGGGAAGCTGCTTTTTCAACAATTCAAGAGGCAGGGATAATTAATCCTCGTTCAATGTTAGTTCCCTAACTTAGTTGATCAGTTTTTGCAGGGATAAAATTATTTATGTCAAAAATGCTTTAGATTACAGCATTTTTCATCTATTTGAACCACAATCCTTGGTAGGGGCGCATAGCTAGCTGTGCGCCTCTACAGTATGTTTAATTAACTAAAAATAGCTGTAAAATACGGTAAGCCTGACGAATTACCGTTGATTAGTCTAACAGAACGCTCAAATAGTATATTACTTGCTTATATAATTGGAAACTCAAATAACTGCTTATGTCTGAACAATATCGTTTTGAAACCTTGCAAGTTCATGCTGGACAAGAACCGGCTCCTGGAACTAATGCTCGTGCTGTACCAATTTACCAAACGACTTCCTACGTTTTTGACGACGCCGATCACGGAGCGCGGTTGTTTGCTCTCCAGGAATTTGGCAACATTTACACCCGGATCATGAACCCGACGACGGATGTATTTGAAAAGCGAATTGCTGCTTTAGAAGGGGGTGTAGCAGCATTAGCAACAGCTAGTGGGCAGGCGGCGCAATTCTTGGCAATCACTACGATCGCTCAGGCTGGGGATAATATTGTTTCCACTAGTTTTTTGTATGGGGGAACATATAACCAATTTAAAGTATCTCTACCACGTTTAGGTATTAACGTCAAGTTTGTCGAGGGAGATGATCCAGAAAGTTTCCGTCAGGCGATCAACGATCGCACCAAAGCGTTATACATTGAAACCATTGGCAATCCGCAATTCAACATTCCCGACTTTGCCGCTTTAGCTCACATTGCCCACGAAAACGGCATACCTTTAATTGTGGATAATACCTTCGGTGCTGGTGGGTATCTAGCTCGACCCATTGAACATGGTGCAGACATTGTAGTGGAATCTGCAACTAAATGGATTGGTGGGCATGGTACTTCCATTGGTGGCGTAATTGTCGATTCGGGTAAATTTGACTGGGGTAACGGCAAGTTTCCCTTGTTTACCGAGCCAGCACCCGGTTATCATGGGCTGAATTTTCAAGAAGTGTTTGGGCCTGGTGGTTCTTTTGGTAACATTGCCTTTATTATCCGCGCCAGAGTCGAAGGGTTACGGGATTTTGGCCCGTCCTTGAGTCCATTTAACGCCTTTCTTTTACTGCAAGGATTAGAGACTCTTTCGTTACGTGTAGATCGGCATGTGAGTAATGCTCTAGAATTGGCTCGGTGGTTAGAGCAGCAAGAGCAAGTATTATGGGTTAATTATCCCGGACTTCCTAATCACCCTTATCATGAACGAGCGAAGAAATATCTCCGGCATGGCTTTGGGGGAGTTTTAAACTTTGGCATCAAAGGTGGATTGGAGGCAGGTAAAGCTTTTATTAATCATGTAAAATTAGCGAGTCATTTAGCAAATGTTGGTGATGCTAAAACCCTCGTTA
>NZ_CAXTNE010000397.1:0-5455 GCF_964245445.1 uncultured Nostoc sp.
ATCTCCCCCACACCTTCCTTCAACCGGTATCCTAAACCGTAGACATTCTCGATCCAATCCACAGCTTTGGCTGTCTTCAGTTTTTGCCGTAGTCCTTTAATATGTGCTTTGACGCTTTCTTCTAAAGGGGGATCGTCAAAAGTCCAGAGATGCTCAACCAGTTGTCCGCGACTGAGAACCCGTGAGGGGTTCCGCAGAAATACTTCTAACAGAGTGTATTCTTTGGGAGTTAATGCCAGAAGTTTATCACCATAGCTGACTTTGCAACTACGAGGATCTAAACGCAAATCGCCGACCTTTAAAACGGTTGTAGGGGAAACTTCACCGCGCCGCAGTAAGGCCCGTACCCGCGCTTGAAGTTCTGCCAAATCCAGAGGTTTTATTAAATAATCGTCTGCACCTGCATCTAATCCGCGAATGCGATCGCTACTGGCATCTGTCCGCATTATATTAGACGTGAGCCTTGATTGCCCTTAACTAAATTAAGTCATTAATCAAATTGGTATGGTACTACAAGATACCCTGCTGTTTGATGGCACGGTGCGCGAAAATATTGCCTTAGCTTGTCCTGATGCTAGCGATGAAGAAATTATTGCCGCCGCTAAGGTAGCTTATGCCCATGACTTTATTATGTCGTTGCCCAGTGGCTATAACACCCGTGTCGGTGAACGAGGTTCAGCGCTATCTGGTGGACAACGCTAACGAGTAGCGATCGCCTGTACTGTCCTGCAAAATCCACAATTACTAATTCTTGATGAAGCTACTAGTGCCTTAGATTACAATTCTGAAACCCAAGTCTGTCGTAATTTAGCCATTGCTTTTGAACAGAAGATAGTATTCTTCATTACGCACCGTCTAGGAACAATTTGCAATGCCGATGTCATTCTAATGTTGGTAACTTTAACAAAATTTGAAACAGGATTACGGAATTGAGATGACATCCTTTGAAGTCATAATCGTCATCACACAAATTTCCTATTTTCTGACTGAACTTTTTACTTTACTAAATCATTAGACCTACAAAGGAGATAAATCAACATGAGCGAAAATCATAACCTACAATCCGACTCACAACCTACAAAAAATAGACCACAACCTCCTAAAACAATAGGAAAACCACCTAAGACCGAATTCATTAACTCCCAAGAACAGCCAACAGCATCAAACTTATCAGATATTAATTAAAAGTAATTCGTAATTAGACCCGCCAGAAATTTTGGCGTTGGCAATTAAGGGGTGGTTATGAAATAACTCAAGCCAACCCTTTTTTATTATTTGGTAGTTGAAGAAAGTTTCCATCTTATAGCAACCATAGGCTCAACACCCAAAGAAATCCAGTCGGTGGAACAAAAAAGTGCATTTTTGAGCCTATGGTTGCAGTCCTAAATCATTCGTGAAAATTATATCTTTCTTTCTTCTTTCCTTTGCGTCCTACCCTGCGGGAAGCCACTTCTCTACGAGACGCTCCGCGAACGTGTCTATGCGTCCTTAGCGGTTCGTTTCCTAATCTATATTTTTCACAACTCAAATCGGATTGTTATAGTACGGCGCGGCGTAAATCTAGATACCATTGCTACGTTGCCTGAGTTCTCTGTAACTGCAAACACACACTCATTACAGTCAATTTTTAAACCCTTGTACCAGTAGTCAATATGTTCTTCTAATTCATACTTATAGAGAGCAAGTTCCATTTTACCGCCTTGTAGCAATGCTTTACGTAGTAAGTTTGCTATCTTTATTCCATTTTTTTCCTTGCTATTAATCACTTGTTTGCCTTGTCTACCTTCATCGAATTGTAGAACGTATCAGATTCATGGGATACCCACAATAACCCAAGTCTTTCTGCTACCCTTCTTTGGGACAACACCAGTACTATACCCGACAACCTCCGTTATCACCAGCCAGCATGAGTCTATGCACTTTGTAATTGCAGTAGTCCTTAGTAGCTTAAAGTATTGTTAACAAAAATTAGTATTGTGCAAATGCTCGAAGAAAGGAAAATTTTGTCAAAGTAGAAGTAAAGCTTTCGATATTCACTCGTGTGTAAATTAAATGACTCTAATATTTAAAGAAACAACCAAAAAAGACAATTATACCCGTGTTGCTCAACTTAAAGATGTTCAGGCAGCAGGTAGTTTGTTAGTCCACAAGGAAAAACATACTATTGTTTTGTTTTACTCAGATAATAAAGTTTATGCAATTGATAACCGTTGTCCCCACATGGGTTTTCCCCTACAAGGTAGCACTTGCAAAGATGGTATTGTTACCTGCCCTTGGCATTATGCCCGCTTTGATATAGCTAGTGGTGGAACCTTCGACTCTTGGGCAGATGATGTTCCGGCATTTCCTGTGGAAATCCGTGATGGTGAAGTTTGGGTGAATTTAGCGCCGCCAGTTAATCCTCATGCTCACCAAAGCCAACGCCTTGAAGATGGTTTGAAGCAGAGTATTTCTTTAGTGATTGCCAAATCAACGATCGCACTGTTAGATATAGGAGTAAATCCGGCTGAACCATTTCAAATCGGGCTACAATTTGGCACTAGTTACAACAAAACAGGTTGGAGTATAGGTTTAACTATCCATACCTGTATGATCAATCTACTACCTTATCTGGATGAAGAAGACAAGCCTCGTGCTTTATTCCACGGACTTTCGGCAGTCGCTAATGATAGTGCAGGTGCGCCGCCTCTGTTTGTCGTTCAGCCATTGCCTAACTCTACAGTTGATTTTCCGACTCTTAAAAGCTGGTTTTGCCAGTTTATTGAGGTACGGGATAGTGAAGCTGCACAAAGATGTCTGGTATCTGCGATTCGCTCAGGGGCTAATTTAGAGCAAGTTGCAGATATGCTGTTTTCATCGGCTACAGATCATCGTTATCTCGATATTGGGCATAGCCTTGATTTTATTAACAAAGCACTGGAAGCACTTGATGTTGTTGGTTGGCAAGCTGCGGAATCTGTTCTACCTAGCTTAGTTTCGGGTTTAGCTAGTGCATCCCGGATGGAAGAATCTAATTCTTGGCGCTATCCTGTAGATTTGGTGGCAATATTAGAGTCGGCTTTTGAGCAATTACCCACTGTCTTAAGTGCGGGGAAATCTCAACGAGGAACTTGGTCAAACTCGGAACAATTAATACCAATTTTATTAGGTGAAGACCCACAAGCGATCGCTGACTCGCTACTGAATGCCCTACAAGCTGGTTGTACAGAAGAACAATTATCAAGTGTAGTTACTTATACCGCAGCACTGCGTGTAGCTCGTTTTAATACTAACAATGACTTTGGAGATTGGAACTCAGCACATCATCCATTTACTTTTGCTAACGCTGTGCATCAAGGGTTACGACGAGTACCAACAGTCGAACTACTCAGAGGGGTGTTTGATGCGGCGATGAGTGTTTATTTGAATCGTTTTTTGAATGTACCACCAGCACGACTTCCAGAAGCCAAAGACTCCGTTCCAAATCCCGAAGAATTACTCCAGCAGCTACCCGATTTATTAAATCGTCAGCAGCAAGTTAACCAGACAGGTCAATTAGTGGCTAATTATTTATATAGTGGTGGCAATGCTGAAAGACTCATGGCGCTGCTAGGAAAATTGATGCTCAGAGAAAACCGTGATTTTCATGTAATTCAAGAAATAGAAGCCGCTTTTCGTCAGTATTCTTTATTAGGTGACACTCCTGCTGGGATTCATGTATTAGTTGCTGCTGCTCGGTATTTAGCAGCCCATTCTCCCACAATGCGATCGCAAGCACAAACCTATCAAATCGCTTATCGGTTACATAAAGGCGATCGCCTATTCGAGGAATCTTGAGAAGCTCTCGTCTCAAAGCAGAGGATGTGGGGTAGGTAGTTGCTATCAGCTAAAACTTTCGCAGTTCCCAATATCCTCAACCCCACCAAATCCACATTACTAAGCCACGAACTGAATCACACCCCATTGTCCATTGGTCAACCAAGAATGGTCAGATTTTGCTACTTTCTCAACAACTTCAGACTCTAAACCTACTGCTACTTCCGACTTCAGGGTGCGTAATGCTACTGTTGGTACAGGTAAATAACAGACTATATTTGCAAAGCTGGTAGTAATATCCCAATGGCGATCGCCTAATAACCGACGATAATTCGCATCTCCTTTGACTATAATTAAACTCGCATTAGTTAACTCATTCTTGAGAGAGTTAGGCATTTCCCAAAATGCTAAAGGTGATGTCCAAAAGTAATCTTCAGACAAGACTAAACCCCCTGATGCAATATGCCTCTCCAATCTTTGAGCGAAAGATGTCACTTGTTGATCGCTAGTAGCGGCTAAAAAACTTATTGTGTCATGTACATCCTTAATCATGGCATCAGAAACGAAAGTAGGATGGGGTTTCAGATGCAGGTAAACTTCATTAGCTAAGTTGCTACTTAATAAAAAATCTACTAAGCATAAATCACAGACAAGTTCAAAACCAGCATTGTCTAAGACAAAATCAATACGACCTTTTTGACGAAGAGTTAATAATTCACTAACTTGGGAGGCATCATTTACTAAAATGTGAGCTAGTTGATTTTGAATATCAAAACGGCTCCGGTCGTCCTCAAATGCTGACCATAAACTCAAGTCAACTCGATTTCCCCACAAAGCGAAATATAAGAGTGCAATTAAAGCTGTTTGGTTTGTTAGAGCATCAATTTCAGAATTTTCCAGCCATTTATTCACCTGAGTACATAGAAGAATAGTCGAGTCAAGAGACGCTTCTAACCCCTGAGATTTTTGCAATTGGAATGGATCAACAGCTTGCCATATACCAGGGCGAAAGTAATGAGTAATTTCTAGAATTAACCGATAAAAATAAGTTTCTATAAAAAACCAAGGAACATCTATCCAACGCTGACCTTTGTAAGCTTCTAGATACGTATCCCAAGCTGGAAAATCTGCACCAGTATCATTCACCAGAGGTTGTAAATATCCTGTCGGCAGTTCTGTAGCAAGCCTTTCTAATCTTGTATTAATCTCCTTTGAAAAATTATTTTCCCCAATAACTCGACGGGCGATCGCAGGCATTCTTTGAGTGACTGTAAACTCAGTAAAAGAACCGATTTCTGAACCTAAAAGTGACGGAGGTAGTGGTAATTTTGGGACTTTATATGAATTGACCACAAATTTCTCTTGCCCTCTATTCATAATTTATTGTGTGCGTTGGCATTCACTCATCCTATAATCACCCTTTAAGAGGAACTTGTGTGTGTAATATAGTAGAAAGTCAAACTCTTTTTTACTAATTAGTTTTGAGTTTTAGTCTATTATAGTAGCGTTGTTCTTCCTTGGTTAATACCTCAACCAGACACAACGCAACATCAATCAATAATTAAATCTCTACTGGCTCCTGATCAAATTGCCGCATCAATTCTACAAGAAACTATCCCACTAATAAAAAAGTATGGTAATCTACTTCTCAACAAGGAGG
>NZ_CAXTNE010000398.1:0-5437 GCF_964245445.1 uncultured Nostoc sp.
ATCCCCAGTCCCCAATCACCTTCACTTCAATTAAAGATGCTGTGCTAAAGTCTTATTCAAGGTGGTTTTTGGAACTGCCCCTACGACAGTATCGACTTGCCGACCCCCCTTAAAAACCATCAGCGTCGGAATGCTGCGAATACCATAGTGGCTGGCGACAGTAGGATTTTGATCTGTGTTCAGCTTCACAAATTTCACCTGTCCTTCGTATTCAGCAGCAACTTCATCGACGACTGGGCCCACCATCCGGCAAGGGCCGCACCACGGCGCCCAAAAGTCCACTAATACCGGAATCTCACTTTCCAAGACTTCTTGCTTGAATGTGGCTTCTGTGACATTTGTAATGGATGACATAAAATTGCCTTCCTAATTAATTCTATTATTCGATAATATCGAATTATAAAAATATATGCCACCTGATGAGATAATGCAACTATGAGATTTCTTTATCATCCAGATAGAAAAAATATTTCTTTACCGGGAGTGCTGTATGCATTGGGCGATCCAGTGCGGCTAGAGATTGTGCGGCGGTTGTCCACTGAGGGGGAACAATGCTGTGCGAGTTTTGATTTTGCGATCGCTAAGTCTACTATGTCCAATCATTTTAAGATTTTGCGGGAGTCTGGGATAGTCTTTACACGTAAAGAAGGGACACAGCACATTAATATACTGCGGCGTGAAGATTTAGAGGTGCTGTTTCCAGGGTTGCTGGATGCGGTGTTGAAAGCGGCTCAACCATTGCCTGTGGAACCCGCGAGTACTAAACAAACAGCCTCAAGAATCTAGTGGTATGGGGCGATCGCTACTTGTTTAAGAATCTTCTCGTTTTTTAATTTGTGTTTCTAAATCAGCAAAGATATCATGTTGTTCTCGAAAAACCCTTGGAGTGTTAGATAAACCTAAATCTGTAGAGAGTAAATCAATACCGTCGATAATTTTGGGTATCTGAGCTTGATCAACTTGCAGACCGAGAAAGCATTTCTCCCTGTAATCTGGTCTTCCCTGAAAGCGTGCGATCGCTTTTTCCAAAGGGCGCATAACCTGATATGCTTTTTCAGCCTTCTCAATTGATGCTTGAGGGATTGGAGATTGCAGCCTAAGAATTGCTAGATCAATTAAATCTCTTGCCTCAACGCTGTCATCTGCGTAACGGTCAGAATTCGACAGCAGCTTAGAGGTAAAACAGTCATTGAAGCTTAAGCAGGGAACAGGTGACCACTTTGGATATCTTGGTGGGTCTAGTTGAAAACGAGTTTCGGCAATAATTTCCATTTTAATCGGCACATCATCCACAAAAACGATCATCCGAATTCCATATTGGTCAGTTGTGCTACGTCCAACTTGAATTTTACTTAAGTCACGAAATAATGCTTCATGCCCACCCTCAAATACCACTGTCCGCAGGTATTTGTAGCCTTCTGTACCAACAGAGGCGATAAAATCAACGTCCTTACTCCAGCGATATTCTTCAAAATCAAATGCAAGAAGGGTTCCACCACCGAAGTAAGCAGAACCCTTCCTAAGTATTTCAGAATCTAAGCATTCAAGAACTGTGAGAATTTGATTATGGTGTTCAAACCTGAAGGTCATAAACAAACTTGCAACCAGGATCTATAGCGTCTAGCGAGTTCCTGAAGAAAATTTAGTTCTTCACCTTCAAGATTATTAAATAGGTTGTGATATTGCCAACCACGCTCGTAGCGACTCAGCATTTCTTCTGAAGTAAAGCGATACACATCGGCAGTCTGCCAGCAAATGGACTCCAGAAAAGGCAGCTTTTTGGGGACAATAACAGGATTATTTGTTGGTGTTGCGGTTGTCATAGCTCTTTTAATCAACCACTTTCGGCTTATTTTTATTTAGATTAGCACTGTGGATATCCATATTTAATTTTATTCTAACTATAAATTATCTGGGCTGGGGTAAACTCTTCCTTTCCAAGCGCCGCCGCGCCCTTGCCAGTGACGTAGTGCTGAGTCTAGAGTCATCACGGTATAGAGAAAAGCGATCGCAGGTAAACTCAACGCGAACCAGGGAGAACATTTATAAAAGCGGATCGTCGGGTAGTAAGCGAAAGTCATTAACAGCCATCCTAATAAACCTGTAAGTGCGATCGCCCAATTGCTCCAAACTGCACCCAGAATCACACATACAGGTGGAACTAAATAAATTAGAGGCATTCCCACCAAAGTTCCCAATAGTATTAATGGTGAATAATTCAGTTGGGTATAGGCAGTACGAGCAACCATATCCCAAATCGTCGCCAGCGAGTCATAAGGGCGCAAGCTACGAGTCAAGCTACTCAATCCCAGCCAGATACGCCCTTGATTGGACATTAGATATTGAGCATGGTTTTCCTTGTCCCCCTTGTCTTCCCTGCTCAAGAGTTCCCCTGCTCCCCCACTCCTCTTAACAGCCTGAGCCAAGGCACAATCGTCAATTAAAGCTTGGCGAATCACTTGAATACCCCCAATTCGCTCTAAAGCTTCACGGGCGATCAGAATAGATCCCCCGGCGGCTCCTGCTGTGGGATTGTTAGGATTATTCACCCAGCGAAAAGGATAGAGTTTTTGGAAGAAAAAGACGAAAGCTGGTATCAAAAGTTTTTCCCAAAAGCTTTCACACCTGAGTTGCACCATTACAGAAACTAGGTCTAAATCCTCCTGTATAGCTTTCTTCACGAGTCGGCGGAGATTATCAGAATCGTGTTCGATATCTGCGTCAGTCAGTAAAAAATAATCGGGTGCAAATAAACTCGCGCTCTTTATACCTTGCTCAACTGCCCAAAGTTTTCCTGACCAACCGGGAGGCAGTGATTCACCTGAGATAATATGCAATTGCTCAGGTTTACCGACAGCGTGTGCAACCCCTTCGGCAAAATTTGCTGTCCGGTCTGTGCTGCGATCGTCTACTAAAAATACGTTGAAAGAACCAGGATAGTCTTGGAGTAGGAGCGATCGCAGTGTCGTTGGTAGCAATTGGGCTTCGTTACGGGCTGGAACCACGGCACAAACCACAGGTAACGATTCTAGCTGAGTTTCTGTAACCTCTAATTGCTGGTCTACCCGCCAAAATTGTCCCCAAAAACACAGTAATCCTAACCAAATTGTCAAGGATAACAGCGTTAATCCTAATACAATTACACCCATGACCTATTGCAAATTTTCAGTGACTCAGACAGAATACTATGTCTACTGATAGAGAAAAAATTTTTTCATCATAATATTGCCGTGTTCATAACTAGTGTTGGGTGTTGAGGTTAAATAGTATTTGATGCAGACACAAGACAGGGTAAAAGTCAATCAAGTCGCAACGGCGATCGCAGCCAGTCAACAATATTTGCTTTCGATTCAAAATCCCGCCGGTTACTGGTGGGCAGAGTTAGAATCTAATGTCACCATCACTGCTGAAGTCGTCCTTTTGCATAAGATTTGGGGAACAGACCAAATAAGGGCTTTACACAAAGTTGAAGCATATTTGCGTCAAGAGCAACGGCAGCATGGCGGTTGGGAACTTTTCTACGGTGATGGCGGAGAACTTAGCACCTCGGTTGAAGCCTACATGGCGCTAAGGCTGCTAGGTGTACCAGCAAACGATCCGGCGATGATTCGGGCGCAAGCCTTTATTCTCCAACGGGGTGGGATCAGCAAAACTCGGATTTTTACCAAGTTGCATTTAGCTTTGATTGGCTGCTACAACTGGCGCGGTATTCCCTCGCTACCACCTTGGGTAATGCTGTTGCCAAAAGCTTTCCCAGTTAATATCTACGAAATGTCTAGCTGGGCACGTTCCAGCACAGTGCCGTTGTTGATTGTGTGCGATCGCAAACCTGTTTTTATCACCGATCCAACTATCAACCTAGATGAGCTATACGCTGAAGGTGTTGATCAAGTGCGGTGGGAATTACCCCAAACTGGCGATTGGACAGATTTATTCCTCACCCTTGATCGGGGGTTCAAGTTGGCAGAAAGCCTGAATTTAGTACCCTTCCGCGAAGAAGGCATTAAAGCCGCCGAAAAATGGATTTTAGAGCGTCAAGAAGCCACAGGTGACTGGGGTGGGATTATTCCGGCGATGTTGAATTCAATGCTGGCTTTGCGGTGTCTGAATTATGACAGAAGCGACCCCATTGTGGAACGAGGTTTGCAAGCAATTGATAACTTTGCCATTGAAACAGAGGATAGCTACCGAGTTCAACCTTGTGTTTCACCCGTCTGGGATACAGCTTGGGCGATGCGTGCCTTAGTAGAATCTGGCTTTGCACCAGATCATCCCGTCGTGGTGCAAGCTGGAGAATGGTTGTTGCAAAAACAAATTTTAGATTACGGAGATTGGGCTGTCAAAAATCGTCAGGGAAAACCAGGGGCTTGGGCGTTTGAGTTTGACAATCGTTTTTATCCCGATGTAGACGACTCGGCTGTGGTAGTGATGGCTTTACATTTGGCGAAACTCCCCAATGAAGAAATCAAGCAGGCGGCAATCGCTCGGGCCTTAAACTGGATTGCATCTATGCAATGTAAACCAGGCGGCTGGGCTGCTTTTGATTTGGATAACGATCAAGATTGGCTTAACTCTATTCCTTATGGCGACTTGAAAGCGATGATTGATCCAAACACCGCAGATGTTACGGCTAGAGTCGTAGAAATGCTGGGTGCTTGTGATTTGTCTATTGATAGTGATAATTTAGAGCGATCGCTTACTTATCTTCTGCGCGAACAAGAAACCGAAGGCTGTTGGTTTGGTCGTTGGGGTGTAAATTATATCTACGGCACCAGTGGCGTTTTGTCAGCCTTGGCGTTAATTACTCCTCAAAAGCACAAACTCAGTATAAAACGAGGAGCAGCTTGGTTAGTCGGATGTCAAAACCGAGATGGTGGTTGGGGTGAGACTTGCCGCAGCTACAACGATCCCAGTCTTAAAGGAAAAGGAAATAGTACTGCATCTCAAACTGCTTGGGCTTTAATTGGCCTCTTGGCAGCAGGTGAAGCAACTGGTAAATTAGCTCTTGAAGTCATTGAGCGAGGAATTAGCTATCTCGTGGCAACCCAACAACCCGATGGTACTTGGTTTGAGGCTGACTTTACAGGTACTGGCTTTCCTTGTCATTTTTATCTCAAGTATCATTTGTATCAACAATACTTTCCTTTAATCGCTTTAGGTCGCTATCAAACAGTGATTCAAAAAGGTTAAGAGTAATTTATTGAAAGCAAGGGGAAACTCCATTCCCGGCTTCGTCTTGCTACGCTAACGTGGGTGTACGAGGTTGTTTCCCCCATTGCTCTACGGTGTACACACAAGTCCTAAAAACCTAGCTTGATAACGCTTTCTTAATTCTCATATAGAGCATGGGAACGAAAAAAATAGCGTTGTCAGTCGATGCAATGCCATTGTTAGTCGATGCAATGCCATTGTTAGTTGATGCAATGCCATTGTTAGT
>NZ_CAXTNE010000399.1:0-5431 GCF_964245445.1 uncultured Nostoc sp.
AACTTTTTCTAGGTAATTTTTATGCGTTGACCTTCTGAGGCTCAACTTTGACCTTCTGAGGCTCAACTTTGACCTTCTGAGGCTCGACGTTGACCTTCTGAGGCTCGACATTGACCTTCTGAGGCTCAAAAATGTCCTGGCGACTTAGCACTTCTTAATGGAGTTTAAGACAGACCTAATCCCCAGCCTCTTCCCTTATAGGGAAGGGGAGTAAGATTCAAAGCCTCTCCCCTTGTTGGGGAGAGGAATGGAAGTGAGGTCAAAGTGTATTTTAGATAAATGAGATGTGCTATAGAAGTCGCGGCTACACAGACAAAACCCGCCTGCGCGGGTTTCAAGAATTTTTAGATTCAAGACGCAAAAAGGGCATAACAATGTTATGCCCCTACAAATGATGTGTATTTTACCAAGTTGACAACTGGTATAATTGTCTATTACAAGCTTTAGCTAACTGAGACTTCGGGTTTCTTTTTTTTAGAACGGCGGTTAAACCTGCGTCCCATCTCATCAATTACTGCATCCAAACCTGCGACATCACCGCTAGCTTTGGCATAGCTATAAACTGCTAATGCTGCTGCATACGCTTCACTAGCAGAGGCTATACAGGTATCATCCACCAATTCTTGCAGTTGGGTTAGAGACAACAGCACCGGATACAAGTCCTCATATATTTCTAAATCTCGGCGCATCTCTTCTAAATCAAAAGAACGCGGCAAAAAGTTAGGGTTCTGTGTCGCCACTTCTAACGCAATGCTTACAAAAGCCCGACTTTTATCTCCCATCTTCAGCATCGTTCGCCGGTCTTCAGGGGTTAAATCTACCAAAAACGGTAACTTTTCTCTAATTGTAGCGATCGCCTGCATGACTGCTTCTTTGTCTGCTGGGGCTAGGCTGGCACTGATGCGATTTTTTGGCATTTTTAATACTCCTCTAAGGTACTTAGTTTCAGTATTCCCGAAGTTATAGAGGCGATCGCCATTGCTATAAATAATTAACGTAAGTTTCTATGAAGCTAATCAACTATCTCGACAAGGAAGTGATGAAAGTGTTTAGTATAAACTAATGAAACTGAATGCAAAAATCAATGCGTAAACAAACCATCGAATATACATCTCCACTAGATGCGCTGATTGCCCTTACTAAACAGTTAAATACCTATGAAATAAAGTACCAAATGAATTCAGAAGAATTTTTTGCCAAATATAGCCAAGGCGAAACTTCTGATGATGAAGTCTTTGTCGAATGGGCAGGAAACTATCAACATTATCTAGCTCTACATCAAGATATAAAGAGCAAACTCAGAGATGTCGCGTAAAGTTATCCAAGCCTATTTAGATGAAGTTGAGCAACTTTTACTCAACTGCTCTAACACATACGTTGAGGAATATGGTGCAGTAATTTTAACGACAGAGAGAGCTAATCTCCGCATTAGGATGCGTTTCGCTCTCAAATATTTACTGGCAGTCAGTGAAGCCTTTGTGATTGTAGATAATCAGATTACATATATCGATTACCGCTATCACTTTCAAGATGAGCAAAATAGTCTGATTTTTCGTTATGACAGTACACCACACTTTCCCAACTTGCCTAGCTTCCCGCACCATAAACATCTTTTCGACAACGTAATTGCTTGCGAAAAGCCACATATAGCTGATGTGCTACAAGAAGTGATGGAGTTTTTAGAGTCAAAACAGAACCATCAAATGTAACCGTTAAGATTTTGCTCATTGATACGTTCCTTCTAACTACTAATCACAGCGATCGCATCAATTTCTACTAACACATCTTTAGGTAAACGCGATACCTGCACACAAGCCCGCGCTGGGGCTGTATCTTCCGGGAAATATTTAGCATAAACGGCATTCACCGCCGCAAAATCATTCATATCAGCTAAAAATACAGTGGTTTTCACAACATCTTGAAAAGTCGCACCTGCTGCTGTGAGGATGGCTTCAAGATTCGCTAATACTTGCTCAGTTTGCTTTTTGACATCATCAGTGTAGACAACATCACCAAGGCGGGGATCGATGGCAATTTGTCCTGCGACGAATACAAATTGACCAGAAGCTGCGATCGCTTGATTATAAGGGCCGACTGGAGCGGGTGCGTTATCAGTATTAATTACTTTACGAGTCATAGATATTACTTTCTCTAACGATGTTTCCTGTTTACTGATTTCCGCTTCAGGAGCGATCGGCTTGTAGACTTCTCCATCTGGCATTATCGCACCAGTCAGGTCTGCATCTTTAAAGGTTGCCCCATAGATATTTGCGCCAGTTAAATTTGCCTTCTTCAGATTTGCACCATCAAGGTTTGCCATTATCAAATTTGTATCTGAAAGACAGGCTCTTTCTAGATTTGCTTCTTTTAGACAGGTGTTTTTGAGATTTGCTTGTCCCAGGTATACCCCAACTAAATCAGCCTCAGCTAGATTTATTCCTGACAAATTACATTTCTCTAAACTAACTCCCCGGAGTATAGCTTTATGGAGATTTGCACCTTGAAAATTTACTCCAGTTAGCTCTACCTGAGTAAAGTTTGCTCTAGTCAAGTCTGCTTTAGTCAGATTTGCAGCTTTCAAGTTTGCATAACTTAAGTCCGAACCGCTAAGGTCTGCCCAACTTAAATTAATTGACCCACCTTGCATCCACATCAAATTTGTACATCTTACGGATGCTCTAGAGAGGCTTGCTTCCCAAAGATTAGCTTTGGTCAGAGTTGCTTCACTCAAGTCTGCTCCATTTAAATTTCCTTTGTATAAATCTATCTCACTCAAATCTTTGCTTGTGAGGTCTACTCCTTGAAGATTTGCTGAATGAAATTTCCGTTGTCCTGCTGCGTATTTCTCTAAAAGTTCCTCAGCGTCCATAATGCACCTTTGAATACCACTGACACAGTATAATCACAAAAACTTTGTACCACAGGTATTCTTCTCTTTTCTTCCTTCTCTTCTCTCTCTTTTCTTCCTTCTCTTCTCTACGAGAGGCTGCGCCAACGAGACGCTGCGCGAACGCGCCCTTCGCGCCTTTGCGGTAGCCTGCGGCAAGCCGCTTTGCGTCTACGTTCCTCTTACCCCAACCTTGGACGTATTCCATAATGCCGATATCGCCAATAATCGCGCAGAATGCGATCGTGGTCAAAACATAAATTACCAGGCACACGCCAATACTCAAAAACTCCTACACCCTTAGCATCATCCCCAGCCACAGGTTCACCCGTCGCTGTCGCCAAAAACACAATGCTAATGGTATGCTGACGCGGATCGCGATCGGGGTCAGAATACACCAGTAATTGTTCAAGTAACTCCACCTGCAAACCTGTTTCTTCCTCAGCTTCTCGCCGCGCCGCCACTTCCACCGCTTCGCCATAATCTACAAAACCACCCGGAATAGCCCAACCTAAGGGTAGATTATGTCTTTCAATTAACACTATTGGCCGATGAGGTCGATCTACTAGTTCAATGATGATATCAACTGTTGGTGCAGGATTTCGGTAAGTCATAGTTATTAGTCATTGGTCATTAGTCATCAGTCATTAGTCACTTGTACTGAGCGTAGCCGTTGGCGCAGCCTCTCGTAGAGAAGTATTAGTCATTGGTTATTCACAAAGGACAAATGACATAGACGCCCGGAGGGCGGCTTCCCGAAGGGTAGGACAAAGGACAATCAAGATGAGTTTACTTGATTTACCCTGCAAATACTGTTCCGTGATAAATTCGATCCGATTGGCTTTGCCACCGCCCCTTGGGCGATCGCCTAGCGTGTCGTTCAGATAATCCCTTCCTCTCATAATTTAGGTTACTTATGCCTTTTCCTAGATCCAGTGGTATTTTGCTGCATCCTACCTCCTTTCCCAGTCGATTCGGCATTGGGGATTTAGGCTTAGAAGCCTATCGCTTCATTGATTTTCTCAAAGACAGCTATCAACAATATTGGCAAGTTTTACCCTTGGGACCCACTGCATACGGCAATTCCCCGTATATGTGCTACTCAGCAATGGCCGGAAATCCCCTGCTGATTAGCCCAGAAAAACTGCGAGATGAGGGTTTGCTAACTGAAGAAGACTTTGCTAATTTACCAGGATTTCCGGAAGAAAAGGTAGATTTTGAGCAGGTTGTGCCGATTAAAATTGGGCTACTCAAAAAAGCCTGTGAACATTTTAAAACCAATGCTACACCTATCCAGCAGAAAGAGTTTGAAGGTTTTTGCGATAGCAAAGCCTATTGGCTAGATAATTACGCCTTATTTATGGCGCTGAAAGATGATAACGAGAATGCAAACTGGCATGCATGGAAATCAGAACTTGTCAAGCGTGATCCACAAGCAATGGAGCAAGTACAAGATCGGCTTAACAAAGAGATTTTTTATTACAAGTTTGTCCAATTTGAGTTTTTCCGCCAGTGGTCAGACTTGAAAAGCTACGCCAATATGCGCGGCATTGATATTATTGGCGATATCCCCATCTACGTAGCTCACGATAGTGCCGACGTGTGGGCGCATCCCGACATCTTTTGCTTAGACCAAGAAACGGGAGAAGCTGCTCAAATGGCAGGAGTCCCACCAGATTACTTTAGCGCCACTGGTCAATTGTGGGGCAACCCGGTTTATAACTGGGAGGAATTGCAAAAACAAGACTTTAAATGGTGGGTACAGCGCTTTGAGGCAATGCTGGATTATGTCGATATAATTCGCATTGACCACTTCCGGGGCTTCGAGGCTTATTGGTCAGTACCCAAAGGCGAAGAAACTGCCATGAATGGTAAATGGGTGGAAGCACCTGGAGACGCTTTTTTTGAAGCGATTAGGGAGAAGTTGGGTAAGCTACCCGTTTTGGCGGAAGATTTGGGAGTAATTACACCAGAGGTAGAAGCGCTGCGAGACAAGTTTGAATTTCCTGGGATGAAAGTTTTGCAGTTTGCCTTTGGTTCTGATCCCGAAAATCCGTTCTTACCATTCAATTACCCGCGAAATGCTGTAGTTTATACTGGCACTCACGATAATGACACAACTGTAGGCTGGTTTAATTCAGCCAGCGACAACGAAAAGCATAACTTATGGCTTTATTTAGGTTCTATCAGCCCTGAAGGTGTCCAATGGGATTTGATTCGACTAGCTTTGAGTTCTATAGCTAACCAAGCGATTATTCCTTTGCAAGATATCTTGGGATTAGGAAACGAAGCGCGGATGAATTTTCCTAGTGTTGCTGAGGGTAACTGGGGGTGGCGCTATCAAGCAGGAGCGTTGAGAGAGGAATTAGGCGATCGCTTGAAAGTTCTTACCAGGCTCAATGGACGCGCCCCGGAAGCACAATAAGGCAGGGGGAGCAGGGGAAGCAGGGGAAGCAGGAGACGCAGGGGAAGAAAAAATAATCAAAGACCTCTGCCCAATGCCAATTGCCCTATATTTCAAAACTTAGGTGTTGCAGGAATTAT
>NZ_CAXTNE010000400.1:0-5420 GCF_964245445.1 uncultured Nostoc sp.
CCCTGCCCCCTGCCCAAACGAAGTAAGGCATCTCACAAAATCGCATCGCTCCCGTGGAAAATTACTTCCAATAATAAATTGCGTTGGGGATTAGATTTGAAAAACACCGATTTAATCGGTGATGTTTTGAGTACAGATCCTACTAGGATTACCGAAAACGAAAAGGAAGATCGGAGTTTGTTCAATACAGCTTTATTTGCTGTCAACACTTGGAATATTAGCGATAATTTTCTAATAGATTTAGGGCTAAGGCAAACCTTTGATAGCCAGTTTGGAAATTATCTCAATCCTAGTTTTGGGTTACGTTATGCTGTCACACCAATAGTAGCAGTGCGTGGAAGTTGGGCAGGGGCACAACGCAATCCTGGGTTAGATCAGTTGTATGTTTATGATACGGTTCATGGTTGGACACCTAATCCTGATTTAAGCCCGGAAACTGGCTCTACTTGGAGTGCAGGAGTAGATGTAAACTTTTCTCAAAATCTGATTGGACAGTTTACTTACTTTGGTAGTAGTATAGGCGATCGCTTGGGAGTCATCGCCGGAAGATGGGAAAACATTGGATTAGTAGATACCAATGGTTTAGAAGCAGCTTTGCAATTTAAAATTGCGGCTGGCTGGTCAACTTTCCTCAACTATACTTATACAGATGCTCAAATAAAAACAGGTACAGAGAAAGGTTTGCAGTTAGGTTTAATTCCCTACTCTGTACTTCAAACTGGTGTAGGTTATGAAAATGCAGGATGGCAAGCTAACTTGTATATTACCTACAATAGTGGCGCTCGCAGATCCATCTTTGCTAACTCTACTGACAAGCCTACAGATTTTGCACCATCTTTCGTGAATTTAGATTTCACCGGTCGTATACCTTTAACTACCAATTTAGGATTGACAGTCTATTTAGAAAATCTACTCGGTGAGCAATATGAGCGAGTTAATCGCATATATAGCCCTGGATTCACTTTTCGTCTGGGTTTAAACGCTAATTTTTAGGTATTAAATCTAGAGATTTTGCAATAACAAAATCTCTGCTTTCCTCTGTGCGTTGCGCCAGTTGCTACCCTGTGGGAACGCTAAGAGCGTAGCAAGATCCCCGTAGGGGTACAAGTCGGGGTACCGCAAGGGCGCACTGGCTTCTCTGTGCCTCTACGGTTTAAAAGTTATTTATTGAACCACAGAGGCGCAGAGAACACAGAGAAAAGATAAAAACGATGCACCGCCGTACAATATGGTGCATTAGGCTAAAGCCTTAATGCACCCTACTTAAGATTTACTTTTAATCTAAAATTGACATGAGAGCCAGAATTGAAAATCAAATACTTTTTATCCACCACGAAGATTTGCCAGAGTTGAAGAAGGGTGGTTCGGTGGTGAGAAACTCTTATTTCTGGGCGCTACGTTCAATTGCTGGTAAAGCTTCGCGTTATCGTGATTGGGAATACGAACCGGAGGTTTGGCTAGCGCTTTCACGAATGCTTTTGTCGTTTGCTGAATCTGGGTATTTGGGTCTTAGAGAAACATTGCTGGAGTTTCCTTTATCTCAAGGGGAAATTCCTAGTTTGCTGCGAGATGTTTCCACTTTTGAGTAGGGTTGCTGCCGTGAGGATCAAAAAATATGTAAAATATGCGCGATGCAGACAAGTGTTTCAGATGGGAGCTTGATACTTCATAAATAGTACAAAAGCTTTTAGTAAATTCTTTCGTAATTGAGACAGGCGAAACTTATACTTGAGTGATACTGGTAATTCCTCATAGCTGACAGATATAAAGCCTCTTTGAGCGTAAAAAAATTCTAATTTATGTTTTAAACATTTTAAATAAAGCAGTTGAGTAGATTGAGCAATTAAATGCTGTATTATAAAAGTCCCTAATCCCCGATTTCGGTAAGCTGGTAAAACAGATAGACTGCCAATTTCTTGTGCAAATTCAAAGTTTCGTAGCTGTCCGAAAGCTACTAAAGACCGATTATGCTCAACAACCCAAAATTGCTGCCATTTTAGTTGAGAAGGGTCAAGTCTTCCTCTAATAATAAATAAACGAATTAACCACATATCAAAAGGTTTCGCTTTGCGAATAACGTACCCAGGTGGCAATAAACAATTATATGTATTATCCATATAGTCATCTAATCATACTGTTAATATACCTTGATTATAGGACTTACGCATTGACAAGAAATACCAAATATGAATCAAGGTTCAAAACCATATCTTTCGTAAGGGCACAGCAATGTTCCCTACAGCATGGTCTATTTATGATCGCAGGATAATTAAGAAAAGCCTGAAAACTTCCTATTTTAGGTAATGCACATCACAATGCATTTGTACAGTGCGTAAGTCCTAGATTAATTAAAGTGTTAGTTTAGATTATTTGGGAGTGGGCATTCGATACCGCAAATGCTTGTTCGGCGACAGCATTTGCTTGTTTGACGACAGCATTTGCTTGTTTGGCGACAACATTTGCTTGTTTGGCGACAGCATTTGCTTGTTTGGCGATCGCATTTGTTATTTCGGCGATCGCATTTGCTTGTTCGGCGATCGCATTTGCTTGTTTGGCGATCGCATTTGCTTGTTTGGCGACAGCATTTGCTTGTTTGGCGATCGCATTTGCTTGTTTGGCGACAGCATTTGCTAGCAAATATACCTGATCAGAAGAGGATGGTGAGACAAGGCGGAAGAATTACTGTGAGTCTTAGGGACTTCCAGAAAATAAATTATCCAATTTACTCAGATAATATTTTTTTTTCTCCCCCTGCCCCCTGCCCCCCTGCCTACACCGCGATAGGATATTTTTTTAGTTGGAAGTCCCTTACTCCTTGTACTCTTATGCCCCTACGTTTCAAATATACGAAAGTTGCTGTAACTAATATTAGATGAATAAAATAATGCTTGCACTCATCCGGCACTCAAATGACGTTTAATCCGTCACGATTAGCCATCATAGACAAACCCTAGTTATAGCAGTCGCTAAAGCCGTTAGGACAGTTGGCAGGAAACGCGCCTTCAAGAACATAGCTTTGTGATTTTATTGTTGTCCTAAGCTTCTTGTCCGTTGCTATAACAGTATTGCTCAAGCAAGGGTAGTTGTGAGAAAAAAATTAAAATGCAGCAGTTAGTGGAGGAGAATAACGTGAAAATAGCGATTATTACTAAAACATTCATTACATCCATCGGTTTGCTAGCTTTATTTGCCCCAAGTCAGGCATCGGCTCAACTTATACCGCAACCTTGGGTTTCAGTCGGTGGAAAAGATGGTGATGTAACTTATGCTGTAGGAGCTAGGGCTTTAAATTTTGGGGTTGAGTTAGGAACTGGCCCTGATGGTGCTACGGGAGTAGATGTTTTAAAATTTATCAGTTTGCCTGTAATTTCACCTTATGTAGGAGTTGGACTTTATTCAGAAGATAAAGGTGTTGCAGTTTCAGGTGGCGTTCAGGTAGGTGCTACTAATAACGTTTTTGTTGGTGCTGGTTACAATTCTATTCGTGGGTTTAACGGGCAACTGGGAATAAGATTTTAACAGTTATCAGTTTGAAAGGGGAAGCGGCAGGGGTGATTCAAGATGCCCGTAATTTCCAGCAGATGCTTAATCGATTGCAACAGCTTAAAAAGGAGCTAAACCAACTGAAACTAGAAAGCTTGCAAGAGGAAATTCAAAAGGGTATTGACCAAGCTCAGAGAAGCGAACTCCTGGATGGGGAAGAAGTTATAGTACGGCTCCAGGCTCGCTAACAGGCTGCTTTGGCTGACACTTGATGATGAGCTTATAGTCCAATACCGTTCAGTTAAAGATAATTGTAGGTTGGGTTTGACTTCGTTCAACCCAACTAATGCCTGAAAATGTTGGGTTTCGTTCCTCAACCCAACCTACGCAATTTATTTTTTGGGCTTAACTGAACCGTATTGGACTATAAGCTTCCACATTAATTTTGCAATTGAAATACCACCCCAACACATCAAGGATTTGAACAATTGATGTAAGATTAAAAACTATTTTTAACAAATACTGTAGTTTTTATTTATTCCCAACACAATTATTATATTCAATAACTTTTCAATTAAATTATTTAAATTTTGAGAAATCTATACAAACAACTTATTTATAATTAGCTGTAGAAATAATTCTATATTGTTAGAAGTGGTTATAAAAAATTTAACTTGTATAATTACGAGCAAACTATTTAATCTTTAATTAATAAAAATTTGTTGAATCTCATTAACTCTTAATTCACGATTTCTCCCTATAACAATAGGAGATACATCAATTATAGTTACATTTTTACCTATTAAATCATCAGGATTTTGAATTAAACTTGTAGAACCATTTCTTGAAATGAGTTGATTAAATGTATCTTCCATTAATACAATTCTATAACTTTGGTTATTATGGCAAGATAATCTATAGTACAATATTTTACCACTATAAATTTCACATTCTTGAACTTTACCAATAAAAGAACTAGGTTGGAACAATTGTGCTATGGGTTGTAACGATACCCAACCAGCTGCAACTACTCCTAAATACAGTGCAGTTATATCAAATCCAACTTCCTTCTCAAGAATTGTCCTAAGATTTGCTGATGAAATTAATTGCCAAAATAAGCTTATACTAGTTACTAAAGCACCGGAAGCCAAAGCCATATTAATTGTAATTACTAAGTTTGGAAATTGTCTTCCACTACGAAAAAAATAAAGTATTAGGAAAGATACAGAGATAATTCCCCACAAAATCAATTTATACGAGTTGCTGATAGCCATTAATTTTCTTCCATTAACAAAATATTTGTCGTATTAAATTTGTGTGAATACACTAAAGATACCACCTATAACTGCACCGCAAATAGAACCAGGAAGATGGCCAATTAATCCTCCAAGTAATGCACCTCCTAAAGCAGAAGTAATTACGTTTCTGCCCTGCCTCCAAATATTAGGATTATTTATATTTACACTAATTAGACCAAAAACCCCCCCTCCGATTGCACCAACAATTGAACCAGTTATACTTGCTATTAAACCTCCAAAAAATGAACCTCCTAATGCTAAACAAAATAAATATTGTCCAGTTGCTAATAAATTTTTAAGTTTGATGTAATATGTTACTTCAATGTGTGAAGCACTGCCTAGCTGAAGAAAAGACCCATAGATTATTATAGACAAAATAGAACAAAGTATAAGATAAAAATTTGAAGACAATAAAGCATTAAAATCTAATTTATTTAAAAAAAATGTCGATACTTCTAGACTAGAATGAGTGATCCTTATGAAGATTTCTTCCCAATCAATTAATCTTAAGAAAAACAGTCCCCCGCTAAAAAAGGCAATTAGATTAATAACTTTTCTTAGCCTAAAAAATATAAAGCTAGCTTGGTTTTCTTCTGATATATTAATAGTATGATCTGGAGATTTAGGTATAGATATAAT
>NZ_CAXTNE010000401.1:0-5354 GCF_964245445.1 uncultured Nostoc sp.
CCCTAATTCCCAGAGGGGCCCCGAGTTCCCCGCAAGCGGCGAGGGGTTGGGGGTGGGGTTCTTTTATTATGGGTAATTTGGCGGATATGATATTATCTACCGCGATCGCGTTCTAAGTCATCAATCACTTTTTGTAAATACCAGTCGTCTGACATCCCAGGATGGTAATCTTGCTTCTGCTGAATTAATCGTTCGGCAATTTCCCAATATCCACCAACCATTCGCAAAAGTCGCTGACGTAGTAGGTTATATTTTTGCTTTTTTGACTCTGGACTAAATTTTTGGATTTTTTCTAAGCTACTTAAGACTTGTTGATAATTTCCCCAGTCTTCTTGTTCACAAAAAATACTCGCCGCCCGTTGATAATCTTCCAGGGCATTTTGCATTTCTTCTGTGCAAGTATAGACAATGCCGCGATTATAGTAAGCTTGAGCATCATCAGGATTGAATTGCAGTGCTTGGGTGTAGTCTTGAATTGCACCGAGATAGTTACCCATTGCTCGATAAGCATTGCCTCTGGCAATATAGACTAAAGGATCTTCGGGTTGCATCTGGAGTGCTTGATTCAGATCCGCGATCGCACCTTGATGATCGCCCAATATAGAACGGGCTTTACCTCGGTTGCGATAGACAATGGCATCTTGAAAATTTAGTCGCAATGCTTGATTAAAATCTGCGATCGCTTCTCGATGATTCCCCATTTTGCAACGCACAACCCCACGACAGCAGTAAGCTTGGGCATCTTGCGGATCAGCTTTTAATACCCAATTTAAATCAGCTAGTGCCTCTTGCGTATCTCCCTTTTCAGCCTTTTCTAATAATTGCGTGAAATATTCATTTGTGGATAAAATGGGCGCATTTGGAGAACGTGATTGCTGTACAACAGGTAATTCTTGGGGTTGTAACTGTTTAATTTGCTCCACACACAGACGACAATTGTCTTTATCCTGTTGTTCTAGATATAATTGTGCAGCTTTTTTAAAGTTAGCGATCGCCTCTTGAATATAACCCTGTTTGCGCCGCACTATCCCCCGCAGATAATAAGCAGAAGCATAGTTGAGATTGAGACGAATAGCGCGTTCAACATCGTCTAGCGCCCCTGGTAAATTTTTCAGCGCCACCCTAGCCAATCCACGACAATAATATGCCTCTACACTCTCAGGATTCAGCTTCAGGGCTTCGGTATAGTCTGAAACAGCCTTAAGGATTGCTCCTGAGTCATAATATGCCAAACCCCGTTGCAAGTAAACTTCGGTAAAATAAGGTGTCAGTTGTAAAGCATGGTTAAATTCTTCAATTGCTCCAGCGTAGTCTTTTCGCCTAGCCTTTTCCAATCCTCTATTGTAGAATTCGTCATTCATGGCATTTGTTTGGTTGATTCAGTTAGTTGAATTCCAGCACGCTTGTTTCGTAGCCTAACCTATGCACTCACCCTTCATATTTTAAGTATTAAGCGTGTCTTTGTTTCATTCTCGTGTATTTAAAAATGTATCGATAAAAATCTGTGGTTACTCTAGATTTATGCTTCCGGTTTGTGAAGATGCCGGACTAACTAACAGGGCTAATATGATTTCAACGATAGAAAAAATTGTGGTTTTATGAATTGATATGGCAACTTTAGCAATCAAGTTAAATAAACCATTATCAAGATGATTATTTCCAATTACAAATAAAAAAGCTGGGGAAATGACTACATTCAATTCCCCATATCTCTTAGATTGTAAAATATTTACAGTTAACGAGAATTATTCTGAAAGTAAGCTAGGAGAAGTCAGTACAAAAATATCCCAACTTCCTTGAGCATCAGTTTGTGGTTTGATGGGATTGGCGAAATGGAAAAACTCATGATCGTTGACCAATAATAGTTCCCCCGGATTTAGAACTTTGCTAAACACAGGTTTTTCTTTTTTGGCAGTATATAGATGTGTTTCTCCACCTTGAATATTATCTCTATTTACTGAAAAAACGCCAATAAAATCAGTTCCATCTTGATGGATGCCTTCAGGGGCTGGACTACCAAAATTATCTGGTGAGCAAATAATTCTAATTTGATGAACTCCGATTTCAGCTTCAGGATGAAGTTTACAAGAATCACTAAATGCTAAGACAAGGTTTCTAAAAATATCGAGTTCTATGAGTGCATCATCTAATTCTGCAAACTCTCTTTTTAAGTCTCCCAATAATGGATTATACTCTTTACTTTGAAAAAAGTGGCCATGAGGTAATTTGATTAACTCATTTCCAGAAACTGTGAACCGAGATAATCTCCTCGAACGAAACTTGCCTTTGATATAAGGGTCAATAGGCATATTCCTAAAAAATGGCTTGAAACCTTCTAGATTTATCGAATTTACCTTTCTTAGAGTAAAGAGAAAAGCATATTCTAATTCCGTTGATGCCCGCACTTGTTGCATAGGATTTACCTCCTTGCACGTTGGAATTCTCCCGGATTTTTCTTTATGGGAGGCTTATAACACCTAGTATATGCTACTTTATATTAATATGTTGTTAATTTGACTACAAAAAGTGACACTTTATGATATATAAAATTACTCAATTTCTGTCATAGGGCGGAGTAGTTGCTGAAAATATTTGCTGTTGAGAGGTAGGTGGGTAAGGAATCGACGTATATTTACTAGCAGCAACAAGGTTTTATAATGATAGATTGGCTTTACCGTTACCCACCTTTGTATTCAGGTATTCTGCTAAAACGCTACAAGCGGTTTTTTGCTGACGTTCAACTTACTTCCGGCGAAATAGTGACAGCACATTGTCCAAATACAGGGCCAATGACTGGAGTATCAACTCCCCAAAGTGCTGTACAGCTTTCCAAAAGCGATAATCTTAACCGCAAATTGGCTTACACTTTAGAACTAATTCAGGTACATGACAACGAGCCGACTTGGGTAGGCATAAATACTTTCTTGCCCAATCGGGTGGTAAAGCTAGCTTTGGCGAAATATCTTTTCCCAGAATTGGGCGACTATAGCCAAATCAAGGGTGAGGTGGTTTATGGGCTAGATAAAAAAAGTCGAGTGGATTTTTTTTTAACGGGGAGTGATGAGGAACGCCCGATTTATTTAGAAGTGAAAAATACAACTTTGTCTGAAGGGAGACTAGCTTTATTCCCTGACACGGAAACTACAAGAGGACAAAAGCATTTGCGAGAACTAATGGCACTGCTACCTCTAACTCGTGCGGTGATGCTTTACTTTATCAATCGCGGTGATTGTACTGAGTTCTCCCCTGGCGATCGCACAGATCCTATATATGGTAAGTTATTACGCGATGCGATCGCTCTCGGTTTAGAAGTATTACCTTGCCGTTTTGATATTTCCCCCGAAGGTATCCGTTATTTGGGTTTGGCTAAACTAAAAATTTGATTATACCTAATTAAATCTAAACGCATGAAACAATAAATCCATCTAGACAGTATCTAAATGGATTTATTGGTAGTTGCTGTTTACTAAAAAACATTCAACCAGACTCTCATAGAGAAACGACTACAGGTAGCCGTCGCCCCAGAAATAGCATTAGCTATTGTGACGTTTGCTTATGCAGGAATCAAAACTGTGTCAATTACGTGGATGACACCGTTATCAGCAGCAACATCTGCTGCTGCAACAGTTGCATCATTGATTTTAACTCCATTAGAAGCGTCAATTTTTACATCTGAACCTTCAACTGTTGTAGCTGTCTTTAATTTAACTACATCAGCAGCTAGTACCTTGCCTGAGACTACATGATAGGTCAAGATTTTTGTGAGCTTGGGAATATCTTGAAGTAATGCGTCTACTGTACCTGCTGGAAGCTTATTAAACGCTTCATCAGTAGGTGCGAAGACGGTAAATGGCCCGGGGCCCTTCAGTGTATCTACTAAACCAGCTGCTTGGATTGCTGCAACTAGTGTGTTGAAAGAACCATTATTAGCGGCGGTGTCAACTATATTGGCCATGTGCTTTACCTAGTTCTGTGTAACTTGTTACAAATCTAAACTATTTATTTAATAAAATCTATCTATCGTTAGAAGTATGTCGAATACAAATTTTTATTGATATCATAAACAATTGTCTATATCTTTATACAAGTAGAAAATTATACATATATTGTCTGGGCGGATGAGTTATGGGGACTCCTGGATGCGTAGTTTACTACCGCAGGCATCGCTCCTTTTTCTATGCAACGGTAGGAGCGATCGCTGTTCACTAGTATCAACACAGCACTTGCTTTACCAAAAAAGTTAGTTAAATAGATACTTAAAAGTATTTAGTTGGTATAAATAGGGTTTTAGCTATTCATAGGAGCTATATGGAATTTTCTAATGAAACCTTTGCTATATATGTAATTTCGAGCTTTTTAATAACTTAGATGCACCTGCCATAGCTCTTTGTCAGGATTTACTGACCAAAAATGTTGGTATTGTGCAGATTTAACTGATATTATTTCATCACTAAATACATTTCACTTGCTGTTTGTGTAATTCTAGTTGGAAATAATAAAGGGTCTATCACACTAATGCTTGTAGTAATTGTGATTGGCTGTTTATTTGCAGAATTTATTATGCGTAGAACTTACGTATAAACCTTCTCTAACTTCCATTTGCAGCAAATTTTAACTTGATGAGGTACAACAATACCCCACCCCCTTGGAAAGGGGAGGGTTGGGGAGGGGTGTACCTCATGTAGTTGCAAAAGGCTGTATCTATACCCTCTACCTCTGCCATCTGTGTAGGTAGTTGATTTTTCGGTTGCCTGTGCGTAAGTCAGGTATGTCAACAATGAGACTTTTAGGTAATAATTTCCCCAAACTATGACTTTTATGAACAGAAGAAAACTTATTGGTTGGATTGCTACGGCAGTTACCAGCATGATGCTAGTAATAGGCTGGCAGTTTGTCAATTTCTCACCAGCACAATCTGCAACCACACTTAACGTGTATGCGGCTGTCAGCTTAACAAACGCACTGAATGCCATCAAGACTCAGTACCAAAATGCTAACCCAGGTGTCAATGTTGTTTATACATTTGGTGCTTCTGGTACCTTGTTAAGCCAAATACAAGCAGGAGCACCAGCAGATATTTTCATTTCTGCCGCTACCGACCAAATAAATGTCCTGCAAAATTCAAGCCCAAGTAAATTGGTAGCAGGTAGCCGTAAAAACGTTGTCAGAAACCGTCTAGTTTTGATTACTCCGACGACGCCCCCTGTTAGTGCTGGTAGTGCGGCTCTCACTAGCTTCAATGGTTTAACCAACGCCAATATTAGTGGTGTTGCTATAGGTGACTACACAGGCACTCCTCCAGGGGAGCAACGCGATTTGGTGAGGTAGGATCAAAAACCAGCGATCGCTAAAAA
>NZ_CAXTNE010000402.1:0-5328 GCF_964245445.1 uncultured Nostoc sp.
TGCCCCCTGCCCCCTGCGGTTTTAATGATAAGTCTTTAGCCGGACATGATATGACTCGATGTTTCTCCTAGACATCTAGGTTCTGTCGCAAGGTTTTTTAATCAGGGGCATCGATGCCAACTCCAGCGTGATTGACGAGGGCATCAAACGGTATTGTCAATTTAACTGAATTTGGCGCTGGTTATTGAGAATGAGTGTACTTAGAGTCACGCAGAAATCAGTCTTTCAGCCTTTGAAAATCAGACAGTTTCTCAATCAGCAAGCCCTTGAACGGTTAAATTGACAATACCCGTGAGCCTATTAGAATCCCTCTGCTTTCTGGTGGACTGGGGCGATCCGCTGCCCCTAACTATTGGATGAGAGTGAAGCCGATATGATCGATGCTGAAATTCACTTAAAACTTCAGTGTAATTCGCCTAACCTTGGTAATCCATCTGCTCTAGATCAGCAATCAAGCCCGGTCTAGTAGGATTCCAGCCCAGTTTTTTTCTCGTGATAGCGCTTGAGCCTACAAGGTCATGGTCAGCGAACATACTAAACCATCCAAAATGAGCCTCCGCTTCTTCTGGCAGTATTGATTTCACAGGCATCTGCAGGCCGCGACCGATAACTTCGGCAATATCACGCATATACACACCTTCTTCGGCTACCGCATGGTACTTGGCACCGTTTTCGTTCTTTTCCAACACGAGCCTGTAAAGGCGGGCGACATCCAAAACGTTTGCCGCCGCCAAGCGATTCTGACCTTCCCCAACATAGGCGGAAACACCTTTCTCGCGTGCTATGGCGATGGCAGAACTAACAAGTCCTTGCTTGACAGTGTTGTGAACTTGAGGCAGGCGTACAACTGAAACACGAACACCCTTGGGTACCAGCGCAAGCGCCGTTTGTTCTGAAACACGCGGGAATGGAAAATTCGGCGATATGACACTATCTTCGGTCGCAAGCTGTCCCGGTGCAGCTAATCCCGCAAGCCCTGATGTGGCAATAAATAGGCGATCAAAACCGGCGAGTTCAGAACCGATCGCTTCGATGGCCTGCCTGTCGATCTCGCTATTCTCCACGAAATTCGAGAAATCGTGAATGAAGGCCAAATGAATGACAGCATCAGCCGCCGCGGCACCACGGCGCAGGCTTTCAATATCTTCCAGTGAGCCGCGATGAACATCTGCGCCGATGTCCGCTAAGGATTTTGCCCCTTCGTCCGAACGGGCCATGCCAAGGACTTTGTGCCCGGCTGCAATCAGTTCCTTGACGACGGGAGTGCCAATAAATCCGGTAGCACCAGTAACAAAAACACGCATGAGTTAGTCTCTTTATATGTGGTTGATAAAATTCACTCGGGCTTCATCGCCTGAATCCTGAATATCTGCTAAAACGGAGTTGAACTCCACATTTCCTATATTAACGGAGACTGTCTCCGTTTGCAAGCTCTTTTGCATGGCTACGAAACGTTCACAATCTTCAGACCGAAGTCCACGGCGTGACGCGCAGCGGAATCGCGAGCGCCTTCTCGAAGTGGCAAAGCAGGCGTTTTCTCAGTACGGTGCCAACGCAAGCCTAGACGAAATCGCCAAGGAGTCCGGTGTCGGCCCGGGAACCTTGTACCGTCACTTCCCGACCCGTGAGGACCTTCTGGTGGCGGTTTATCGGAGTGAGGTAGAAAAGCTGGCAGCGGCGGAACGGCAGTTTGCTCAGACACTGCCTCCACTCGAAGCGCTGCGCGCCTGGATGCTGTTGTTTGTTGACTACATTGCCGCGAAACAGATCATCGCCCCTGCGTTGAATGCCCTGGTGGGAGATCCGAAGCAGGTTTTTGAAGGTTCATACACCCAGATATGGGAGGCAATTCGGGCACTGGTGAAACAGGCGATCGAAAACGGTGATATCCGCGAAGACCTCGATCCGATCGATCTGCTCCGGGCTCTGATTGGCGTTGCCAATGTAGCATCCACTCCTGACTGGCAGCAAAGCGCCCGGCGACTGGTGGATATTCTCATCCTCGGTTCGCGGCCAATAAAGTGAGTGGCTGATTGGCATTGAGCCGACATCTGTGTTTTTTCCGGCAAGATGACCCCAAAAGGCTTGATTTCTCGTTACCAAATACGGCTTTTTTGACCTTTCTGTATCAAATTATCAAAATCATACAGGATAAGGGTTTTCAAACAATCTTGCAGGTTCTTACACGCATCTCGCTTTCATGCCAACTTCCTCTGAATATCCCGTTTCAGCATAAACTCTTCCGTGTAATACACGGCTAGAGCTAGACTAGCAGTGTATTACATGGAAGATGCATTCTACTTTGACCATGTGAGGAATGGCACTAAGAAAAGCTGAAATACTTGCCTGGTAAGGGGTTTAGAAAACTAATAGTTTTAAGGGCGGGAATCAAAATAATCTGCAACTCTCAGTTTGCGATCGCTGCTTGATTAGCCTACGTTTTTCCAAAGTGATGAAACCCTTGTAAATAATACATTTGCTCTTTTCTTAGTGGCATTCGACCATGTGAGGGGTCAGCAACAGATTCGTTGTCAATTCTCAGGATTCGCAGGTGAGGGAATTTGCAGCGAAAACGTTCCTCCAATGCTTGAGTTCCCCACTTAGACTTGGCTTTCTGAGCAGAGCGGCATAATAAATGATGCCCCCCTTTATAAATCGCTTTGTCCACTGCGGCAATGAGATTCTTCGGGTTACTGCCAGAATAGTTGTAACAGTTTCCGGCTAGGTAGCGTTTAACCTTTTCCCAAAACCCAATTCCGAATTAAAAATGCACAAAGCCAGAAGTATTGGCGGCCGCCGTGGTATAGCAGGAAGCTGGGAATTATAAAGGTAGGTAGTTCATAACTATTGAAGACTTGGCTTATCGCTCCATTTTAAATTGATTAGTGTTTGGATAAAATTATAATTTTGTAATTGAAATACAGGGTGAACTGTAATTTAGAAGTAGCCGGCGTTGCATAATAGAGGGATGAATTGAGGTCATCTACTGTGTAATGTCCATACTGCAACTCTACTGAAATTAGAAAAAATGGTAAACGAAGAGGTAAACAAAATCACATTTGTGTCAATTGTGGTCGTCAATTTATCGATGTTTAGAATCCAGCAAAAGGGTACTCAGATGAAATCAAGCAAGAATGTTTAAGGTCATACGTCAATGGCATCGGATTTCGAGCAATTCAGCGTGATAAAGAAGTTCACCATACAACCGTAATTTATTGGTTACAGGACTTACGCAACTGTCACAAGCAATCGCGCGGTATAGCCGCGCCGTGCGCCAAACAACTAGGAGATAAACATGGGAACATCCGGACGTTTTAGTTGCTGAACTAAATAATTTGACAATAATCCATGTTTAATTTGATAAATTGTTTGACTACTTTTATAAGCTAAAGTTTTGAGTCTAAGCCAGACTAAAATAGCGCGAGGCTTTCATGGTTTCTTTGAATCCGACCCTTGCGACATTGACACGATTCAATACCAGTCAATTGTTTTAATTCTCTATGAAACTCCTCAACCTTCCATCGCACCTTACACACTTTTTGTACAACGTCCGTAGAATCTTGAGATAAATCGTTTGTAGCGATAAAATCCGTTCTGTCGGTGAAGACAGTGACCCGGAAAAGCTTCACTTTTTTAGCTTGAGAAAACTTTTTTATTTTAATTATTTTACCTAATTCAACTCCTCTTTATCCCAAGATAATAATTCAATTCTTTGATAATCTTTTTTACCTGCCGTATCATCAACAAGTCGATTATGTTTCAGAGGGCAATAATAATATTTTCCTAACTCATCAATATATAACATCAATTTATTTGTTGCATACCAAGTGTCCATCAAGACGGCTTGAAACGGTAAACTCTTATGATAAACCAGGTTTTGCAGCATCTCTGTCACATGGTCTATCTTTGTTTTCCCATCTCTATCTGGCTTTACTCATGTCGCTCTCTCGGTGCTGTGTTCTATCTATTCACAGCGTATACTGAGAGAGCTTTTTTACAACATACCCGACTTTTCAAACACCCTCTAAGAGAACGTTAAGATTGCTGCCGAATTTATTCTTCTTGAAGTATGATTTCTGTTTTCAATTCAGTTCAGGCAATTGTGCAAGCGCTCCCTCCATCCAGTCGCTGATTGCTGTTGTTTCATCTACCCCTCGTGCTACAGCGTCAACTACATGCTTCTGATAAGAGTTAGCAGCATGATTCGGATGGACAAACTTATTACCAGCCCAAGCCAAACACATGGTTTTGACTAGTTCATCAATCTGAAGAGAATCAAGCTCACTCGGACTTGTAACATTTCGAGAATGCAACCAAACTTTTACTAACTAAGGACGACCCAAAAAACACGGGTCTAAATTCAAACGTAAATGTTCCCACAACATGGAGTGAGGCTGCATCTGTCTTCGAGGTAGATGATCCGAAACTACAACGGGTACGGGTTAGCCTGTGGAAAAATTTACATTTCCGTAAAGCGGCGACACGTCCTATGTCACTGATTAAAGTTGAACGTCTTAATGAACAAGGTAATCAACCAGTATCAAAACCTTTGTGGTTAGCTTGGGTAGGGGAAGAAATGCCTCCCTTAGAAGAGGTTTGGCGACTTTACTTGCGTCGCTTTACCGTTGACCACTGGTATCGTTTTTTAAAGCAACGTTTACATTGGACTGTGCCCAAGTTTAGTACTCCCAAGCAGTGTGAGCAGTGGAGTGACCTGATGCCCCTCATGACTTGGGAATTGTGGTTAGCCCGTGATATCGTGACTGATAATCCTTTACCTTGGCAGAAGTCCTCTGATAAATTGACCCCTGGGCGAGTTGCTCAAGCTATGGGAGGAGTTTTTGCGGTGATTGGTACTCCAACAAGATCACCCAAACCTCGCGCAAAGTCCCCTGGCTGGCAAACAGGAAAAAAGCGTCACCGTAAAAACCGATGCCCAATTGTCAAAAAAACAGTAACTCCACCACGTAAAGAACCATCAGTTGCGGTTTAATACTCAAGATTATTCATAATATCATTACGTCTCTCATTAACTCAGCACTGCTGGGTCTTTTTGGATGGCTTAGTCTAAACTCCAGTACAAAAGAATAATAACTCCATAAAAGTTCTCTTATTTTAATAGAAAATTTGAAAATTTTTTCTTTTCTGTTTTCTTTTCAAAATGAGAATTGCTGCTTACTTAACCGAACAGTATTGGATAAGATGCTTATTTGGTATGGTTTTCAATTGTGGCGTACATTTAACCACGGCAAGACTTATTGAAAAAATCAATAAAAGTAGGAAAAGTAGGAAAAGTATGATCTTTTATATAAACCCTTGATTATGCTG
>NZ_CAXTNE010000403.1:0-5306 GCF_964245445.1 uncultured Nostoc sp.
TCTCTCTATCAGCTACATTCCAAGCTGTGCAAGACATAATTATCTCTCACCCCTCAAAATTGAGCGAACGGACAGTACTTCATCAACGGTCAGCCGATTGAAGATGTCCGCAAAGTAATTAAGCAAGTTTTGGGCCGACCACGTTTCCTAGCCCAACCAGTGCGCTTTGGTCTGTCAGCCTTTGTCATTGCCAGGACTACAGACGAAGAAGCGCAAGCAGAACTAGAACGACTCATGGCACTGCAAAAGTTGGAAGAACAATATAAGTTAAGTGTTGCTAAAGGAGTTGACCCAGAAGCCGCCATGTTCAAACTCTTCGCTAAAAACCCGGCTGTTGGCGGCAATGGTGGCACAGCCGCAGGATTGGTTGGCAGCTATGATACAGTTGCAACTCGCGTTGCAGCTTTCGTTGATGCAGGTATTGACACTTTCATGCTGCAATTTAATCCCTTTGTTCGGGAGATGACACGTTTTGCCCAAGAAGTTATGCCTCGCGTGCAACACTTGCAAAAAGTTGCTTAGTTGTTGACCGAAAAAAGGCAGGAGGCAGGAGGAAAGAATTTATTTTCCCTCTGTCATTCGGTTTCAAGTACACCAGTTCCAACCGGATAAGAAATTAACTTGCAATACTTAATGTTTGATAAACTAACAATTAGGGTATTATGCTAAATGTAATTTGCTGTACACACTCTTTGTATATATTATGCAAACCTTATCTACTGCATAATTTAGTTAGACAAATCAGCGATACCTCCGGTATAGCTACCGTTAACGCAAGAGTTTTTTCTCTGACCAAGATAGCCTTGGCGGTAATCACTCTTCTTGAATTTGGAAGCTTGACGTGCAGACCACTGACGTATAGGAGTAACTTTCTCTACATGAAGTAGCTTCTGGCGATAAGTATCATTGCCCGTTAGTTGGGCGATCGCACCAGCAATAAATCGAGCGCAGCGTTCTGGCTGAGATGAGACTTGTTCTTCTGCAAAACGGATGACTAGCTAGTTTGCATCGACAAAACACTTGTTTCTGTAATCATCCTCGCCGATACAGTGGGTAGGCTTAAGAGTTGCAAACGAAATTGGCTCATCAACTAATAGGACTTTGAGATAGGGGCATTGGCTGCCGCGATCGCTCGCCGAAAAAATAACGCTCAGTTCCCTAACTGGTTATGACTTTATCCTGAATGCCTTATTTGTCGCAAACATTTTTTCAATTGGTATTACATCAGCAGACAGCATCAGGATTATCTGAAACCGGAAGAAGTTTTGGAATGTGAAAAGTTCCGCATACAGGATACTTACGGGATGAGCGTAACCCCGGAACTGGTTGAGCAAGATAATGAGGGGCGGTTAATTAAAAAGATTGTCGCGCTGGAAGCAATATTAGCAGCACCGGGAGAAATGATTACCGATGACCAGGGGCAAGAGTGTGTTTCACCGTCGGCTGTTGTTGTGGAACGGGACTTGGGGGAAAGAGAGTGATTAGCTATTTGCACTGACTGGAGTAATCATTCTACCGATGGTGGCATCTGCGCCCGATTGGGTGCAGTGGATGGGGTGAATTGTCGGCTGTTGTTGCGTCCGTCTGCAAAATTCATAAATCTTAACTAACTAGGCCATTTGCCGAGCCATTAACTGGGCAAATAGACCTTCAACAGCAGCTAATTCTTCAAAAGTTCCTTGTTGTGTAACCCGACCTGCCTGAAGTACATAAATGCGATGAGCATTGCGGATAGTGCTAAGTCGGTGAGCGATCGCAATCCTAGTAACCTGTAACTTATCCAAGCTTTCACTGACAATTGCCTGGGTTCTGTTATCTAGCGCACTGGTGGCTTCATCGAATAACAAAATGCGGGGTTTTAATGCCAAAGCACGAGCAATCAATAACCTTTGTCGTTGTCCTCCAGAGAGATTGCCGCCTCCTTCACTAATCACGGTGTGCATAGACATAGGCATAGCTGCAACATCGTCAGCAAACCCAGACATACGAGCTGCCTCCCAAGCTTCATCGAGTGTAATCTGAGCGCCGCTAGCAATATTGTCGAAAATAGAAGCTGACATAATCCGGCCATTTTGCAGGACGACACCCAACTGTCGGCGCACTGCCCCAACATCCAACCCAGCTAAATCTTGACCATCGTAATAGATAGTGCCATCTTCAGGAGCCTCAAACCCCAGTAGCAATCTGAATATAGTAGATTTACCGCTTCCAGAACCGCCTACAAGCGCAATAAACTCCCCTGGCTCTGCGTGGAGACTGATATCTTCCAAGGTCAAAGGGCCGTCATGTTGGTAGCGAAACGTGGCATGAGCCACAGCAATTCTACCCGTGAGCTTACCAGGATCGACTTTATTGAGATCGACTTCTGGTATAGTTTCTAAAATTGGCTGTGCGCGTTTCCACTGGGGGATGACTTGCAAAGCGCCGGTAACTGTATTGCTTACGTCTGTAGCACCTTTAATAAAAGTACCAAACGCACTGTTAAAAGCCAGGAAAGTCCCAATTGTCAGTCCGATTGCACCTGTAGTCTGCGCTGATTCAAGCTGTTGGATAGTAAACCAAAACAGAACGCCAGAAGTTAGCGTGGGCATGACTGTATTGAAAAGTGCCACACCGTCTTCAACGTTCTGGGTACTGAGTTCCAGTTTTATTTGCCGACTGTAATTTTTACTCCAAGAAGCGAAACCACGCTCCTGGGCCCCAGCAACACGTAGTTTAGAAATGCCATTGATTAGCTGCACCGTCTGCCCAAAGAGATTTCCCTTTATTTCCAACAGTGGACGAACTTTGCGGACAAGGAGCATCCCCGACAGAGCCGTCACAACTATAACAACTATTGCTACAACCACAGCAACTAAAGCTAGTTTCCAGCTGTAGTAAAACAAAAGTCCTAAGTTTAATAATGAGAACAGTCCAGTGATCAGAGTGATTAAAGTTGTACCACTTAGTAGGCGACGGATTGTACTAATCGAGGTCACACGGGACTGAAGATCCCCTGTAGTGTACTGGCGGAAAAAAGATACTGGCAAGTTTAGCAGCCGATCCCACACAGCAGCTTGAGTAGAGGCATCCGAAATTGTTTCCACCCGTAGGAGGGCAAATCCCTGAGCCAGTCGAAACAGTGCCATCCCAAAAGCTGCAACCAGCAACCCCAAACCAACTTGTAGTAATAGCCCTTGATCGCTATCTGGAATCGCGTTATCAATTAAAATAGCAGTGGCGTGGGGTGTAAGCATCCCCAGCAGAGTAGCGGCTATGCCAGTCAAAAAAACAATTAGTATATCTCTGCCACGATTCTTAAGCGCAAACCGAAATAAATCGCTAGCGTTGAGAACTTTATCGGGCAAAGACCGATAAAACATATAAGCAATCGGCGTTAGTGTCGAGGCAACATGAGCATCTACAGTCAGACGAGTACCAAGGCTTGGATCAAAGATTTCGTAGCGAGTGGCAGAAACGGGCAGGAGTGCCACTGGTCGGTTATCCTCTTGGGTATAGGCAACCAAAGGGCCACAGTCCTTTTGCCACCAGTTATCCCGCAACAAAATCTGTCGCATCCTTAACCGCGAAGCCCTGACAATTGCCTCCAATGGCTCCTTCACCCGCTTGAGGTTCTCCGACTTAGCAGGGGGACGAATTTTCACACCCAAAGACCTGCCCACAGCACCGGCAACAACTAACAATGGCGTGCCTTCCAGGAAAAAGGTTGCTTGTTGAGTTCCCAAGGAAGATGCTAGTTCGCCCAGAGCCTCTGCTGTCACCTGGCGATTGAGACGTTCCCGCTCAGTCAGCCGTTGCAATTCTTCTTGCGCTTCCTGCTGTTCTAGCAAGTTGATATATTCCAGCAGTTGAGTATGAAACTGGGACAGCCCCTCAAACAGGATATCTAGGTTGCGGATGGCGCTTGTGCTTTGAGTAGCAAGCTGAACTTCCCCCACAGCCTCTAACCACATACCATCGCTAAGGGGAAAAATTCCCGATGTCGGATCTAGAGTCAGTTCCTCAAGCCCCATCCACTGGACATTTCCTTGCTGAACTTGTACCCAAGCGATCGCCTGGGGTTCCGGCTGGAGAGTTTGACCATCAATTAGAGAAAATCGCGCTTCTCCCACTACCCGGACTTGAATTGCTGGAGTGGCGATATGGGAAAGTATAATGTTGATTTGCTCGACCCAACCCTCCACCAAAGCAACTATTCTGGTATCCCCATCAGCAACTAACTCCTCAAAGTATTCTCGGCCTACCTTCAGCAATTCTGTTTCTCCCATCGGCACTGCTAAAAGTTGGCGGTGCTGATGAATAGAGTCAAAAGCCGTTCCGAAAAGTGCCTCTTCGGGATTGCTAGTGAACAAATAACGACGAGTTCCTTCCGTGATGTCATTTTTAACTGTGACAGCAAACAATGCTATAGAGCCAGACTGCACCACCCAAATGGTCTGCGGGTCGTCTAGCAGTATTGGTTCATTGCCTTTAAGAGTGTATAGTTGCCCCTGTAAGTCTTTGCATCTAATTTGGTTGATAACCATAATTAAGCTCCCCCTTCACTGCTAATTAAGCGTGAGTACGCCCCCTCTACTTGCCACAATTCCTCGTGAGTACCTCGTTGCACTACCTTTCCACGTTCAAGGACGATGATTTCATCACAATCACGAATCGTGCTTAATCGGTGTGCAACAATTAGGCAGGTACACCCACGTCGCCGCAGATTCTGGTCAATAATTTTTTCCGTCTGCGAATCCAGAGCGCTAGTAGCTTCATCCATAATCAGGATTGAAGGATTATTAACTAAGGCGCGGGCTATTTCTAATCGCTGTCGTTGACCTCCACTTAAATTAGCCGCTCCTTCAATTAGCTCTGCATCAAATCCGCCAGACATGGAGAAAATCACATCATCAATGGCAGCATCCTTACTAGCCCGCACTAGATTTTTATCTGGTACTGTGGTATCCCATAAAGTCAAATTTTCCCTGACAGTTCCACCAAACATCAAAATATCCTGCTCCACCAACGCGACAGAGTTAGTTAATATAGATTGCGGAATCTGCTTTCTAGGTTGACCATCAAAACAAATTTCTCCCTCCCAAGGTTCGTAGAGTCCGCTTACCAGTTTGGCTATAGTAGATTTGCCAGAGCCGCTCCCGCCTACTAAAGCTACTCGCCCTCCAGGCTTGACCGAGAGGCTAAAGTTTTCAATCAAAGGCGGATCTAAACGGCTATAGCCAAATGTGACATTCTCTAGTTCGACGTACCCCTGTAATCTAGGCAGAGGAGATGAGGAAGAATTTACTCCCCCTGCTCCCCTGCTC
>NZ_CAXTNE010000404.1:0-5278 GCF_964245445.1 uncultured Nostoc sp.
CCCCCAATCCCCACTCCGTGGGGGCCCCGAGTCCCCCTGCCTCTTCGTTCAAAGCAGCCAATCCTATCAAATCCTTGTAGAAGACAACGGCATTGGATTTGAAGAAAATTATCGAGAGCGGATCTTTGGAGCTTTTGAACGATTGCACGGGCGGATGGAGTTTGAAGGTACAGGTATGGGTCTAGCCATTTGCCGTAAAATTACCGAGCGGCACAATGGCACAATTACAGCTCAAAGTAAAATAGGACAAGGCTCAACCTTTGTAATTACTTTCCGAAAAGAGTAATTCGTAATTCACATTAAACGTGAATTGGTATTATTTTCCCTATTCCCTGTCATCTGTTATTTAAAATAATAGTATTAAATGACACATAATACTCCCTTTGTTCTCATTGTGGCGGACGATAACCCCGACGATCGCTTACTGCTTCAAACGGCTTGGGAAGAAACGGCTCCCGTCTTTTTATATCTTGTTGAAGATGGTCAAGAATTGATGGACTTACTTTATCGTCAAGGTAAATATACAGGTACAGAAGTAATAATTTATCCTGACCTCATCTTGGTCGATCTGAAAATGCCGCGAAAAAACGGACATGAAGCACTTGCAGAAATCAAGACTCATCCCGAACTCAGTAAAATTCCGGTTGTGATTTTAACAACTTCAAATGCAGAATCAGACGTAGCTCGTAGCTATAAATTAGGAGCAAATGCTTGTATGACTAAACCGGAGTCCTTTGAAAACCTGCTCCAACTCGTACAGACACTTTATCAAACCTGGTTAAAGCTATGAAGTTGCGGTTTTTACCTCCAAGGACAAAAGCAGAATGGCAATTTTGAACAACACCCGAATTCGAGTGCTGCTTGTGGAAGATAACGAAGATGACTACATCATCACTCGTGACTTACTCGCTGATGTTCAAGATACGCAGTTTGAATTGGAATGGGTATCTACGTATGAGACTGCATTGGAAACAATCTCTCGCCTACAGCATGATGTTTACCTACTCGACTATCGCCTCGGCGTTCACAATGGCTTAGAAATTTTGCAGCAGATGCTCAACAGTGGCAGCGACGCACCCATTATTTTGCTCACTGGTTCTTCAACGCGCACAATTGATATCGAAGCGATGCAGTTAGGTGCAACTGACTTTCTCTCTAAAAGTGAAATTAGTGGCGGACAGTTAGAGCGAACGCTACGCTATGCCGTCCGGCAACGACAGCTCTATCAGCAAATCAAACACCAAGCACAGCGAGAGCAAGCCCTCAATCGCATCGTTCATAGCATTCGCAACTCGCTAGACCTCAACACTATTTTTTTAACTGCAACCTACGAAATTGCTGAACTGTTGCAAGCGGATCTAGCTGGGATTGTGCAATATTACCCAGCACAGCAGCTTTGGCGCACCATTTCAGAACACCGCCGCCATCTCGACCTGCCTGAGACTTTGGGATTTGAGTTTTTGGATGTCGGTAGTGAAATTGCTGTTCGTCTCAAGCAGTTGGAAATTGTCCAATTTGAAGACATCAGTACGTATGAGAACCCACTCGCTCAGGTTTATGCTCAAACGTTTCCCGGTTCTTGGCTGCTAGTGCCACTGCATTTTGGCTCAACGGTTTGGGGAAATTTGTGGTTAGTCAGAGATAAACAGCTTTTCTCTTGGCAGGACTGGGAGGTAGAACTTACCTGTGCGATCGCCGACCAGTTGGCGATCGCTATTCAACAATCCCAACTCTATCAGCAGGCTCAACTGATGGAGGCTCGATTCCAAACGTTTATGAATTGTAGCTCTACCGTCTCCTTTATGAAGGATGAGCAAGGAAAGTATGTTTATCTCAATCGCCCCTTTGAACAACTTTTTCAGGTTCAACAAAGCGATTTACAAGGCAAAACTGATTTCGACTGGCTACCGGAAGAAACTGCAAGACAAGTTTACGAGAACGATCGGCAGGTTTTGGCTACAGGGCAGGGAATGGAAATCGTGGAAACAGTATCTACTCCAGACGGCTGTTTACATCATTGGTTAGTCTCCAAGTTTCCCTTTACAGACCCAACAGGACAACGTTTTGTCGGAGGTGTGGCGATCGATATTACTCAGCAAAAGCAATTGGAACAAGCACTCTTCCAAGAGAAAGAACTGGCTCAAGTCACCTTGCAGTCGATTGGCGATGCAGTAATTACCACCGACGCGATGGGGCGGATTCAGTATCTTAATCCAGTTGCAGAAGCGATCGCCGGGTGGAGTCAGGCAGAGGTGCAAGGATTGCCGTTATTCGACGTGTTCCGACTGGTTGATGAAATCACTCGTCAACCCGTCCCACATCCAGTTGAAAAGGCATTACGCGAGGGATGCATTGCCAAACTGGTGAAGAATACCGTCCTTGTGACTCGTAGTGGCAACGACTTGCCAATCGATGATTCAGCTGCTCCGATTCGTGCTAGAGACGGTCAAATTGTCGGAGCTGTCATGGTGTTTCAGGACGTGTCACATACTCGCAATCTGACACATCAACTCTCCTGGCAAGCTAGTCATGATGCCTTAACTGGGCTAGTCAACCGTCGAGAGTTTGAAAACTACTTAGAAAACGCTTTAACGATAGCAAAGCAATACGATCAAACTCATATTTTGTGCTATCTCGACTTAGACAATTTTAAAATTGTCAATGATACCTGCGGTCACGCGGCAGGCGATCAACTCTTACGCCAAGTGGCAACCTTATATCAATCTGAGATACGCAAAACTGATATACTAGCCCGTTTGGGTGGTGATGAATTTGGTATCTTGCTGAGTCAGTGTCCATTAGACCAGGCAATCCGCATTGCTAATACGCTTCGAGATCGAGTTAAAGCGTTTCGTTTTGTGTGGCAAGACAAGTTATTTACAATTGGAGTCAGTATTGGGATTGCAATCATCACTGCTGATACTACAAATATTGCTAGCGTCTTGATTGCAGCCGATTCTGCCTGCTATGCTGCCAAAAACAACGGGCGGAATCGAGTTCATATTTATCAAACTAACGATCTGAATTTGGCAAGACAACAAGGCGAGATGCAGTGGGTGACGCGCCTAACTCAAGCATTAGAAGAAAATCGATTTTATTTATACTATCAATCTATTGTACCTACGACTCCAACTCCATCAAGTAAACGGCATTATGAAGTGCTTTTGCGCCTGTGGGATGAAACTGGCAATTTGATTCTACCCGGCGCTTTTATTCCAGCAGCCGAACGCTACAACTTGATGCACCTGATTGATCGCTGGGTTGTGCGAACATTATTTGCGGCGCTAGAACAGCATTGCTGTAGTTCTTGTGAGCATTGCTCAACTGAAAATGCTTACTGTGGCTGTATACACGCTGTTAATCTCTCAGGTGCCAGTATCAATGATGATGAGTTTATTGATTTTCTGCGCGAACAGTTTGCCTTACATCAAATTCCGCCTTCGCGCATTTGTTTTGAGATTACGGAGACTGTTGCCATTGCCAACCTGACAAAAGCAGTTGAATTTATTAACGACCTCCGCAGTCTTGGCTGCTGCTTTGCGTTAGATGATTTTGGTAGTGGCATGTCCTCATTTGCCTACCTCAAGAATCTGCCTGTAGACTATCTCAAAATTGACGGTGGGTTCATCAAAAACATTGTGGACAATCCCATCGATTCTGTAATGGTTGAGGCAATTCATCAAATTGGACAGGTGATGGGAATTCAAACCATCGCTGAGTTTGTCGAAAATGATGCCATTTTAGAAAAAGTCACCACACTAGGAGTTTCCTACGCTCAGGGATACGGTATTGCTAAACCGCGTCCTCTAGTATTTATAGCAAATTGCTGAGAAGCCAGCGCCGTGGAGGAGGTTCCCCCCGTTGAATGTTTTCAAGCTCTCTGTTCCGGAAAAAGTGCAATCAAATCAGAGTATGAGTCGAAAAAATTTTCCATTTTTTATTTATCCATAATGAAAAATTACAAAAAATCATTATGGAAAATGAAGACTAACCTCAGCCAATTGACTCAAACCTACTTCAGTTTCATTGAGTAGTAATTGTTCAACTGTATCGCTTAAAGCTTCTGTCCAATACAAAGGAGCGATAACGCTTGTATCTAAATAAATCAATGACGTTCCTCTGTACGTGCATTTATGACAGTTGTACTCAATGACTCACCCTTAATCGCAAGAGAATCACGAAATTGTTTCATACTGCTCACACCATTTCTTTATGAAAATTCACATCATTAGCCTGCGGTAAGCCGCTTTACTTCTATGTTCTGGTAGCCACGGGCTTTAGTTTGTAGGAGAATAAAGTGCAACACCATATAAAATTGATATGACTATTGACTAATCCCACTAGCTTGATTTATTTGGCATTCGTTGCACAACCCAAAAAATTCTAGGGTGTGGTAAAAAACTTTAAACTTATGGCTGGATTCTAACTGGTCTTCTAGGTCATGAACGGGGCATTGATTAATTGGAATTGATACACCACATTGCAAGCAAGTAAGATGGTGTTTGTCTTGCTGCGCTAGGCTATAGAGGGCTTCACCATTAGCCAAATTCCGCACTTGTACCATGCCTTCGAGTTTTAAGGCTTCTAGGGAACGGTAAACTGTTGCTAAACCCATGCTCTGATTTGTGTTACGTAGTTCTACGTAAATATCTTGAGCGGAAATGCCTTTTTTGATGGTTTTCAGTAGGTTGAAAATACGCTCTTGACTGCGGGTGCGTATGGCTCTCATAGACAATTATTTAAATATGCCACTGTAGTTGAAGCTGTTAGATGGGCTAATTGATCAATTAACTTTAACTGCTTCGTAATCTTATTTTCACTCAGTTGGAACAGAAAGTTATAGTATAGCGATCGCAGCATTCAGCAAAAGCCCGTGCAAACCAAGTATCTAGCCAAAATTTTTGTGACGCTTCGTCCTTCAGTCTTAGACCCTGCTGGCGTGGCTGTACAATCCGGTCTTAAGCAAATGGGATACGAGAACGTTGACCAGGTGCGGATTGGTAAGTACATTGAACTCACCATTACATCGTCTGATGAGAAAAAAGCTCGTCAAGACCTTGATCGCATTTGTGACCAAATGCTAGCAAATCCCGTGATTGAAAATTATCGCTTTGATTTGATTGAGGTCGAAACACAGACTGGGGTATTTTAGGGATTAGGCATTGGAAAGAGGCAGAGGGGCAGTTCTTGCTGGGAGCAGAGGGGAAAGAGCTAATTTTTTATTCTCCTTTTGTTCCCCTTTCCTCTCCTGCCCCCTTTCCTCTCCTGCTCCCTGCCC
>NZ_CAXTNE010000405.1:0-5256 GCF_964245445.1 uncultured Nostoc sp.
ATACCATGTGCGCCATCGAAGAGCGCGCCCTCAATACACTTACATCTTGTGCCGTGGTTATTTCTTAAGTCCAATTGCTCCCTGTATGTAAGTATCCGTCAGATCAGTACCCGTCAGGTTTGCACCGCGTAGATCGGCACCGTGCAGGTCGGCACCATGTAGGTCGGCACCGCGTAGGTCAGCATCGTGTAGGTCGGCACCACGTAGATCGGCAGTGCGTAGCAATGCACCGCGCAGGTCGGCACCGCTCAGATCAGCATTCTCCAAATAAGCATCCAGTTTTGCACCGTTCAGTTTGGCCTTGTGCAGTCGGGCATGTCTGAGGTTGACACCTTCGAGGTTGGCACCGCTCAAGTCGTGTGCGTTGACTCATCTTCCAAGTTGCCGAATCTGCTCGTATCTCTCCTTTACGTTTAAGTTTTACTGGCACACTGAATATTGTCCGTCGCGCTGTTCCCAAATTTCAGAGGCTCCAAACAGAAGAATTTCCTTTTTTTTTCAACTGGCTTGTAAGAGAAATTTTGGATAAACAGATACCTGAAACAGAAGGTCGAAGCAATCCTCGCGTAGTCAAAAAAACTAGAGCCAAGTTCCCTTCCAAGAAACCGATACATAGAAGACAGGGAGTTAAATTAAAAACACTCACTTTTTCTATTCTCAATACAGCTTAGAGCTTAACCGAATCGTATTGGCAACTGCTGCATCTAATTTCTTCTGTCTTTGAAAAATGTAGCCAAGAAGATTGTGAGTTTCTGCATCTTGTGAGTTTATTTGAACGGATTTTTGACAAGCTGTTATTGCTTCATCAAGTTTGTTCTGGTCATCTAACACATAACATAGCTTGTAGTAAGCAGTGGCATTATTTGGGTCAATTTGAATAATCCTGCGATATGTTGCCTCTGATTCTGAGTATTTACCCGCTTCTTGGGCAGCTTCGCCTTGTTGGAATAGCTGTTCAATATTGTTTTGAGCAACTACAAACTTGGGTGTCGTAGTCAAAGATAAAATTAAAAATAAAGTAGTAAATATACGGTTGTGCATGATCATGCTCATACGTTAACTAATTTTATCAGGACTTACCCGAAAATCGCTAAAAACCGGATTAATTTTTGATAAATACTTGTGAACGAGTCTTTGAACTCCATTAATGAACCTTAAAGCTTCATTAATGAGTCTTTGAACTCCGTTAATGAACCTCAGAGCTTCATTAATAACTCCCGGTTCGCCCATTTTTTTGGGAGATAGAAAAAAGCCTACTCAGGAGTAAAAGATTGACCACCAAGTTGAGTGTAAATAGTAGTCGGGAACCCAAGCGAAACAAGAATACGCTGCTGTAATAGTGAAAGAGCAGTCAAATAGGCATAACATTGAACATATACCTACTGTGCGTTTTTGGGAATATCTCGCTCCCTATACTTCTGACTCACTATTTTTCCTAACTCCTCAAAAAATGGGCTAACCGGGAGTTTTTAATTTGAGTTCCATAAATATTTCGGCTATTTCATTGTCATTATATTTATTAATTTCTTGAAATCCATATGTTTCAAAAATCTTTCTGGCTACAATAGATTTTCTCATCGTATCCAATCTTAATATATGTAATTCGTTTTTGTTGGCATTCAATAATAAATGTTCCATTAATAATGTACCTATTCCTTTACCCTGATATGAAGGTAAAACAAAGTACCTTTTAATCTCTCCTATTTTATCTATTTTGTTTAATATTTTTAATCCAATACTTCCAATTACTATGGCATTTTTCCTCATAATCCAGAAATTTCCCCCTTGAATTTGGTAGATATTTTCAATATTCCTTATATCCGATTGTAAGCCAGTTGGCTCAAATTTATATCCTCTGTACGAATACATTATTTCCAAAAATTCTTCCAAACTAGCCTGGAATTCGGAACTGTATGAGATTAATTCCATTTGTTCAAAAGGAGTTGTCATGGGTTACGTTGTAGAAGAATTTAACCTAAGTCAGTCACATCACGGCTTCTAGTTTTACTAGGGGATAAATCAACTTTACTAGGGCTATTTTCTAAATTACTAGGGCTGATCTTGTTATCCCCTAGTACCTGACTATTACTAGGGCTGACCGCAACACCTAATAACACTAATCGCCTATTTACTCCCGGTTAGCCCATTTTTTGAGGAGTTAGGAAAAATAGGGAGTCAGAAGTATAGGGAGCGAGATATTCCCAAAAACGCACAGTAGGTATATGTTCAATGTTATGCCTACTGAACCCATAATTACAAATGAACGAGTCGATGATATACCTGTACTGCTAACACAAATAGAGCATATGGGAGTACAAAAGCTACTAGACAAGCACTTTCCCACACACGGAAATTGGCAAGGTGAAAGCCTTGGTCAGGTAGCAGTAATTTGGTTAACACATATCATCTTATCGCAAGCGGACCACCGTTTAAATCACGTCCAAACTTGGGCTTCTAAGCGATTAGAAACATTGAAAACATTTGTTGGAGAAGGGTTAGGTGAACTCGACCTTACGGATGACCCCCTAGAAGCAGTACTACGTTACTTTGACAGTGATAGCAATTGGTACTCATTCGAGGAGGAACTGGGAAGTAGTCTACTGCAAGTGTACGAGATACAACCACAAAGGGTACGTTTGGATAGTACAACTGCTTCAAGCCACTGTGGGGTAAATCCCGAAGGGTTATTTCAATGGGGTCACAGCAAAGACCACCGCCCGGACTTGGCACAAGTCAAAATAATGTTATCGACATTAGACCCATTAGGAATGCCAATAGCAACGGAAATATTGTCAGGAGAAAAAGCCGATGACCCGTTATATATTCCAGCAATCGAAAGAGTACGTTCAACACTAAAACAGTCAGGATTACTATATATTGGTGACTGTAAAATGGCATCAATGGGGACGAGAACTCATATTGTATTGGGTGGGGATTTTTATCTTTGTCCTTTAAATGCAAAGCTTGCGCCAAGAGAACAATTAGCAGAATATCTTCAACCCGTTTGGGATGAAAAACAAGAATTAACTACTATTGATTATGACTATGCAGATGGAAAAACTAGAGATATTGCCGTTCGCGGAGCGTCCCGTAGGGAAGGATTTGAACTAAAATTTCTCCAAAAAGTAGAGATTGACGAGCAAGAAATATTTTGGGAGGAGCGACAATTAGTAGTACATTCATTTGCTATTGCACAGACAGAAGAAAAGTATTTACGTGAACGTATACAGAAAACCTCCGATGCTCTCGCACAACTAAAAATACCTCGCCGTGGCAAGAAAAGACTCACCTCGTCTGATCAATGGGAATCGGCTATAGCAGATATTCTCAAGCGTTATCAGACTAATGGTTTATTTCAAATTGATATTCAAACAAAACGAGTCCAAAAAGTGAAACGACGATATCTCGAACGAGCATTTCAAACAGTAGAAGGAATTTCGTTCTACCCAGATTTTAAAATCGATGAAGATGCAGTTTTACGAGAAATTCAACTATTAGGCTGGCGAGTATATGTTACCAATCAAAATCAGGCTCAACTTTCTTTAAAGCAAGCTGTTCGTACCTATAGAGATGAATATTTAACCGAGCGAGGATTTGCCCGACTTAAAGGCTTTCCTCTATCGTTGACACCGATTTATTTACAACGTGAAGACCATGTTATTAATTTGATTCGATTACTTTCAAATGGGAAAGCGAGTGTTGACCCTTTTAGAATTTCAGGTTCGTCGCCATCTGGAGAAAAATCAAGAAAAGCTTGCTGGACTTTATGTTGGCAATCCTAAACGAGAAACTGCACGTCCCACTGCTGAACTTGTTCTTGCGGCATTTAAAGAAATTACGCTGCTGTTGATTGAGGTGAAAAATGAAGTTTATGCCCGTTTGACTGCTCTTTCACCATTACAGCAGCGTATTCTTGTTTCGCTTGGGTTCCCGACTACTATTTACACTCAACTTGGTGGTCAATCTTTTACTCCTGAGTAGGCTTTTTTCTATCTCCCAAAAAAATGGGCGAACCGGGAGTGATAATAAAGCTAACGCTACTAACACTATCGCTATTAGTAAAATCAAACTGCCTCTCTCGCAACCCCGTCGCTACTTTGACCCTCAAAAGCTGGAAGAACTATCACGTTCGATAAAAAAATTGGGTATTCTGGAACCTCTGTTGGTGCGTCCGCTCCCTGAAGGCGATTATGAGTTAGTAGCGGGGGAACGACGCTACAGAGCGGCAACAATAGCAGGTTTAACCGAAGTACCGATTGTTGCAAGAGTTATGGACGATACGACTACATATCAAGTGCGCCTCGTTGAAAACCTCCAGCGCGAAGACCTTAACCCCCTAGAAGAAACTGAAGGTATCCTCGAACTCTTGGCTTTGCGACTAGAAATAAGCGTTGATGAAACCGTCAAACTGCTGCAAAGAATGGAAAATGAAGTTAAAGGGAAAATTACCCGTAACGTTACGGGTAACGCTCAAACTTTGCTTGTTGAAGATGTATTTACAGCATTGGGGCGCATGAAGTGGGACTCATTTGTTCGCAATCGCCTTCCCCTACTCAGTCTGACTCCTGATGTCTTGGAAGTGCTGCGTTCTGGAAAAATTGAGTACACCAAAGCACGGGTGATCGCAAGAGTTAAAAACGATCAAATTAGAAAGGAACTCCTAAAAACAGCAATTGAGCATAACCTGTCACTTAGCGAAATTAAACAGAAAATCCAAGAAATTGACCAACAGTCTGAATCACAGCCATCTGCTCAAACAGAATCCATAGCTTTGAAAGAACGTGTTGATAACACTTTCCAACGTTTCAAAAAAGCTAAATTATGGGATGATCCTAAGAAAAAGACGAAGATAGAGAAACTACTCTCCCAACTGGAAGCATTAATGAAAGAAGATTAAAGCTTTCAAAATTGCGTTTTCGTATCTAGCAGGACGGTCGGGAACAGCCTTGTGAGCAATAACTTTAAGTAAAGTAGAATAAATCTGAAGACGTTTTGTTGAATGAGCAGCTAACAATTCGGGAATAAAGTTATTTAAATGATGGCGAGTGCCTTGGAGTGATAAGCGCAACGGAGGAGTAGCGTAAGTAGTACCTGCTGACCACATCAAACCACGCAGTAGATTGTAAGCAAGTAAATAAACATAAATTTCTTTGCGTATCATTGAAGGAGTTTTACAGCGCAAAACATCCATTCCCAAGGTAGTTTTAAGATGTCTTAAATCTAATTCAACATCCCAGCGCTGACCGGAAAGCCCAA
>NZ_CAXTNE010000406.1:0-5228 GCF_964245445.1 uncultured Nostoc sp.
CTCCCCACTCCCCATTTAATATGGATTTGAATCAATCCGTCCCCTTTTAACACTCCTGAGATAGTACCCAGAAGTTGGTCTGTTTCTCAAGTTAAAGGTATCGCCACTGCGAACTTTCCAAATTTTGTAATTGGAAAAGGTCAAAGGCGTTCGAGGTTCGCATACTTCCGGAATATGATTGCCAAGTACAAAGTACGCGTCACCCCTACCCATAACTTTCACCAAACCGTTTTTATCCACAAGAACCGATGTACTTTCACTAACCGCTATGCCTAAAACACTGCTAGATACACCGTCCTTAATTTGACGAGCAATGAAAGCCATAATTCGACCCATTCTTTGCCGCCTGTCGAAGTGCGTATCTACAATGGTTCCTTTCAAATTACTCCAATTGAAAAAGTTGTAAGTAAAAGTAATGTCTCGGTAGGGATCATCGAGTGCATCTCTAGTTTCAATCCCTTTTTCAGAAGAAGCACAAGCATCATAGACACAATCACTTTGGATCATTGCACCCGCACTGGTGCCACCAATACCACCTCCCTTAAGATAAACTGACTTAACGGCAGCCTCAAGCTTGGTATCTTTCCAGTTGCGGATGTATTGACATTGGTCGCCGCCAGCAAAGAAAATTACATCAGCATTTCTGATTTTTTCATAAGTCTCAGCTTTGTTTGCTTCTTCTCTATTGCGAATCAGAAGAGTTTCCACAAAGTTTACGCCCTTCATGGCATAAATTAGCCGATTGTAATCGTGATTACCATTCGTGCGGAGAACTACAACATTAACTCTACTGCCGGAGTTACTACCTCCCCTAACTTGGTTGATCATCCACTGGATTGCATCATCGACATCGGGGCCACCCCCACCTAAGGTAAGGACTGGGCCCGCTAAAGAGGGTCTAGCATTGTCGAAAGAGGGAGAGGGGGAGGGGCGGACATCAACAGTGTCACCCAGGAAGTAGCGTTTCCAGCTTGCAATAAAACGGGTTATTAGGAAGGTTCCCATCTTCAACAACTTGATTCCTGTACTTTTCAAGCGCCTTGCTATGCTTGGGAATGCCTTTGTCATACTAAGCTTCTGGAGCAAACTGCAATTATTGCTAGGCTGTTACGCACTTTAATTGCTTATTTATCCGTGAAATTCGTCCTTTGTCATTAGTCATTTATTAGTAGCCTTTTGTGAATAATCAATGACAAATGACAGTTTTAACGAAAAAATCTGCAACTTAAACGCGTACTAGCTTAACTCTGGCACTAGAGAGGGTAGAATTTCCAGCGTACAGGGTTTGTACTGTTTGTTAACTCAAACAAAATAACGCGGAGTAATTATTTATTCTCTGCTCTACTCTGCGAAAATCTCCATATTACTTGTGTTGTTTATAGCGCTTCTGCAAAAAATAAAACAGGAGTCAGAATTCAGAATTCAGAATTCAGAATACTCTACCCACAAGGGGATAGAGTTTTGATTACGAAAAATATTTATTTTAGTTTCGCCCACTAGGGGCGAAAGCGCGTAGCGGGATGAAGTACGGTTTTAACCAATATTCAGACGTTCGCAGACTCGCTACCGCTGCGCTATTACCCACTTGTACAGAATTCATGCTGAATTATGACCTGAGGCGGAGCGTCTCCGGCTCCGCTCCTGAGTTCTGAATTCTTCTCATAAAATTTTAAATCCCCGACTTCTTAAAAAAATCGGGGTTCTATGCTTACCAGACAATTTGCGATCGCTCTTGTACAACTCGCTGATATACTTCTTCAGTTTGCTTGGCTAATTTCGGCCAGCTAAAGCGTCGCTTTAAATCCTCATAAGCGTTATCCACCAGCCATTGCCGATATCCTGGATTTTTCAAAACCTCCAAAATTCCCCAAGCTAAAGAATCGGGATTGTTTACCCAAGTCACAATGCCTGTTTTGGTATGTTGCACTACTTCAGGAAAACCGCCAGTATCAGAAACTACTACCGGAACACGAGAAGCAAAGCTTTCTAAAGCCACAATCCCAAAAGGTTCGTAAAGACTAGGAAATACAGCACAGTCAGCGACAGTTTGGAATCTATCTAAGTATCTATCAGAGAGAAAACCTGTAAAATAGCAATGATGCCAAATTCCCAAATCCCAGGCTTGGCGCTTGAGATGGTCAGTATTGCCGCCACCAACGATTACAAATTTAACGTTACCTCCCATTTCTGCAAGGATCTTGGGAGCCGCATGAAGTAATACAGGTACACCCTTTTCATAGGTCATGCGACCGAGGTAGTAAACGATTTTCTGATCGTCTGTGGCGAATTGGCGGCGAAAATCCAGAGCATGAAAATCTACGTGATGCTGTTTCTTTTCGGCTCGGATACCGTTATAAATAACATCGATTTTGTCCCAAGGACTGTATAGCGCTCGTTCTACTTCTTGGCGCATATAGTCGCTACAAACAATAATCCGCCAAGCGTTGTAAGCCAGCAAGGTTTCTTTGCCATTTATATAACCTTGAATATCTGTGTTAATACCGTTGTAGCGTCCGTATTCTGTAGCGTGAATTGTGGCAATTAGTGGTATTTTGAAATTATGCTTGAGAGCGATCGCAGCATCTCCTACCAACCAATCATGGGCATGAATTAAATCAAAAGGCCCTTCTTCTAAAATTAACTTACCACCATGATCTCCCATACTCAGGTTGAGATTGACTACCCAGTGGAAAAAGTCGTTACTATGTGCCACTGGCACTCGATGCACCTTTACTCCCTCAACCACTTCATACATTGATGCCTGACCAAACTCTGATGTAATCAGGTGGACTTCATGCCCTAGCTTTACCAGTTCCGGGTACAACTCCGCTACATGCCGCGCAATTCCCCCAACAATCCTTGGCGGAAACTCCCAACTCAGTACCAGTATCTTCATCTGCTAGATTCCCCGACACTTTACAAATATCTAAAAAATTACATTTCCCTAAAAATACAAGGGTGGCAAATGCAGTCAGTATGTTTACTAAAATTTTGAAATTTTTAACAGTTATTTTGTTAAAGCTTATCAAAGGTTATCAACTGTGGGCTAGGGATAAGAAGCAAGGTTTGACACTCCCCCGTCTTATAAACAGGGGAGTGTCAAACCGTAGCTTCCGTACAAGGGAAGAGGGCTAGGGGGTTAGGTCTTTTTTATGCTTTTTCAGGTTGAGATGTCGCCGCAAGCATTAAGCACTCTTAAATCAGCTTTGATCCAAGCGCAGTACTGCCATAAAGGCTTCCTGCGGTACATCCACAGTACCCACAGATTTCATCCGCTTTTTACCTTTTGCTTGCTTCTGTAATAATTTTTTCTTCCGGCTGATGTCACCACCGTAGCACTTGGCTAACACATCTTTCCGCAAGGCGGGGATATGTTCGCTGGCAATAACTTTACTGCCAATAGATGCCTGAATTGGCACTTTGAATTGATGGCGGGGAATTAGTTCCTTGAGTTTTTCTGCCATTGCCCGTCCGACGTTGTAAGCTTTATCCCGATGCACAATCATCGCCAAGGAATCCACGGGATCGCCGTTGATCATAATATCCAACTTCACCAGAGGATTTTCACGATAGCCGATGATGTGATATTCCATACTGGCGTAACCGCGCGATCGCGACTTCATTTGATCAAAAAAGTCAGTCACAACTTCCGCTAAGGGTAGCTCATAAGTAAGTGTGGTTCGTCCTTGGGTGAGATATTTCATATCCTTGAAGATACCACGGCGATTTTGTGACAACTCCATCAAGCTGCCAACATAAGTTTCCGGCGTAATCATCTCTACTTGGACGTAGGGTTCTTCAATTTTTTCGCGATCGTTGGGAGAAGGTAAGCGGCTGGGATTATCGATGTACAGTTCCTCACCTTTGAGGGTAATCACCTTATAAACCACCGAGGGGGCTGTAATGATTAAATCTAAGTTATACTCCCGCTCTAGACGTTCCTGAACAATTTCCATGTGCAGCAAGCCCAAGAATCCGCAACGGAAGCCAAACCCCATCGCGCTGGAAGTTTCTGGTTCGTAATGCAGCGCTGCGTCGTTAAGTTCGAGCTTTTCCAAAGCTTCCCGCAAATCTTCAAATTGGTCAGCATCAATGGGGAACATCCCGCAAAAAACCATTGGGTTCGCTTCTGCGTAACCTGGTAAGGGTGACTCAGCTTTCGCCTTACTTAGGGTAATCGTGTCTCCTACCCGTGCATCAGCTACAGCTTTAATTGCTGCTCCCAAATAGCCAACTTCCCCAGCGTGGAGTTCATCAACTTGCTTTTGAGTAGGAGAAAGAACGCCTAACTCATCAATTTCAAATTCTTTACCAGATGCCATTAAATGGATGCGATCGCCTTTTTTCACTGTGCCATCCATCACCCGGAAATATACAATTACTCCCCGGTAGCTGTCGTAATAGCTATCAAATATTAACGCCCGTAAGCGTTCATTTATCGTATTGGGCGGCGGCGGTATCCGCTCGACAACTGCTTCTAAAATCTCATCAATACCAATTCCTTCTTTAGCAGAGGCAAGAATCGCACCACTGCAATCTAGACCGATAATTTCTTCAATTTCGCCAATTACTCGTTCTGGTTCAGCCCCAGGCAAATCGATTTTATTCAAAACTGGGATAATTTCCAGGTTATTCTCTAACGCTAAATATACATTTGCCAAAGTTTGCGCCTCCACACCTTGGGACGCATCTACTACCAATAGCGCTCCTTCGCAAGCAACAAGAGAGCGGGAAACTTCATAAGAGAAATCCACATGCCCAGGAGTATCAATTAAGTTCAGCACATACTGCTGACCATTTTTAGCTGTGTAGTTCATCCGGGCAGCTTGCAGCTTAATTGTAATGCCGCGCTCCCGTTCTAAATCCATATTGTCGAGAAACTGTTCCTTCATCTGTCGGTCTTCAACAGTGCCAGTAGCTTGCAGCAAGCGATCGGCGAGGGTTGATTTCCCGTGGTCGATGTGAGCAATAATACAAAAATTGCGAATGCGAACTGCGGGAACGTCAGTCATATACTATCTTTGCCTTAGCAGCAACCAAAGTTAAAAGAGCAATTTACTTAATGTATTTTAATGCTTTCTTAGCCAAGACGCTGCTAGCTTTTAGTGCTGAGTTAGAAGTTAGGAGTTAGGAGTTAAGAGTTAGGAGTTATAAAAATTCCTCCATCCATGCCCCCTGCCCCATGCCCCTCTTCACCCCATCGTTAATTTTAGATCTTAATAGGTGGA
>NZ_CAXTNE010000407.1:0-5195 GCF_964245445.1 uncultured Nostoc sp.
GGGAGGGTTAGGGTGGGGTAATTTGACTTGTGACTAATTAACCCTAGTAGACTTAACCAAAATGCTGAATAATTGCGTCGGCAAATTCAGAACATTTTAAGGGTTCAACTGGCGGTTCTAGCAACCGGGCTAAATCGTAGGTGACTTGACTACTCGCGATAGCATTGCTTAAACCTTTCTTAACTAGGTCTGCGGCTTCTTGCCAACCTAGAAACTCCAGCATCATCACCCCAGATAAAATCACTGAACCAGGATTAATCCGATCTAATCCGGCATGTTTGGGTGCAGTACCGTGGGTAGCTTCAAATATGGCACTAGAATCACCGATATTTGCCCCTGGCCCCATTCCCAATCCACCAACAATGGCGGCGGCGGCATCAGACAAGTAGTCGCCGTTCAAGTTCATCGTCGCCAAAATCGAATACTCATCCGGCCTGGTTTGGATTTGTTGAAAAATACTGTCAGCAATCCGGTCATTCACCAAAACTTTCTCTTTCCATTTGCCCTCGCCGTGAGTTGCCCAAATTGTGTTAAGAACAGTTTCAACTTCCTTGACAATTTGCGCTTTCTTCTCTTCAGTGAGACTATCAAACCCAGGATCAATCTCGCGGGCGTTTTCTTCCAAAGAAATATTTGGATTTTTTTCCTTGTTACTCAAAATCCAAGATTCCCGTTCAGTGACAGTTTCTTGGCGAAATTCGCTGGTTGCTAATTCATAACCCCAATCACGGAAAGCGCCTTCGGTGTACTTCATAATGTTGCCCTTATGCACCAAAGTCACTTGTTGCTTGTGTTTGGGCAATAGCAAAGCGTGTTTGATGGCACGTCTGACTAGACGCTGGGAACCAGTTTTGCTGATGGGTTTGATGCCAATACCAGAATCAAGAGGAATTCGTTTTTTTCCATGTTCTGGGGTGGCGGGGATCAGTTCTTCATTGAGAATTTTAATTAAGCGATCGCCGATTTCGCTACCTTGTCGCCACTCAATGCCTAAATAAATATCTTCCGTATTCTCCCGATAAACAATTACATCCAGCTTTTCGGGATTTTTATGGGGTGAGGGCGTACCTGCATAGTAACGGCAAGGACGCACGCAAGCATACAAGTCAAAAATTTGTCGCAGCGCTACATTTAAAGAACGAATTCCCCCCCCAATGGGAGTAGTCAAAGGCCCCTTAATAGCTACACCATATTCTTCAATTGCCGTCAGAGTGTCTTGAGGTAAATATTGATAAGTACCGTATAAATCGCAGGCTTCGTCCCCAGCGTAAACCTTGAACCAGCTAATTTGACGCTGACCCTTATATGCTTTGGCTACCGCAGCATCTAACACCTTTTGGGTAGCAGGCCAGATGTCTATACCTGTACCATCGCCACGAATAAAGGGGATAATTGGATTGTCCGGTACGATTGGTTCACCATTTTTGAAGGTGATTTTTGCTCCGGCTGCGGGGGGGGTAATCTTTTCGTACATCGTTCACACACTCCTAATCGATACGCTGCTATTCAAAAAAACCTTATGTGGCAGGCTTGTATATTTTGCTATGTCTTTTGTTCACCAAGCCATAAGGCGCAGATTTTCCCCTTATTCCCCTTGTACATTACTTGGGGATTAAGTGTGGGATTCAGTGAAGCGATCGCAATTTTGTACGATCAAAAATAGTAAACTACTTTTCGCTATCAGTGCTTCACCTTGGAGAAGCCTAATAGCTTACCGCTCTTTCACTGACCGCTAAAACAAGAATGGCATGACAGACCCAATGATTTTATCAGGCCCTGCAAATGACATCGACTCCCTCCGACGACCGTTAATCGCTGGGTCTGAAAAAGTCCAACAACAGATAATCCCACAATTAGCTGAGTTGGGTAATGAGGGATTAGACGTGTTGATGGAATTTTTACTGAAACGACGTGAGAACCCAGCTACTTGGGTTGATGGCAAAGCTTACCAAGTCCTCTATAACTCTGATGCACCTCAAGCCAAAGAATTTCTGCGCTCTTGTTTTCCTGAGGGAATTGTACCTCTAAAATCAGAGTGCGGGATTAACTACAATTCTTTGCAACAGCTACTAGCTGTTCAAGACTTCCAAGCAGCCGATCGCGTCACCATCGAAAAAATGTGTGAACTATCAGGGCCAACGGCTGTACAACGAAAATGGTTGTATTTTACTGAGGTAGAAAATACCTCGGCTGTTGACTTGCAAACCATTAACAACCTCTGGTTAGTCCACTCCGAAGGTAAATTTGGTTTCTCAGTGCAGCGAGAAATCTGGTTAAGTTTGGGTAAAAACTGGGAAAATTTCTGGCCGAAAATTGGCTGGAAAGCAGGTAATAACTGGACGCGATACCCTAACGAGTTTACCTGGGGTTTGAGTGCGCCTAGAGGACACTTACCCCTCTCTAATCAACTTCGGGGAGTACGAGTCTTTGCTTCTTTACTCTCTCACCCAGCTTGGTCGAAGAATCCAGAAAAATGATTTTGAGCCTACGTACAAATAGATTATGATCAATCCCACCAACCGAGAATTCTACGTCATCATTGAACGGGATGAAGATGGCTACTATGTTGGAGAAGTCCCTCAGCTAAAAGCCTGTTACAGTCAGGGAGAAACAATTGATGAGTTGATGGCTAATATGAAAGAAGTAATTGAACTTTGTTTAGAAACAAAAAGTGATGAAGAAATACCAGAATTTATAGGGATTCAAAAGGTAGTAATTTAATGCCAAAATTACCAGTTTTAACAGGTAAAACAGTTATTAACGCTCTTGAAAAAATAGGTTTTCAGGCGGTACGTCAAAAAGGCTCTCATGTACAAATGCAACATGAGGATGGGCGGTTAGTAACTATTCCTGTTCATGCTGGTAAAACAATAGGTAAAGGATTACTACGCAAAATACTACGCGATATTGAACTTACAAGGGAAGAGTTTATAGGTTTGCTGGAATAATAGAGTTGGGAAGTTTTCCACTAATCCCAAATCCACAATCTGAAATTAGATAATGGCAAACGTTCGTCTAGAAGATATTAAGCGTAGGTTTAATAATGTCATTGCTATTGAGGATATTACCTTTGAAATTCCTGATGGCGAGTTTTGGGTTTTAGTTGGGCCATCGGGTTGTGGTAAGTCTACAATTTTGCGAACGATCGCGGGTTTAGAAACCGCTACATCTGGCAAACTCTATATTGGCGATCGCTTGGTGAATAATATCCCAGCCAGACAACGGGATGTGGCGATGGTGTTCCAAAACTACGCTCTCTATCCTCACATGAGTGTGGCGCAAAACATCGGCTTTGGCTTGGAAATGCGAAAGGTTGACCGGAAAATCATTCAAGAACGGGTGATGAATGTGGCGCGATCGCTTTCTCTAGATCACTTGCTGGATCGCAAGCCCAAACAACTTTCCGGGGGACAGCAACAACGAGTAGCATTAGGAAGAGCGATCGCTCGTGAACCACAAGTGTTTTTACTTGATGAACCTTTATCTAATTTAGATGCCCAATTACGCGATGATACAAGGGCAGAATTGAAACAGCTACATCAAGAGTTAGGTATTACAACAATTTACGTCACCCACGATCAAGTCGAAGCGATGACTCTGGCTGATAAAATTGTCGTGCTAAATCGCGGACGGATTCAACAAATTGGCGATCCCCAAACTATTTATGCAAGTCCTGCTAATCAGATGGTGGCAACTTTTTTAGGCAGTCCACCAATGAATATTTTGCCTGCAATCTATGAAAATAACGGTTTTGATGTAAGTGGACAGTTATTAACAATTCCAGCAGTTGTGAAAGAAAAATTGCAGTTGTGTCAAGGACATAGTTATGATTTGGGGATTCGTCCAGAGCATATTTTTATTAACGTAGACGCTTCGGCTTGCCGCAAGCTACCCCCAACCCGCCAAGAAGTAAATGAGAGTCAGCTGATTGTGGAAGTTAAGGTGGTGGAACCTTTGGGAAGGGAAACTTTGATTCGTGCTGGTTTACCTGGTTCGCCGGTAGTGTTGAATATTCAGGTGGGCGGGGATGTGCGTCCGCGTCTAGGCGATCGCCTTTCTCTACAACTCGATTTAAATCAATTGTTTGTATTTGATCCCAAAACTGGAGACAGAATTTTATAAAGAGTTTCTTAAACCGCCAGAAATAATCGCCAATTACCAATTTTTTGTAGCCAGAATCTAAGAAAATAAAAACTGCAATAGAGACTTAATGGATTCACTGCAAAAACTTATATGACTATTAATCGACGGTCTTTCTTGTTTTTACTGACATCAGGTGCGGGTGCTTTTGCGTTAGATGCTTGTGCATTAGCAGAAAAATCTCCTGACGGAAAAGCTGTAACACCAAATACAACAGCAAATACAACAGCAAATACAACAGGGGCTATCCAACTACCGCCTTTACCTTACGCCTATGAAGCACTGGAACCACACATCGATGCCAAAACGATGCAATTTCACCACGATAAACACCACGCAACTTATGTGAAAAACCTGAATGCAGCGTTAGCCAAACATCCAGAACTCAAAGGTAAAAGTGTTGAAGAACTGTTGCAAAAACTTGACAATGTACCACAAGATATTCGCAAAACAGTACGCAATAATGGCGGTGGTCATGTGAACCACTCAATGTTCTGGCAAATTATGAAGCCGAAAGGTGGGGGAGAACCAACAGGAAATATCGCCTCCGCGATTAATCAAAATTTTGGCTCTTTTGCAGCTTTCAAAAAACAGTTTAACGAAGCTGGTGCTGGTCGTTTTGGTAGTGGTTGGGTTTGGCTAGTGCATAACAAAGGTGGCAAGTTGGAAGTGACCACTACAGCTAATCAAGATAGTCCCTTAAGTGCAGGTAAATATCCCATCTTGGGTAATGACGTATGGGAACATGCATATTATCTCAATTACCAGAATCGCCGCGCCGATTATTTAGAAGCTTGGTGGAACGTGGTTAATTGGGATGAGATTAACAAGCGGTTTGCAGCAGCCAGTAAATTAGCCTGAAACCAGATAATATTTTAGAGTTATAGGCGCTTAAAAACTGGCAACAGAAACAATATACTGCTGCCATTTTTTCGGATGTGATAAGCTAATCATCATTCATTTTTTCAGAATGATTCGCTTGTATAGGACAATACGCTTGGGTGGGAGCAACGCGATTTGGTGAGGTAGGATCAAAAACCAGCGATCGCTAAAAA
>NZ_CAXTNE010000408.1:0-3412 GCF_964245445.1 uncultured Nostoc sp.
GGGGAGGAGGGGAGAATAATAATTTCTAGCTTCTGACTAATGACTAATGACTAATGACTAATAATAAATGACGAAAATCTTACTTGTTGAAGATGATGAATTATTTCGGCTTGGTTTGCGGATGCGGTTGCAACAAGAAACCACTTTGGAGATTGTCGCAGAGGCAGAAGATGGAGAACAAGCTGTAGAATTAGCAAATCGCTATCCCTTAGATTTGGTCTTGCTGGATATAGGTTTACCGGGGATTGGCGGGATTGAGGCTTGTCGCCAAATCAAGCAGAAGCACCCAAATTTACCAATTCTTGTTTTAACCTCTCGTTCTGAAAAACCCCTGATTTCGCGGTTAATTGCCGCAGGGGCCCAAGGTTACTGCCTCAAAGGTATTCCGGCTGAGTCTCTGATATTAGCAGTGCGATCGGTTGCAGCAGGGGCTTCTTGGTGGGATCAAACGGCAACAACAGAAATTAGAGCAGCTTTTGAGGGCAATTCTACTTTCATGCTGCCTGCAAAAACTGAGGAATCCTTAGAAAATCCCCTAACCAAGCGGGAGCAAGAAATTTTAGCACTCGTGGCAACTGGCAAAAGCAATCAAGAAATTGCTGAAATTCTCTACATTGCCCCTGGTACAGTGCGGGTTCATGTCCATACTATTTTGCAGAAACTAGAAGTACGCGATCGCACTCAAGCCGCAGTTTTAGCTATCCAAAAAGGATTGGTAGCACCAGAACTGTTAATTAATTAATTGAGTGGACGCAGAAGTGTAATTTTGCCCATGCCAGTCCCTTCATTGAGCTGGGCCACATAGAGATATCCATTTGTAGGATTCTCAACCAAATCCAATGGACTTGGGTTAAAACCGGTGAAGCCAGTAATACCCGTTTGGGAATTTACAATATCCAAGTTTTCCCCACCTGGTGTTAGGACAATGATATCTTTGCCAGCACTGTAACGGACCACCAGGAGTTTGCCTTGTAGCTCGCCACCTAAAACATTACTATGGTACTCAATGATACCATTGGGTGAAAAATGCTCTCCGAAATCGAAGGCACTACCCTTCCAATTCCGGTCAGGTAGAGTACCTATGGGATATTCTTTTACCTGACCTGGGTCTGTACCAACTGTAGGATTTCCACCACTCAACACCCACTCACAACGCTTAGGATTGGGGTGACCATAATAACCGTTTTTAACAACCCGAAACAGATAATCTCGCTGCGTGCCTATATTGCTGAGGCCAGGTACGGATGGACTGGTATAAGCCCCATTAGTAGGTTTATCGATACGGTTTTGGCAGGCAAGAGGTAGCGGAATAGGTGTATTTGGCGTATTGCCACCAGCTGCTGAACCATTTGTTGGCACATATAACTGACCATTGGTGTGCCAAACTAGATCGTAGGCATTGCGTATACCACTGGCAAAGATAGTTACAGCTGCTCCTGGTTTAAAGGGATTATAAGTACCTCCACCCTCTGTTTTAACGCTTAAAGGAAGTGAGGTGATTTTGGACAGGTCAACTCGTAATACAGCAGCACTTAACAACTTCTCAGGACGATTACCCCAGACATTGTTTGGTGCGCCCGTACTACTATTACTACCCTGCAACACATACAGCACTTTTGGCTCATTAGGCTTAAACTCAATACTGTTGGTTTCATGATCCCGGATTGATCGTGGTAAATCAACCACATAGTCTTTTACTGTCTCTAAGTTGGAACCACTCAACCGAGTAATTTTACCAGTCCACTCGGGCGCATTAACAGTTCCATCCCAGTAGTAGTTGTTTGTTACCCATAGAATTAGGTTACTAGCATTTGTTGAGGAGGGATCAAAGTGCATACCAATGATAGTTCGATTACCATGATTGGCAGTCTGTAATGAGGTAATGGTTTGTGGCGTACCTAAAGTGCCATTAGGATTGATCGAGAAGCGCAAAATCTCACCCTGTAAAGTAGCAGCATAGAGTTTATTGTCAGGCCCAATCGATACTGTGGTGTAAGGTTTGGCAGGTACATTCGGTAGTGAGATTTGCTCAAAACTAATATGGCTTCCTCCTTTGCCAAGGGTGTCTGTTGTGAAACTGATGCTATAGGGTATGAATGCAGCACCATTGCTGTCTTTTACTCCGTCGGTGATTTGTAACAGATATTTGGTATTATTCTCGAGATGATTTATCGGGGACACTACAATCACATCTCCGCCACCCGAAGTGTTGTAGTTGGCAGCCACTTGTGTATTAGTACTGCTATCGATCAGCTTGATGGTTGAGGCTGAAAGGGTATTAAGGGCAATCCCACTGTTGGCGAGATTCACGTCTGCTGTAATCGAGATATCTGGTGACACATTTCTCTGATTAACAGTAGGATTGCTTATTCTGACCGAGGGACGGTTAGCCACTGCGATCGCAATATAGTTGATTTTGCTATTTTTAGCACCTTTAGCATCAACAGTCATATTGTACGAACTATTAGCCAGGGCATATTCCCAAGTGGCAGGTATCTTCACTGCTATTCCTGAAGAGTTAGCAGGATATTGCAGATGAATCAGTGTATTAAGTCGCTGATCAATGCCACTTTGATTGCGATCGCGTGGATTGAGTTGGATCTCAAAAGGAGTGCGTGTAGTATTGCCTAAGCTATCTTCATGCACCCAAGCAAAGTTCCGAGTCTCATTGTAGGTTTGACCAGTGTCTTTAATATACCCAGATGCTACAGGAGGGTTATTTGGTTGAAAATTAATTGCTTGAGCAATTGCTAATACCAATATTTTGGGTTTGATATTGTAAATCATATATACCTTGCCGTTGTAGTCGTAGTTGATACGTGGTAGTCCATTGACATAGGCTAAGTATCTGCAATGATTATTCCTAGCGATCCTTTGCAGCTCTTGCGCCATTTGAAATGGTATGTTTATTTCCGCGCTCACTGTACTAATATTTTTACTCAGCACTTAGTACTCAGCAGTTTCAAGCCGAAGACAGAAAGGATGGAATATGGTGGGGGATTCAACTTACCAGGCTTCATTTGGAGAGAAGTCAGCTCGAAAAAAACTCCCCGCAGCAATGGATCTACCAAATCTGCGTTTTTTGGTGAGGGACTTAGACTCTTGCTGCCTTCCGTCGTCAGAAGTTATAAACGCTCTGATAGCAATTCTTCTTTTTGCCCTTTCTTCTCTATGAGTTGAAAAAACTGCATTTTTATTGCCTGAGTTGAAGCTGGTGTAGAAACCATAACCTATCCTCCAGACTATGTAAAAATTATTTAGCAAATACTTGAAATTACATGATTACTGAACTTCTTTTTTCAGGTAATTTCCTAATTCATTAATTTGGTGCAGTATGATTACGTAAAAAGCAATAATTCTTCAAAATTATTACCGTAAATCGTTAACTGCTGCTGGCAAAGTTTATTTTTGT
>NZ_CAXTNE010000408.1:3512-5186 GCF_964245445.1 uncultured Nostoc sp.
CGTTAACTGCTGCTGGCAAAGTTTATTTTTGTTTGTGTTGTCAATATGCAAGTAACTTTAACAGCAAATCATGAAAGATTCTTTTAATATGTATACATGAATTTTGTATATAGATGATACTTCCATTTGCTTCATCTATCTGAGGGTTGATAATGTATAGATAGACTCAATTAGTATGCTTGAGACAAACATCAAAATCAGCTGATTCTAGGGAATAGGAAAAAAGATTTTATCGAACAGAATGCATGCGTCAGTCGTCAGAATTCAGTTGGGTATTTTGACCGAAAAAGCGGATAGCGTAGCGTAAAGCCTTCTCTACGAGAGGCTCCGTCAACGGCATAGCAACGCTATGAGCGAGTCATCTTCCTACAGCCCTTCGGGCATCCTACGGCGGGCGCTAGCCTCTTCTTTTGGGAGAAGGGGAGACGCTAAGAGCGAACGAGTGTCTTGATTATGACCGAAGGCGGAGCGTCTCCAGCTTTGCTCCTGAATTCTAACTTCTGAATTCTTCTTCAAGCGTAATTATACACGCAGTTCATGGTCACATAATATTTAATGGGTCTACATCAATAGTTAAACTCACAGACGAAGGACAAAGCGATCGCACTTCTTCCCAATCTGGCAATTGTGGTAATGCATCGGGGGCAAATTTAATCAATATCTGCCAACGATAACGATTAGCTACCCGCAAAATACTTGCTGGTGCTGGGCCTAATACCTCGATTTCTTCTGTACTCAAGGTTGTGGCAATTATTTGGGCGGTATTTTGCACCTGAATGGGATCGAGACTACTTAAGCGCAATAAAATTAACCGCCCATAAGGAGGATAATTGAGGGCTTGGCGTTGTTCTAATTCAGCTTGGGAGAAAGAGTGATAATCGTGCGATCGCACTGCTGCAATTACCTGATGCTCTGTAGTATAAGTTTGTACAATCACCCTACCTTGATCATCGCCTCTACCAGCACGTCCAGCAACTTGAGTCAAGGTTTGAAATGCCCGTTCACTAGCGCGATAATCTGATAAATTTAGCAATCCATCGGCGGCGACAACGCCCACAAGTGTCACCTGTGGTAAATCCAATCCTTTGGTGAGCATTTGCGTACCTACTAATAAATCTGCTTCGCCGTTGGCAAATTGGGTGAGTAGAGTACGGTGTGAGCCTTTGTTGCGGGTGGTATCGCTATCAAAACGAATCAAGCGTAACTCTGGGAACTGTCGCGCTAGTTCCTGCGTTACTCGCTGAGTACCGCTACCGAAAAATTTTAGGTAAGGGGAACTACAATCAGGGCAAAATTTGGGGTGCGATCGCGCATAGTTACAATAATGGCAGCGCAATAATTCCGGCGCTTTTTCTTCGGTGTGGTGATACGCTAACGACACGTCACAGTGCGGACATTCCAACACATATCCACAACTGCGGCAAGATACAAAAGTACTGTGTCCCCGCCGATGAATAAATAAAATTCCCTGCTGTTTTCTCTCTTGCAACTCTTGCAAAGCTTCTTGCAGCGATCTACTAAATATAGAACGATTTCCCTGCTGCAACTCTTGCCGCATATCCACTATTTCCACGGGCGGTAGAGGCCGAGAGTTGATCCGTTCGGGGAGTGAGAGGTAAAGAGTATTAACTGAGAAGTTAGGAGTTAGGAATTCTCCCCCTACTCCTCCTGCCC
>NZ_CAXTNE010000409.1:0-2800 GCF_964245445.1 uncultured Nostoc sp.
CCGTAGCTTATAAAGGGGGGAAATTAAGCAAGTTTACCCCCTCCCCTTGGTAAGGGGAGGGTTGGGGTGGGGTGCAAGAGGATTCATGAGGCAATTCGATGAATGCTTTTGACTTGGCACAGTCGAGCAGCAAATAACAAGACAGCCAAAATATCTTCAGATTCTAAATCGTCATAATCTTTCAATATTTCTTCAGTACTCATACCAGAACTAAGCAGTTCCAAAATAAACTCAACTGGATAACGAAGTCCTCGAATACAGAGTTTACTGTGGCAGATATCTGGATTATGAGTAATGCGTTGTAGAAGTGTGTCATTCATAAAGAAATATTCATAAATTATGACGATATTTTTGTTCTCATAAGCTAATTCTAGATGCCAAATAGCGACGGCAAAAAAATAATTGTAGCTACAAATAAATACTTTTGACTGTTAATTTATTTTTGATTCAAGGATTTACAAGTATAAAATTATACTTTAATATATAAATAAGAAAGGCGATCGCCCTCTGCCAAGAATCTGCGATCGCCTTTCTGTAAACCCCCATTCTGGGAGACAATTACAATGATGGCACAAGTACAAAAGTTTGTAAAAAATCAGAAGTTCGCCCAATCAAAATTACGACAGTACTTAGAGGGCGAAAACTTAAATACACCCATCCTGAATCAATCTTCTGAAAATCAATTACCGAAAAGAGAACCGATTAAACATTTATTAATAGGTTCTCCAAAAGCAGTTACTAGCACAATTCACTATCTGCAAGTGATTGGCTACGCCAGCATCGGCGATTGGAGTCCGCTACTACCAACCGCCAACCCAGGCGAGGTAATGAGTATTTTAATCCGTCAGATTTTAATGCAATAGGACATATCAATTTATTTCTTGGAAGTCTCCAAGTCGAATTACCCCCCTTAATCCCCCCGATGTATTGGGGGGAAGCCGGAAATCTAGTTCCCTCCCCTTATAAAGGGGAGGGTTAGGGAGGGATAAAACCTTGGTTAATCAGCTATTTTAGACTTGTGTGTACACCGTAGCTAAAGCATCAAGGAGGGTTGGGGAGGGGTGTACCTCATGTAGTTGCAAAACACTGTATTAGTGATCAAGCTTGGTCGTTAAGGAAATATTCATAAACTCTTACCATATTTTTTTCTCATAAGCTAATTATTAGATGCGAACTGACAGCAGCTCATTGCGATCGCATTCACTAGATGTTAAAACTTTTGGTGTATTGACTTATACGCAAATTACCCCACTCGAATTATGATCGCATACATTTAACCCTCTTCAAAATCCACCACAAGCACGTTAAGCTGGATTAGAGTGGCAATTTATTGCGATTTTTAATATATAAATCTCTGTTCTTGTCAAATTTTAATTTTTTCTGCTTGAGAAACCCGGAATGCTAGACCGAATTTTTGATTACCTCGACTTTCACTTCAGCGTTGAAGCCCCTATAGTTCTGCTGATCCTGGTGCTTTTAGAGGCGCTGTTATCTGCCGACAATGCCATCGCCCTAGCTGCGATCGCTAGGGGGCTGGAAGACAAAGAACTTGAGCGTAAAGCTTTGAACTTTGGTTTAGTCGTTGCTTATGTGCTGCGAATCACCTTGATTCTCACTGCCACTTGGGTACAACAATTCTGGCAATTTGAATTATTGGGCGCTGCTTATCTGCTGTGGTTGGTATTCCAACACTTTACCTCAGAAGAAACCAAGGACGATCACCATCACGGGCCGCGTTTTAATTCATTGTTGCAAGCCATACCCGTGATTGCATTTACAGATTTGGCATTTTCTTTGGATAGCGTGACAACTGCGATCGCAGTTTCTCAAGAAAAATGGCTAGTGCTAACGGGTGCAACAATTGGTATTATTACGCTGCGATTTATGGCGGGATTGTTTATCCGTTGGCTAGACGAATATGAAAACCTAGAAGACGCAGGCTATGTAACTGTAGCGTTGGTAGGCTTGCGCTTGTTGTTGAAAGTGGTGAACGATAGTTTAGTTCCACCAGAATGGATCATGATTGCTGCCATCTTCCTGATTTTAGGCTGGGGATTTTCCAAGCGTGTTGCCACTGAATTGTCCCAAGTAGAACCAGAAAAGAGCGAAGTCTCGAAGTAAAAAGAGCAGGGGGCAGGGGGCAGGGAGAAATAACTAATTCCTAGTCCCCAGTCCCCAGTCCCTATTGTCTTACTCGTGCAACCAAGGCGTTAAGTGTGGTTGCCAATTCACTAATTCTTCATCCTTAAACCATAGAGCTATTTCCCGTTGCGCGGTTTCTTGAGCATCAGAACCGTGGATTAAGTTGCGACCAATATCCAGACCAAAGTCGCCGCGAATCGTTCCTGGCTCTGATGTTAAAGGGTTCGTCGCACCAATAATCTTTCTGGCAGATGCAATAACACCATCACCTTCCCATACCATCGCCACCACTGGACTAGAAGTGATAAATTCGACTAAACCAGCAAAAAAGGGACGTTCCCGGTGAACATCATAGTGTTGTTGGGCCAATTCCCGACTAACTTTCAGAAACTTTAAACCAACTAGGGTAAAACCTTTAGTTTCAAAGCGACGGATAATTTCCCCCACTAATCCCCGTTGTACTCCGTCTGGCTTAATTGCTAAGAATGTACGTTCCAAAGCTATCTCCAAAAACTTAATGAATTTTTTATTTTGTCATTTGTCAATTGTCATTTGTCATTTGTCCTTTGTCATCCTCTGTCTTGAGTCTAAGGGTTTTGCACTAATGACCAATGACCAATGACCAATGACCAATGACCAATGACCAATGACCAATGAC
>NZ_CAXTNE010000409.1:2900-5173 GCF_964245445.1 uncultured Nostoc sp.
AATGACCAATGACCAATGACCAATGACCAATGACCAATGACCAATGACCAATGACTAATGACCAATGACCAATCAGAGTTTATCTCAGAAATTATCCTTGGGTGCATATACGTTCCCAAATGAATGCGTTAAATTGTTAAATTGTGGGCGAAAAACAGAGGTTAGGAAGAAATGGGTGTTGATCCAACTGCTACATCTGAAGAGGTGGTACTACCGTCCAATGGACACAAAGAAGTGAAAAATCATAAGCAAAAAAAACTGTTACCACCTAGTCCTACCACAGGAGATTTACCTCGCTCCTGGAAAATTGAGGATAGCGAAGCATTATACCGCATTGAAGGTTGGGGACAACCTTATTTTTCCATTAGCGCTGCTGGTCATGTTACCGTCGCGCCCAAGGGCGATCGCGGGGGTTCTCTAAACTTGTTTGAATTGGTCAATGCCATGAAGCAGCGCAACTTGGGACTTCCTATGTTGATTCGCTTCTCCGATATTTTGGAAGACCGGATTGAGCGGTTGAATGCTTGTTTTGCCAAAGCGATCGCTCGTTATAATTACCCTGGCATCTACCGTGGCGTGTTTCCCGTCAAATGCAACCAAGAGCGGCATTTGATCGAGGATTTAGTGAAATTTGGCAAACCCCATCAATTTGGTTTAGAAGCCGGTTCCAAGCCAGAATTAATGATTGCTCTGGCTGTTTTGGATACACCAGGAGCGTTGTTAGTTTGCAACGGCTACAAAGACCGAGAATACATCGAAACGGCAATGTTAGCCCAGAGACTAGGGCAAACACCAATCATCGTCTTAGAACAGATTGAAGAAGTTGATTTGGTGATTGATGCCAATCGCCAGTTAGGTATTAAACCGATATTAGGTGTTCGTGCCAAACTCAGTACCCAAGGCATGGGACGTTGGGGAGCCTCTAGCGGCGATCGCGCTAAATTTGGTTTGACAATGCCTGAAGTAATCGAGGCTGTTGACAAGTTACGCGAAGCTAACCTGCTCGATTCTTTGCAGTTGATGCACTTCCACATCGGCTCACAAATCTCTGCCATTAATGTAATTAAAGATGCTATCCAAGAAGCCAGCCGCATTTATGTGGAATTGTCCATGCTGGGGGCGGATATGAAATACCTTGATGTTGGCGGCGGCTTGGGCGTAGATTATGATGGCTCCCAAACCAACTTCTATGCATCGAAAAATTACAACATGCAGAACTATGCCAACGACATCGTGGCAGAGTTAAAAGATACCTGTGCAGAGCGGCAGATTACCGTACCAACACTGATTAGCGAAAGTGGACGAGCGATCGCGTCCCATCAGTCGGTGCTGATTTTCGACGTTCTCAGTACTAGTGATGTCCCTCTCGACATCCCAGAACCTCCACAAGAGGGAGAATCCCCGATTATTAATTATCTTTGGGAAACTTACCAATCCATCAACCAAGAGAATTATCAGGAGTTCTACCACGACGCTGCACAATTCAAAGAAGAAGCCATCAGCCGTTTCAACTTAGGAATTTTACGCCTCAGAGAACGAGCTAAGGCCGAACGCCTCTACTGGGCTTGTTGCCAAAAAATTCTTACCATCACTAGACAGCAAGAATACGTACCTGATGAACTGGAAGACCTAGAGAAAATTATGGCTTCCATCTACTACGTCAACATGTCAGTGTTTCAATCAGCACCAGATTGCTGGGCGATCGATCAGCTATTCCCGATCATGCCAATTCACCGCTTGGATGAAGAACCAACGCGGCGGGGAATTTTGGCAGACCTCACCTGCGACAGTGATGGTAAAATCGACCGCTTTATAGACCTGCGCGATGTCAAATCGGTTTTAGAACTACACACCTACAAGCCTGGAGAACCCTATTATTTGGGAATGTTCTTGAATGGAGCTTACCAGGAAATCATGGGCAATTTGCACAACTTATTTGGGGATACTAACGCTGTTCATATCCAATTAACGCCCAAAGGCTACCAGATTGAACACGTTGTCAAAGGTGACACCATGAGCGAAGTGGTGAGCTATGTCCAGTATGACTCCGAAGATATGGTAGAAAACATTCGCCAGCGTTGCGAGAAAGCATTAGAAGAAAAGCGTATTACCCTAGCGGAATCTCAGCGACTGCTACAAACCTACGAGCAAAGTCTCAGAAGATATACTTATTTAAATAGTTAGGAATGGGAATTGGGCATTGGGAAGAGGAAAAGGGGACAAGGAGAAAGACTTGTTGCAAGTTCATCACAAGTCCCCTTGTCCCCCTGCCC
>NZ_CAXTNE010000410.1:0-5056 GCF_964245445.1 uncultured Nostoc sp.
CCTTAATCCCCTCCCCGCTCTTCGGGAGGGAAAGTTTTGGCTTTGGACAAAACTGGGGTGGGGTGACGCGGATAATGATTGTAAGCAAGTGGACTTAATATCAGATAATTCTAAGGCTTTCACGTTAAGTTGACACGTATGAGCATTTCTGTGTTCTAAAAGCGTGGTCTATTTACTGAATAAAAGCGCGATAGTCCTTCGCGCAACATTTATTTCTCAACTAGCGATCGCTCTGCATTTACCCGTGGAATTATATCTAGCACTTAGCATAAGCGGACTACTGAAGGCTGACAGTACCTTGCTTATTTGACAGCTTTGGAAGAAAAAGTGCTGAGTCTTTTGGAGTTGGAAATAATACCATAATGCAACAATGTTGTAAGTGATTAATTGTGGGATTCAAGGGAGTTTAATTTGTAAAATTAGTACTTATGCTTAACTTTTGTCAGGACGGACAGAAACTTAGAATAACGAAAAGTTTATGAAAACAAATGCTGCTCGACTACTTGATAAACTAAGTATTCTCTACAAAATTATTAACTATGAAGAACTTATCCCACTAATAATATTTGTACTATAGCAATTCTAAATCATTTGTAAAAAATCACAGTTGTTGATACTCTGAACAAATTCAGGTGAAGGCGCAGAAAAAATCAATGAATCAGCCCGAAAAATGTAGTAAATACACATAAGCGTGTGGAGTGCCGACGGGTATCTGGGAAACGCTTCGCTAAGAGCCGTCGGTCAACAAGAGCCCTGGAATTAAGTTCTAGATGTTGCAATAAGGGTGATCGCTCTTAGCAGAAGTTGCCGCGTCTGAATTCCCAGATACCCTTAATTGTAAAAAGTATTTTCAATTATCCTTTCTTCAAGTTTTTTATTTTCAGGGTGCTTAACAATTGCGAAAATATGAAAACTTGCAACTGCCCAGCAATTATATTCAATTTCCCCGTCTGCGTTCAAAGATTCTTCAGCTAATGGATGCCAGAAAGGTCTATCACTATGCATTTTTGATTTATATTGTGCTTAAGCTCTTTCAGCTAATTGTTTATATAATTCTACATCCAAACCTCTATAAGGTTAGTATTTAGAATACAATCTCTTTACCATAGACAATATCCTCGCTCGCTAACAACAATAGGAGTAAATCAGTGAAAACGACTAGTCCTGATCATAATAAGATTAGCCCGACTGCCAAGTTGGTGGCTTATTTCCGGCAATTTTCAGATATTCCCTTTACCAGGGATGTTGCTACACTGATACATGCAGAAGATGTTTTAAAAAATTTCTCACAAGGAACGAACCTCACACCAGAATTTTTGAAATGGGCAGCTCTTGCTGCTGAGATACGTTATAAAAGTATTGTCAGCGCGATAAAGAAAGAGGGCATTACGCAGGTTTTGGAATTAGCCAGTGGGCTATCATTTCGTGGACTAGCTATGACTGAAGACCCAGAGTATATTTATGTGGAGACAGATCTTCCTGAGCTAATGCAAGAAAAGCAACAAATCCTGTCAAGAATTATATCTAATCACGGTCTAAGAGAGCGCAAGAATTTATTCTTTGATGCCGTAAACATTCTTTCGTTTCCTGAAATTGAATCAGCCATCCGTCACTTTAAGCCAAATCATCCAGTAGCCGTCATCCACGAAGGACTTTATCATTACCTTTCAATGGAAGAAAAGGAGAGGGCAGCACGCAACATCCATTCGGTTCTTTCCCGCTTCAGTGGTGCGTGGATCACTCCTGATTTTCTAACAAACGCTGAACATGAAGGACGTTTACAGACTCACTCAGAATTGCAGAATATCGCGCAAGGGGTCCAAGGCACAACGCAGCGTGATGTGTACAAAACAGGCTTTGATAATCAACAACAGATTGTAGACTTTTTTTCACACTTAGGTTTTAGGAGTTGCATCTCTCCACAAATAGACGGAAGTTATCAGCTAACTGCAATGCAAAAATTAGACATATCTGAAGCCGAGTTCAAAAACTATAAATCCCTGAACTTTAATATTTGGACATTAACAGTGGAATAGTGAGGGCATTGAGCCGAGATGTTTTTCAGAGGGAACAGACACTTAGTCAAGGAATTGACATTAAATTTCCAGGTGCAAGATGTGAGTATAGCTATCCGTGCAGGAGTTGTGAAAAAAATGAGCCATACATAAATATTTTCGGAAACTCAAAAACTTGATAATGAGTTACAAGTTCAAATAATCTTTTGATATGAGAAAATGATTTACATAAGTGGTAAAACTCTCGAATAAAGTTTTTAGCATACAACCAGACGTCCTCTACAGGATTTTGTGATGGGTCATTAGGAGCAAAGCGAATGCAAGTCACTTGATATTCGTTTTCATTTAATCCTTGATTAATCTTATTTAAATAAGCTTTAAACTCGGCAGAACGATGATAGCTGGCTCCATCCCAAATGATGGCTATACGACTTTTTGGATATTGAGAAATTAAATATTCTACGAAAGCAATTGCATTGCGACTATTGCCTTTTTCACAAGGCTTAATCAAAAATTCTTGTGTGTAATAATTTAGAGCGCCGAAATATGTCTGTCGTTCTCGTTCATTGATTACTGGAACTTCAATCCTTTCTTTTTGACTACCCCAAATATAACCACAAATGTCTCCCCACAACAGATGACACTCATCTTCAAAGAAAACTACGAGTTCTCCAGATACTATCTCACGCTTATGTGCATCCAGCCATGCGCTTATTTCTAGTTTTTTTTTGTAACTAAATCTGGATCTTTACGAAGATTCTTTTTTTGTGTTTTTTTCCAACTTATATGGGCCTCTTTAAACAAGTCGTAATAGCTTTGAAGAGACTCAAAGATTATATTAAAATTATCTTCTATGTACTCTTTCAATTCTGAGAGGTGCCAGTAATTCCTCTGTTCAAGCCAATTTAATACCATTTGTTTTTGTGCCGAATCAAGATAGCTCTTTGACCCTTTATACGATAGCCTCAATCCCGTATGCCCTGTTCTACAAAAATATATTTCCATTTGCTTACAAAACCTGCAGACACTCCTAAAATGTTTCTAATTTTTGAATGGTTATAATTTTGCATCACCATTTGTACAGCAAGTGCCCGCTTTAATTCTCTAGGGTCTGGGTTTGATTGAATGAACTCTATCAACTCTTCCATCCGTACTGTTATGTGCCTTATTACTACCAGCAGTATTCACTTTATCAACAACTGTGATTTTTCACAACTCATTTAGGATTGCTATATAAAGCTTAAGCTTATTGAAAACTGAAAACGAAAAATTAAGGTTTTTAAGCACCTTTTACGAAAATAAGTAGGGATTTTTAGAATAGTGGTATAAGTTCAAGTAATCACTTGTAATTCGCCCATTTTTATAGGATTTAGAAAAGATATATTCAACCTACGCAGTTTAAAGTTTTTGGCGCTAACTGAACTGTATTGTGCTATAACTACTCTTTACAAAACTGGGTACTAGGTATTAGAAAAACAATCCCTAATCCCCAACTCAATGGTTATGAATATCAAGCGTCGGCAATTTCTCACAACCTGTGGACTAGCTACACTAGCCACCCAGATATCACCACTTACCGCCCAAGGTAAGCCATCTGCAAACACCAGCAGCAAGCCGCCGCACCTGCAAGCGGGTGATACCGTAGGATTGATTTCCCCTGCGGGTATCGTTGACGCTAAAGACATCGAAGCAGCACAGCAATCAATTTTACATTTAGGGTTAAATGTCAAGCTGGGGAAACATATTTTAGACCGTTACGGCTATTTAGCGGGTAAAGATGCCGATCGCGCCGATGATGTAAACTTGATGTTTAGCGATCGCACCATCAAAGCAATTATCCCCATGCGCGGTGGCTGGGGTTGTAATCGCATTTTACCCTTACTTAACTACTCGCTGATTCGTTCCCATCCGAAAATTATCATCGGGTACAGTGATATTACGACGCTGTTATTAGCAATTAATGCCCGTAGTCAAATGATTACTTTTCATGGGCCAGTTGCTACGTCTACCTGGAATCAGTTTACAGTCAATTACTTCAAGCGCATCCTATTTAATGCTGAAGCTGTAACTATGCAAAATTTCAATCCTAGCGAAGTGCGGTTGGAGATAATAGCACCGGGAAAAGCGAGAGGTAAGCTTGTAGGTGGAAACTTATCAGTACTATCAGCAATGGTTGGTTCACCTTACCTACCTTCTTGGAACAAAAGCATTTTGTTTGTGGAAGAAATTGGCGAGGATGTTTATCGTATAGATAGGATGCTGACGCAATTAAAAACTGCTGGGATACTTAATCAAATTGCTGGCTTTATCTTTGGGCAATGCACTAAATGTAGTGTTGGAGATGAACCATCATTTACATTAATCCAAGTATTGCAACAACACATACTTCCTTTAGGTATTCCTGCTTGGTACGGTTCAATGATTGGTCATATTAAGGATAAATTTACTTTACCAATCGGTGTAGAAGTGGAAATAGATGCTGAACTTGGGACAATACGAATGTTAGAGGTGGCTGTTAGTCTTGTGTGAAGGAGGCAGGAGGTTAGAATATAAAAATAGTGACTCACATTTTATCTAATATGTAGGGGCAATACCCTGCGGGAAGCCGCTTTGCGTCTACATGAATTGCCCCTACGGTAAATCAAGGCTTTCACTGCCTTTTTGTCTAAGTCCTAATTATCTATGGGGAAATGCTTTATTTTTTGCAAGTCCCCTAACACCCCTTGATACCAATTCGCAATTCGCAATTGAGAAATTTAGATGCAGCAAGGCAATCCCTGCTTACATCTGTTGCCTTATTTTAGAGAATTGGTATAAGGAATGTCTAACTTATCACCATCTCATAGTGTGTCAGTGTTTACAGAGGTGGTTCGATCAATAATCTCTACTGGGAGTGATTGGGGTGAGTGAGTTTCAACACTTTTCCTCATGCCAACATCTTCAGTTTTCACCTGCTTATTATCTGCAACCAGCCGTTCATCTAATCCTACACCCTGATTACTAGCTGATTTGACCTCTTGGGCTGCACCCTTTACTGCATT
>NZ_CAXTNE010000411.1:0-5051 GCF_964245445.1 uncultured Nostoc sp.
GCATCAGCAAACCGAGTTATCAACGTGATGTCCTAGAACGTTATTTAGCTTGGTACGATAAATATCTCACACCCTCAACCGCATCTCCTATTTTTGAGCCAAAATTGATCAAAAAAAAAAGCAACTAACACTACACCCAACACCCTGCCCTGACTAGGTTTCATCTTTTCTTAGTGCCATTAGTTACTGGTTAAAGGTATTTTCTTTCCCTTTTCCCCAAAATCCGAGAAGTATTGCATTACCAATGGTGTTTGCTTCCTGATTCACAATGCCTGAAACCCCTATTTTTATGCTCGTTTTCCCAAATTTGTAACTGTTACTGAATACCACCACCACCTCTTGATGCAGCATTTGCTGCATCAATATGCACCCGCTCAACTGTTCCGATATTACCTGTATGTGCTAAGGAAACGGCAACGTTAATCACACCAATATGCGAAAAGGCTTGGGGAAAGTTACCAAGATGCGCCCCTGTCTCAAAGTCAATTTCTTCTGCAAATAGTCCCAACGAACTGCTTCGTGCCAGCATTTGCTCAAACCAAACACGAGCCTCTGTAGCCCTTTGAGCCAAGATAAGTGCGTTGATCAGCCAGAAGGTGCAAAGAACAAAGGATGCCTCTTTACCACTCACACCTTCTGGTGCATCTCGGTAACGGTAACACAGTCCATTCTCAACTAAATGTTCGATAGTCGCATCAATTGTTGACACCATGAGCGGGTCAGTTCCATCAATGAAGCCAACACTAGACATTAGTAAATTAGAGGCATCAAGAGTTTCATCCTCGTAGGATTGCTTGAAGGCACCAAGTTTTTCGCTCCACCCTTTTTCAAACACTTCATTGCGGATTAGTTGGCGCTCCTGTCGCCAACGGGTAGTATCACCAGTTAGCTTAAGCGCCTCAGCCATTTCGATGCCACAGTCTAATGCCACCCACAGCATCACTTTACCGTAAACAAAATGTCGCAAACCCCCGCGCACTTCCCAGATGCCGCTATCTGGTTCGTGCCAGTGTTCAGCAGCCCAATCTACCAGTGGGCAGATGTGTTCCCAAATTGCAGTTGGATCGTACTTTCCAACCTTCCAAGCGAAATGTAAAGCACTAAGTACCTCACCATAGACATCAAGTTGAACTTGTCCTGCTGCACCATTGCCGATCCGAACTGGCTGCGAGTCTCGATATCCACGCAAGTAATTTAAGGTTTGCTCAACAACCTGTCCACTTGATGTAATCGGGTAAAGGATTTTGATTCCAGTTCCTTCCATCTTCACAGTCTGGGCGATCCAATTGAAGAACTGACACTCATCATCAAGATAACCTGCTAATAGCAATGCATAAAGAGTAAATGATGAGTCCCGAATCCAGGTGAAGCGATAATCCCAGTTCCGCTCCCCACCAATTTCTTCTGGCAACGAAGTTGTCGGTGCAGCTACAATTGCTCCTGAAGGGGCATAAGTCATCAACTGTAAGGTCAGCGCACTGCGAACAACCGCGTCTCGATACGCTCCTTGATAAGTACACTTATTCGCCCAACCCCGCCATTCGGCGCAAGTTGATGCCAGGGCATCCGTTGGGTTTAGGTTTGGCAGTTGTGCATCCTCATCAGTCAAAAGCGTGAATGCAACTCGCTCTCCGGCGTGGAGGATGATCTGACAGATAAATGTATTACTTGTTGTGTCCAAATGCCACTCAACAGGTCCAGTAACCGTGAATGAACCAAACCTGACTTCGTTGCCAGATTTGACTAACTTGGGAATTGTGCGCCCATAGTCAGGACGAGGAGAGCAAGTACTAATAATTTCAACTGTTCCTTTACTAACCTCGATAATTCGGATTAGCCTACCAGGTGCCATTTGGCTTTGCTGCTGCTCCTGGTTGCTAATATCCATAAAATCCAGCAGCGAAATTTGTCCTGACTCACACGTAAAAATAGTTTCTAGTACATTGGTTTCATTTAGGTACTGATGACTACTTGACCAAGCAGTGGCTGGCTGAATACTCCAGCTTCCACCACGTTCTAGATCCAAAATCCGAGCAAACAAAGACGGTGAATCGAAGCGAGGTAAGCAAAGCCAGTCAATCGAACCACAACTACTGACAAGAGCTGCTGTATGGCAATTGCCAATCACCCCATAATCTTCTATCGCGGGAAAGGATAGGGTTGGAGGCGTTGGGTGATTATTGGGAGCAGATGTAATACTCATTACCGTCTTTAGCTGCTGATAACCTTTTACGAACATCTTATTTGGAATTGGTAATTTTTTACAGAAATTACCATTGGATTAAGGCTAAAACTCTTTGTCACAGTTAATTTTTTGAACGTAGATGCTTCTGCGGCTTAAAGCATGGTACCGCATTCGCGCAGCGTCTCGTTAGAGAAGAACGCATTCGCGCAGCGTCTCGTAGAGAAGGACATAAAAAGAAGAAAGAGAAGAAAGAAATGCTTAACTGAACTGTATTAGATCATAAGGTAGTAAGCTGTTGTGGGAGCAACGATATCCCAATATAAATCAGCAGTCGAGGTCGAGCATCAAAATTCTTAAACAACTTAAGTTTTTTAGTTAAACTTTCATTATCTTACGTTATGTTGACAGCGTTATGACAAATTTATGACGAGAGTCTGGCTATTTTGACACATTGAAACTAGTGGTGTGATACTGTCTTCTTTATATGCCTGACGATAGAAGATTTGAGAATAAGAGTCAAGCTAGTTTATATATATAAAAAGCAAACAAATTAGGAAAATTAGCGTCAAATGAATATCCAATTCCAAAAGTTATTAATCCAATTAATGGCAACATCTCTTGATGATTACTTAATTGATTGGTAATCAGAAAATGTTTTAAAGATATTAATTTTATATTCATATTTTTGATTGCAATTGCCATAAATATTATTAGTAGTAAAGTGGAACACGCAGTTATATTCGCTTTGGTATGCACGCTCATTTTTGGAGCTTTTCTGATAATTAAATAACAACTATCAAACCAAAAAACCGAACACAGACTCAGGGCGAACGCATCCAAATTATACTTACTCATCACTTAGGTAAAAAATCAGGATTTATCGTTTGATTTACTTTCCAAGACTCAATATGATCGTTAAAACTTTTGTCAATAAGCAGGGGTTAATGAGATTTTTTTAAATTTATTGATAATACACTAGTCTTATTGACATGATGCGGCCGCCCTGTACATAGGGTAAGCTTTTCGGGCGAAGAGTTTTTTAACTGTGGCATAGGGAACCATTGATTAACACCCCCGTAATAAACCGCTCGACCAACTGGTGATGAAGCTGCAATTTCCATGACCTGGGTAGAAGTAATCTTACGATCGCTGGGGATTAACTGGGTGGCAATCATGGCATTGTAAGCCGGGACGTTATCAGGATGAACCAACGCCACAGAGGTTAACTGCGATCGCAGTCCGCCAGAAATGCCCAAGTCATCAGTGTGAGGGTTCTGCACGACAATCCAGAAATGCCAACCGGAACTATCACCGCAAGAACAGTAAGAGATGATTTTGTCTTTGAGCCAGTTAATTTCACCTTTAGTATTTTTAAATTTGGAACAAACAGCCGTACCTTGATCTAAAATAATCAGCTTCGAGCCAGAGATATTTTGAAATTCGCTAAAGCATCCTTTGACCCATAAGACTGCTTCGGTTGGAGACATTTCTAGGATTTTAACCCGTTTAAAAGTATCAACACGACCTTTGAAGTATCCAGTTTCTTTCTCGTCACCTTTGGAGTCAATGGGACTTCCAAAGAATAAATTATTCCAAGAAAAACAAGAGATAGGATTTTTCAAGAATGATAATCATTTTAAGGGGGAGAAAAGGGGTTGCCGAGGGCAACCCCTTTTCTCCCCCTCATCTATGCATGAAGAATCTATACACTTGTCGTCTGGTTTGAAGTTAAACAGTGTAAAATCAATATTTTTTGTAGCTAAATAAATGCTGTTATTAAAATCAAATAAATTTTGTTTTACTACAACAAATATCAATAAACTAATTACCTAAATTTGGGAAAACTTCATGAGTAGAATCGGTTAGCCGCTCAATCTGTTTTTCAATTTGAGCCATAGCTTTTTTGTAAGCTTTACCCCATTCTCATAAGTTTCGTGTACTAGCTTAACGGCTGGATGTTTCCCGTTCCATTTCATGGTGCTAGCAAAATTTAAAGCCGTTTCTAGTTTATCTAAAATACTACCGTTCCAATGATTTTCTAGTACTGCCCATGTCCAATCTAATTGGATTATATTTACTATGATAGGGAGGATAATAAGCTAAACGTATATTTACTTGATGTTTGTGGGCAAACTCTACTATACGTTTCATAAATTGGGTGCGGCGTGAACTATTCTGCGGCCCATTATCTTGATTAAGAACTAGAGTTTGAATATCAGAAAAACGAGATTTTTCTCCTAACCAAAAATCTTCTAAAATATCAACAATGAAATCGCTTGTAACTTTCGATTCTGTAAAGTATAAAAATAGCTCATCAAGCTCTGGAAGAAATATACCATAGGGAGTTAGAGTTGTTTTTGGATTATAATCATGGTCATCAGCTTTCGCCCCATCGCGGCTTTTACCTCCTCGGTCAAATGAGCCAATCTTAGCGCGGGCTTTTCCGTCCATACTTAGACGTAAAACACTCTTATCTTCATCTGCGTCTTTGTTTACTATGTCTAATTGCTCAAAGATTGCATCAGTTTGTGGGATTTTTTTTGAGGTTGAACTTTCTTTATCCTTCTGAGCTTGTAACCTAAATTATTTAATTTTACTCGAATTGTTTCTGATGTATGTAACTTTTCATCGCTGTAACCATACTTTTCGATTAATTGCTTTCTGACTTCGGCTGCACTGAGTCTAGTATATAGTCTTTGACTTTTAAAGCTCGGATCAGTTTGACTATAGAAGTCAACTAAATCTTTTATATCTTCTAAAAGATTTGGCAGGTGTTCTTCTACTTTATAACGCCCTTTGCCACTCATGTTATCAACACAAGTAATACCGCTTTTTAATTCTCTTGAACATTACGAATCGTGTCTCG
>NZ_CAXTNE010000412.1:0-5046 GCF_964245445.1 uncultured Nostoc sp.
ATGTGGTGCAGCAGAATGTGGGGGCAGTGAGGCGGGGGTATGAAGAAAGGGGAAGGGCAAAAGGTACGACTAAAACAGAAACAGTGTTGAAAGAGATGAGAGCAGGAAAAGAAATTCAACGCACCTTTGACCCCAATGCTCAAGGTTATATAGATTTTCTCAGAAACCGCGTGTGGAACGATGATGTCGAATCAAGAGCGAAATATTTAGAATATCGAGACCAGGGACACAGTTTAATAGAACATGGCCCGGAGAGGACAACGAAAGAGTTGGAGCATCGGGTAGAGAATGGAATGATAGGTGCAGGCGGGAACTGGAAGTCGGTGCAAAATAGTATGAAGTTTAACACTTACAATGACTATATGGCGACACGAGAAGCGGCGGTGGATAGGGTAATGAAGGCGTTACAAAAGACAAAGAGTCATATATTATATGCCTTGAATGTGATGGAGAACTCGGAACGGAATCAGGGTATAATAGCGGTTACGACGGCAGTCGAGGGTAATAACAACGATCGAGAGTGTCTCCCGGTAGTGTGGGACTTTGTTGGTAAGCGGGTGTTGTTACGCAGAACCTACTTTGTATACACGTCGCACGGTACATCCATAGGGGAGGGATTTTCGGGGGTAGAGGGGAAGCAAAAAGAGGTAGAGAAAGATGGGCGAGGCGGGGAACGCAATCGTATAAACGTGTGGAAAAATGCGGGGGTGGAGGAGGTGAAAGAGGTGAAGAACGCATTCACAGCATTCAATATAGGAAGGGATATAGACATAAAAGAGATCCAGGATGACAGGGAGGTAAATGAATGGAAAGTGGGGCAGCATTATCCGGCGCGGAGGTATGTAGATGCAATAGAAGGAAATGACACGGAGTCACCCGTGCGGGCAAGGAATGAGAATCCTTGGTAGAAGGTAAAGAGATGGCAGGGGGGCAAGGGTCCGAGTCGATAGGGGGAAATAAAAGAGCGGAGAAAGGCATAGGCGAGAAAATTACGGGTGTGTGGGAGGTCCCCCAGTAGGGGGCTGGTGAGAGAGATGGTATGGGAATCACCGAGGGTGGGAGGATGTAAGAAAATGAAATGGTTGTGTAGTGCGAACGCCTGATCTTGTAGGGTGCGTTAACGAAGTGCGATCACGAATCTTGTAGCGACTGTCTTGAAAGTGCGATCGCCTGATCTTGTAGGGTGCATTAATGAAATGGAACGCACCAACTCAAAGTTTATTTCCGGTGCGTTACGCTGATGCTAACGCACCCTACGAGCGACAAATAAAATAAATGGTTATAGAATTGTGGTAATTACGAATAACATCATTACCTATTCCTAATCGCTATTTTCGGACTAATATACTGATTGAAAGTTTGACTATCAGGATTTGTATCCACGCTCAAGATACTTTCCGCACCGTCCACTTGTACACGCGCTAAATATTCTCCTGTCTTGACTCCAGAGATAACAAATTTAATCAAATTAGTGTTTTCTTGCCGTCGCTTAGAAGCTTCAAACATATAACCTACAGGATCATTTGACGAACGCTCATTTAGCAACAAAACTACCTGCTGCCCTTTAGCAATTTTGAGATTAACTTTAATACTTACCTCAGCCGATCGCAGTTCATCTCCACTCCCTTGAATCTTAGATACTTTGACTTGTATAATCGTTGGGCGCACTACAACAGCGACTGCGTTCGACTCGACTCTGCCTTTAGGCGCAGGCGGTATCCCTGTCATTACTTGATGAACTACTTGCAACCTCTGCACACCAGCCCGCAACTCATCAGCAGATACACTTGACAGAGGCAATAATATCTGCTTTTCACTTACCTGTTCTGGAGTCACCACCACATCACCTATCCGCACATGGGTGACATCGCCCTTTAACCGTTGACCTCGAATCATCAAAGAACTGTCTGCTAAAATCGGCTGATATACACCTGCTTGGGACACAACCTTTTCTACCATTGGTTGAGCCATAAAAGGCACGAGTAAAGGTTTGTATTCCCGCACAGGTAATGCTTTTTGAGCCGACTCCGCCCCATCAATTAAAACAACGCTGGTTTGGTAGGCAATTGATAAATTATAGGGAGTCTGGAAAAGTACAGACCACACCTTAGATAAATCTTCTAAAGACAAATCGAGTGGCTCAATTTTGATTGCTTCTACTTGATTAGCGAGGTCAGAATCAGCTAAAAAGCTAAAGCTTGAGTCAGCCTGTGCATCCTGAATCATCTGCTGATTAATTATTGAATAGTCTTGCAGCGTCCGCACAACGCTACCCAGCAGTCGTTGCGGTTCTAACTCAACTTCATTGCCATAGAAACTCAGCAAATAGTAGAGGTCTAAACCTCTTTGAGAGCGTTTGGTTGGCTGTCGATTAGATTCTCTGTAGGCATGTCCATGATTTTTACTCCAGATATGATTAAGCGTGACATGGTAAAGAAATAAATTAACCCCTGTTTCTGGCGTACCGCTTCCCAAATTACTAGGCTTAACTGTTGTTACCCTAGCGTTATCTACATCTAGTTGAATGCTTGCCTGCAAGGTTCTTTGTAGCACTGCTGTTACAGTGGCAATAGCTAAATAATTACTCATCTGTTATCTGTTATTTATTTTGTGTTCAGTGTAAATAAATTTAGCTTTTACAATTCAAGCAAACTCCTGAAAGCTCAGAAAAAATCGAAAATCTGTTTAAGGGCAGAACCGGAATTACAGCAGAATTCAAGTATTTGAACCACATCTGTTGTAGGGGCGCAAGGCCTTGCGCCCCTACCGCGTGGTCTATTTACCTAAAAATAGCTGTAAAGCCCCCCAATTTATCGGGGGGTTGGGGGGATCGATAACGTTTTGTTACCGACGAAAGGACTTTTAAGCAGAAACTAAGCTAAGTTTTAAAGCTTTAACGATCGCCTGAGTGCGGCTGTTAACTTTTAATTTTTCAAATATGGCCGTCAAATGTGCTTTCACCGTAGCTATTGTAATGTAAAGTTCGCGGGCAATCTCCTCATTGGCAGCACCTTTGACTAGCCATTGTAAAACTTCTTTTTCCCGCTCAGTTAAGTGAATACCTTGCGCCGCATCGATGGTAGCTTGGGTATAAGAGTGAAATAAGCGGAAAAACTGAGTCGATACTTCTGGGGAAAGATATATCTGATTATTCAGGACAGTGGCGATCGCATCACAAAGTTGCGTCGCAACACAATCTTTCAAAACGTACCCATAAGCCCCAGCTTGCATTGCCCGAAATATCCATTCTTCTTCGTCGTGTCCAGACAAAACTAGCACTTTACCCTTGTAGGATAAATCTCTCAAACGGGTCAGGATAGTAATCCCATCCCCTTGAGTTAACTCCAAGTCTAACAACAGCAAATTTGGCTGTTGCTGTGCTATTAAGTTTAAGGCTGCATCCATCGAATCTGCTTCGCCGACAACCTGAAACTGTGCATTACCGCTATTGCTGTAGAAATTCAGCAGAGTCAGCAAACCTGCTCGAAAGTACGGTTCATCCTCTACTAAGACAATTGAAACAGGTGTATCCATTTTGGATTTTAGATTTTAGATTTTGGATTGGGAATTACTTTCTGTGTCTAGGTTCTGTAAATCTATGTATCGCAATTATTTTTTAAATTGGTGCGACTTAGTTGTTAGAATAAATGGCCTGATTTCTGTAATTGCTAGTTTTGATCAGCAAGGTAATGTAAAGGAGAACTGCGCCCCTCCTTCAGGGAGATTATCTACCCAAAGACTGCCGCGATGGTCGAGGATAATTTTTTTAGCGATCGCTAATCCTAACCCTGTTCCTCCTGGTCTTTGAGTATAAAAAGGGACAAACGCTTGTTCTAGAGCCTCTGGGGAAACTCCAGGGCCGCGATCGCGCACTTGAAAAATTGCTTCATTTCTAAATATTTGCCACTGCCAGCTAATTGTTCCGCCTTCAGGGCTAAAACTAACAGCATTGCTCAATAAATTGTCAAAAACTTGCTTTAGCTGCCACCGATCCACTGCTAAAGTAATACCCGTATTCGGATACAATACATGCAGTTGTTTTTGCTCCAGCCAAGGTTGCAAATCTTGAATACTCTCAGCCAATACCAGCCTCAAATCGCAGCTAGCAATTTGTAATTTGGCCTGCTGCCCACAGTAAACTAAACTCTTCAAGTTACTACTTAACTTCTGTGTAGTTTCCCCAATTACTTTTGCTTGTTCTTGCGCCGCTCCTGTGGGCAAAGAAAGCCGAAGATTTTCGGCATACAGAGCAATCAAAGCCAGAGGATTGCGAATTTGATGTTCACAACGCTGTACAGCTTGCTCAAGTAATTGAATCTCTGCCTTTTGCCGAGAATATTCCTTATAAAGGGCTAGATAATGGCTCAACAGTAGAGCCGATTGCTCTACACATTGTTGTTGGGATACAGACAAAGGCTGATAGCTCAACACCAAAAGATACTCAGGATGAGATCCTTGCTGAGTGAGAGGAAAGACATAGGCATTGTAGGTGCCTGCGATCGCCAGTTCGCTCAACTGCTTTGAAGGTAAAGAATCTACCCACCACAGTTCTGACTCCAGGTAAGAAATTTCTGAATAAGAACTTAATTGTTCTTGCCTGTAGTCTGCCACTATCCGACTCTTTCCTCGATCTAGGTCATTGTAAACGCTCCAGACAGCAATGCTTGGTAGTTGTGTTGCTAACTGTTCAACTTGCACCTGACAGATACTTCTCATATCTGGATAGCTTAATAGATGAGACGAAGGTATAGTTGAAGAAGCTGCATACATCTGGGATAGTGATTTTTGCATACTAAATTAGTAATTCCTCAGTGGGAAGATCACATACGCTATGGGCAATAGATATCTAAAATAATTCATGGTATAATAGATAACTTTAAAATTTGCGCCTCATTTGAATCAGACATTCCAATAAGGTAATAAAAGTTATCTGCACCGATTTTGAGATGCATTTTTAACAAAACTTTTAATCATACCACAAAAGAATTTTGGGCGTTGCTGAATAAAGGGATGAATTGATTTATGCAGGTACAGTTTGATACCTCA
>NZ_CAXTNE010000413.1:0-4891 GCF_964245445.1 uncultured Nostoc sp.
GGACAAGAATTCGTCCTTGATGCTGATAACCAACGAATCGGATATAAACTAACTCATCTTCAGCAATATCAGCTGTGTCTGGTTGATGAATCTGCGGATTGTAAGGTACTTTTTCCCAAGGTTTGCCTATCTGTTCGTAACCCCATTTATTGAGGAGGTTATCTAAAGAGGTAAACATCGAAAGCAGATTTTTCGCAGGTAATTCTGGTTTAACCTGCACCATCTGGTAAATGCTGGGATAGTTTGTTAGCAATGTCTGTAATTGCTCAAATGTCGCAGAGCGAAATTCCTCTGATAGTTCAACTCGTTGCTGCTGCAATTCTTCATGTAGTCGCAAGCCTTCCTGATGTAGCGCTGCTTTTTCAGCAAGTAACTGTTCTATTTTTTGCTGCTTTTCTAAGTAATTTTTCTGCGTTACTTTTAGTTCATTTTCTAGTAGCTCAATTTGCGTAGACGCTAACCTGCTTGTCGCTAGACATCTCGCCAATTGTAACTTGTTAGTTTCCAAGTCTGCTTGGCGAGCGATCTCATCACTAATTGCTGGAATAATCAACAACAGAGTGGAAATCCCTATTGCCATTGTCAAAAGGCTTAAAAGAGAAAACATTCCTATCTGCATCCCTCTTAGATTTGTTTGAGAGACTGGTTTTGTGCTACTGTCTCGCCCTCACTGCCTTCGTAATACTCAGGCAATAATTCTTGATTTTCAACTTCTCCTAGAGCCTTTTCAATTCCCGATGTTGTACTTGTGCAACTCGAACCAGAAGCATTGATTACTGTCTCAGTAATTTTCCCATCTTTACCAATGTGATACTCAATTCTTTGATACTCAGCCATAAGTATAATTTCTTGATTTTTTCAGGGTGTTAAAAATGCCACAATCATCTCTATGTTGTACTAAATTTCCGTCAACGGCAATTATTTGCATTGATGTATGCGTAGCATTTTTGGGAATTCTAATAAAGAATCAAAAAGTAAAGCACCATGACAGACAACCAAAATCAACCCAGAGATTATGATGCAGTGTTGGGAGGACAATCTCCGCTAGTAAGTTCCCCAATTATTAATTTTATCAGCATACTTGACCTTTCAATGGGAACGCTGACTGATGCTGGTGCGGAAGAATTGCTGAATTGTTCGGCGATAAATAATCTTGATCTTCTCAACGTCTCAGAAAACTTCTTATCTCAGGAAATGATTGAGAAATTCTCTGAGTTGGATGTGCGTGTTTTGGCAAATAATCAGAAAGATGAAAATGAAGATAGCTACATTGATGGTCGCTATTGTTCTGTTTCTGAGTGAAATGTACAGAATTCGGCGACTAGAAGTCGCGGCTACACAGACAAAACCCGCCTGCGCGGGTTAAAAAACTTTCTCTTAATTAGTTCAATTTTAACTATGAATAATAATTCTAATCAACCCGGAGAATTTGACGCAGTACTTGGTGGAGAACAGCAAAATCAAAACTACGGTGTAGTTTTGGGAGGAATTGAGGGAGTTAAAAATCGTCTGAATAGCGAAGATGATGAAATCAGGATTGCAGCGCTTGAAGATGCGCTTAAATATGGTGATGCAGGAATCAATTTAATTATTGAAGCGTTATATGACTCTTCAGACGAAATAAATGATTATGCTATTTATTTACTACGCAAAGTAGGTATAAAAGGAAAACAGGCATTGCTAGATTATGATCCTTGGTTAGTTTTAACAACATTTCAAGATTGGAAAGATGATTATCGTCACAGAATTAATAACCCAATAGGCAGAGCATATCGTGTAAATAGTCAATATAAATTATCGTGCTTGCTTCAAGATTCAAAAGCTAAATACATAGAAGCAATAAAATGCCAAATGTATTACAAAGACACAGATTGTAAAACCGCTTTTAAAGATTTTGCTGACACTCTTGTTAAAGCTCATGAATTGCTTACGAATTTAAAAGCAGTATTAATTGGAGATGACTGCGATTTGATTAATATCAAATACAAAGAATCAAATATTAACGTAACTAGTATTCATCCTCTACTCAAAGCTTATCCTGACTTAGAGTTACTTCACATTCGGGGCCGAATGCTTGAGGAAGATATTCTCAAGCCTGAACTCAAAATACTACAAGTTCGTAATACTCAGAATAATTCTATTATTCCCATGAATTCATTAAAACATGAGAGTTTAAAGACTCTGATTGTTGATGCTGATGGTATATCTGATAGTAATCTTGTGAAAGTTTGCAATTTAAGTTTACCATCTCTAGAATACTTTGAGCTATGGCTAAGTAGAAGCGATTTAAGCAACATTAATATTGATGATTTAGCACCTGTGCTTTCGGGTGAATCGTTTCCTAATTTAGTATACTTAGCGGTGAGAAAATGCGGGAATATGAGCGAGGTTGCTCAGGCTATCGTGAATTCTCCAATTATGGAAAATTTAAAGATACTTGAATTAACAGATGGAAATATAAGTAATGCTGGTGTTTTATTAAACTCTCCAGCAATTAATCGTTTACATACTCTCGATGTTTCTGGAAATCGTTTACATAAAAATACAATTGAGCAACTTTCAACTTTGAAATGTCGAGTAATTGCAGATTCTCAGTTTAGCGATCGCTATTACTCAGTCTGGGAATAAATTAATAAAATAATACAAGATTATCTAAAATGAACAACAATCCAAATCAACTAAGAGAATATGATGCAGTGCTTGGTGGAGAAGTACCACCACCAGTTAACGGTGTAGTTTTAGGAGGACTTGAGGGGGTAACAAGTCGGTTGAGAAGTTCGGTGGTTAAGGTACAAATTAATGCACTTTCCGAAGCGTTGAATTACGGTGATGTAGGTTTGGAGATAGTAATTCAAGCCCTACATAATCAGTCGGGGCAGGTGAGATTATCAGCTTATAATATTTTGCGATCGCGCACGGAATTATCTGTAAAACAAGCACTGCAAAACTTTAATCCTTATGAACTTTTTCAGTGCGTTCATACATTAAAAGCGTATTACCAACAAGTTCATTCTGTAGCTATTAGTCCAGATAACAAAACTTTGGTATGTGGTTCAGGTGATAGCCGTTATAACAGTATCAATTCGCCGAAAGTCTGGAATTTAGAGACAGGACAATAAAAATTTGATCTGCGATTTAATCATCATCATACTTCTGATATTAATTGGGTAGCTATTAGTCCTGATGGACAGAAGATGATTAGTGCTGGTGCAGATAAAAATATAATGATTTGGGATATAACTATAGGTAAATATATTGCTAAATTCAGCAAAAATTTAACTATAACTTATGCTCTGGCTATACATCCTAATGGAGAAAGCTTTGTAAGTGCAGATGGAAATGGATGTATCAAAATTTGGCAGTGGAATTGGGGTGAAGAAGTTGCTATTTTAGAAGGGCATCGTCGCTCAATTTATGCTCTTTGTATATCTCCTGATGGCAAACTTTTAATCAGTGGTGGTGAAGATAGAACTATCAAAATTTGGGATTTAAATTATAGACGTGAAATTTGGAGTCTTATAGGACATTCCCATTCAATACGGTCTTTAGCAATTAGCCCTGATGGGCATTATTTAGTCAGTGGTAGTGACCAGAGAATTAAAATTTGGGATATGCAAACTGGGGAAGAAATTTTTTCTTTTTACGGTCATGCTGATTGGGTTCGTTCTATCGTATTCAGTCCCGATGGTAAAACTTTTCTGACTGCTGGTGACCAAAATATCAAAGTCTGGGATTTAGCTTCAGGAAAGAAAATTTTTTCATTTAAAGGCCATGCAGGAGCTATTCGTTCATTAGCACTAAGTTCTAATGGGCAAATATTAGTGAGTGCTGGTGTAGATAACACAGTCAAAGTGTGGAGGTTTTAATGTCAGAAAGTATCAGTCAACTTTTTCTCAAGCTGGAAAATTGGAAATTCCAACAATTTAATCCTCAAGTTGGTATTACCAACCCTGAAAATAATGCTTATGCGATTCAATTTCAACCAGAACATCGCAGTAAAAACATAAACTTAGAGTCTTTTTATAATCTCTTGCAAGACCCTCAAGCTAGCAAAATTCAAGCTTTAATTTGTCAAATAGAATATGTATGAAAATTACTAGAACGATAATATCTGTTTTGGGATAGTTTTAGAAGCACTTTGCGATGCCTATGAAAAACTGCCTAATCTTCAAGCATTATTTATAAGAGATGCAGAACAACATGAATATCGCAAATCTAAGCTAGCAGTTTTTGATATTCGTCCAATTCTAGAAGCATTTCCTAATTTGCAATTGCTAAAAGTACGCGGTCAATTTTATGAATATCTTTTAGAATGCGAAACTTTAATCCATGAAAATCTCAAAACACTAATCATAGAAACAGCAGATATAGATGAGAGAAATTTCTCTCAAATTTGTGCTTTAGAATTACCAAATCTAGAATGCCTAGAACTCTGGCTTGGTAGACAGCTAGATCATTCAACATTTATTATGGATCGGTTGACACCAATTTTGTTTGGTGAATCATTCTCAAAGTTGGCTTACTTAGGACTTCGTAGTAGCGAATTTTCTGACTTGCTTGCAGAAAATATAGTGCAATCACCAATTATTGAACGTCTCTTAGTGCTTGACTTATCAATGGGTAATTTAAGCAATTATGGGGCAGAAGCTTTGTTAAATTGTCCAGCGATAAATCAACTTCACACCCTCAACATTTCTAACAATTACGTATCAGAAAGTATGGTTCAACGATTGTTACAGCTTAATTGTCAGGTGATTGCAGAACCTCAAGATGGTGAATATGGCGATCGCTATTCTGCTCTCCACGAATAAAGAATATATTAGATAATGCTTAACTGGGAGCAATACGATTTTGTGGGATGATTCCAAATTGGGTGCGATCGCTAATCTCC
>NZ_CAXTNE010000414.1:0-4863 GCF_964245445.1 uncultured Nostoc sp.
CTGCCCCCTACCCCATTTTCAAAGATTCACCTCTTGCAACAACCAAAAACCAGCAAAAGCTTGTGCTTTGGGATCAGACTGTACACCGATAAAATGCACTCCGTTAGCTTTTTGCTTGGCTTCTTCAAAACCTTTGGCTTCTGCTAAAAGTTGAGGTTTTTTGATATTTGCCACAATCCAGCTTTCGGTTACACCAGTTTCTAAAAGCAATCTTGCTTCTTCGCTGGGATCAAATTTTAAGAAAGCTAAATCCAAACCAGACATCCAGCCTGCCAAGGGCAACGCTCTAGGTGAGAAAATTAAAATCCCAGGAATACGGGTTTCGGGTGAAACTTTCGCCAACTCTAGGGGGAAAGCTTCACCAAAGCCAATTTCCCACTCTGGCATTTCTGCCAAATCCGCAGCATCTAAGGTAACAAATACCCACTGCTGTCCTTCCAAAGCATCTGGTAAACGTTGCGGCAAAGGTTTCTCCAAGCGAACTGAGGGATTAGCCCCCCCTTGATACCCTGCCTCTTGAGGATACACTTCCTCCATGCGCTGTTCTAACCAATGGTTGAGAACTAAAGTACGGCGGCTAGGCTGGGCGGGAATGCCCAAATCTTGGCAGGCTTTAGTAATCATGTTGTTCATTTGGCGGCGGAAAAAGCGGATTTTAATTGGTGCTTTTCCAGCTTGGTTAATAGCTTCCTGTAATGCTGTCCGCAACCAGCCCGAATTTACCTGGGTACTGGGACAATATTGAGCATAGCGAAACAAAGAATCTACTTTTGTACTGATATCCAACGGGCTTTCGCAGACTAAAACTTCCCAAACTTTTTTCTGATTATCGTCCAAAATCGGACGGGAGTAAAAATCGATTTCCCAAATACTGCCCATGTTTTGCGGTAAAAATCTGGCTGTTATGTTTTCTTGATATCTCGATCATACGAGTGTTAGGGCAGCATGGAGAATAAGGGAGGGAGAGTGGAGGGAAAGTAGGAAAGACAAGGGGACAAGAGGGATTAATGAGTCTTTGAGGTGGATTAATGAGTCTTTGAGGTGGATTAATGAGTCTTTCAACTTAATGCTTCAAGTTGTAACTCTTCCCCATCTACCTTATCCCTCATCGTTTGAGCAGAATATAGAAAGTTTTTGGGTTAATAGGTTTTGCGATGACAAGGGAATTCATCAGGCGATCGCTCTTGGAGTAGTTAATTGTCTCCATAATATAAATACAAAGCATATATTAGGACTCATATTTGATTGCGTGAAAAAAACTCAGTACACCTTATATTTCTTCTTCCCAGTCCCCAGTCCCCAGTCTCTACGAGTAATTCAGGAATCAAATCGGATTGCTATAGATAATTAATATGAGTAGATTGCAGAAATTTGGCTATTGGACTTATGTCCTCTTAACTATCGCTATAAGTTTACTTGTACTCCGAGTTAATTTTTGCCTATTAACAGTGTCAGCCAAAGATTATGCACCTGGACAACTTAGTCCTGATGCACTAATGCAATTAAAGAACATTAAACGACGGTTAAATGCAGGTGAAGGAAAAACGATGCAGGCGTTTTTCCCAGAAGGATGGTTTTTTAGCCATATACTCTATGGTTATAGTTGGGTGAATCTTGCTTTGTCTTCAAAGTCCGAACCTCTTCGCCAACAAGCAATTAAAGAGGTGCGTTGGGTTTTATCTCAAGTAGATACACCCCAAGGACGCGCACCTTTTACAGCAGATACCCAAGTTGCCAATGGCGTATTTTATTTAGGTTGGAGTAATCGGTTGTTGGGTGGACTATTAAAAATTCAGTCACCAAAAGAGCGATCGCTCCAAGATATTACTCAATTTCGTGCCCAATCTCAAGAATTAGCCCAGGCGTTTACAAAAAGTCCCACTGTAACCATTGATGCTTATCCCGGACAAGCTTGGCCTTGTGACCAAACCGTAGCTTTAGCATCTTTAGCTTTGCACGATGAATTGTTTGATAGTAATTATCAGCCAGTAATTGGGCGTTGGGTTAGCTATACTCGCCAGCATCTTGATCCACAAACAAATTTAATTCCTCACAAAATTGATGCTGTGACTGGTGAAATTAAGATTGGCGCACGAGGTACCAGTCAAGTCTATCTTTTGCCGTTTCTACTAGAATTAGATTCAAAGTTTGCAAAACAGCAGTATGCTCAGTTTCGCAAACAGTTTGTTCCCTCAGTTTTAGGCTTTTTCCCCGTAAGGGAGTATCCCGTCAACGCAGATGGTCACGCAGATGTTGACTCTGGGCCGATTATTTTTGGCATTGGCCCAAGCAGTACAATTGTCAGTATTGCTCCAGCATATGCTTATCAAGATACTCAGTTGTTTGAGAGTACGCTCGCTATCATTGAAATTTTGGGATTACCGTTAGTATGGGGTGAGGAAAAGTCCTATGCTTTGGGGTTATTGCTAGTAATTGATGATTTTTTGGTTTGGGGCAAAACTTTAGTACCCTGGACGCAGGTTAATAATTCCGTCTACACCGAACAAAGACTTGCAAACAACATTCAGTTCTTGATTTTAAGTTCTGGAGTTGTGTTGCTTGTGCTTTGGAGTCCAATTGTTGCCAAACAGTTTTTAAACAAATGTGCTTGAAATTGTTGACTGATACACTTTGCTGTTCCAGTTAAATTTTATCCACAACTGTAATAGACCTCTTGCAAAAGTCGTTTTATGCCGTTAATTAACCCTCAGACTGAAATCACTGGCTCACCGAACAAAGCTTGCAAAAGCAGCCTCTAAAAGTTTAGTTGCTGAATTGAAAAGTATCCCCTCATTTTCCACGGTTAATCCAAACGCCTCTGAGTCCAGCTGCTTTAGCTGCATGATAGTCTTCTACAATGCTATCGCCAATATGCCATGCTGCCTGTGGGGAACATTTATGTTTGTCTAAAGCAATAGCAAAAATTTGAGGATCGGGTTTAGCTGCACGTACCTGGGTAGAAATGGTGACGGAGTTAAAAAACTCTCTCAATCCCAAACTTTGCAATACTGAGTAAATCCGAGAATCAAAATTCGACAGCACCCCCAAGGTAACTCCCAACCGCCGCCAGTTGATTAAAGCTGGTAAAACATCGGGATAAACAAACCAAGGTTCGGCAGTGCCAAAGTGGATGTAAAGTTCGCTAAAAAAAGCCGAAAAGTCAGAAAATTCCTTGAGAACACCTGCACTTTCAAAAGTGTTCAGGGCAATTATCCGCCACCAATCAAACTCGCGCTGGGGAATATCTTGCAGTTCTGCATCTGGAAATATCGGCGGCGGCGCTGCTTTAAAGCTTTTGATGAAGGCTGTATTCAATGTTTCGGCTGAAACTGTAACGCCAAATTCCTGGGCTATCTGACTATAAACTTCGCCCACACTACCTTTGACATCGAAGAGTGTACCCACAGCATCTAAAAAAATAACTTTCGGTTGTTCCATCAAAGTTTGATTGAATTGGGGATTGGGGATTGGGGAGTGGGGAGTGGGAAGAGTCACTAATGACTAATGACTAATGACTAACCTTAAGTTACTTAGAAAGTGTTTCTATGATCGGACGGACTAGCCAATTAAAACCAACTTTGAGTTGATGGTCTAAAGTTGGCAACCTATATAAATAGGCAATCCGACGGGCGACGGATGCCAAGGGACCATCTAGTTTAATTCCCAAACCCGTAAGAGTGGCGTTGTCTATGCCTAATGCCATCATTTCTCCTAACTGTTGGTAGCGGAAAGGAAGCAGGGAGCGATTCGTCAAACTTGCCCAGATATTCCAAGCAGTATAATCAGCTTGTTGGAAAGCCGCTTGTGCAGTAGCAGGGACTTGCTGTCCTTCAATATCATGACAGTCTGCTAAATCTCCCAAGGCAAAGATTTCTGGATGATCAAGGACTTGCAGATTGGAGGTAGTACTGATTTGACCACGCTGGTTTTGCTTGAAGGGAAGAGATTTCACTACGGGCGCAACCCTAGTTCCCACAGTCCAAATTACCAAATCTACGGGAATCGTGTCTAACTGGTTTTTGTACTCTAGGGAAATGGAATTTTGCTCTATTGATTCAACTTTGGTTTCTAAATCAAGAAACACGCCACGGGCTTCTATTGCTTTCTTTGCTGCTTCCCGGTTGAACTCTGGGGAAGTTCGCAAAATTTGGTCAGCAATTTCAACGATCCGAAAGCGTCCTCTTTCACCTAGTCTGTCGGCTAACTTACAGGCTAACTCTACCCCACAGTAGCCAGCCCCAATAATCGCTACCCGAATTTTATCAGCATCCGATTCTTCTAAAAATCGCAGGCGTTCTTCCAAACGATAAACATCAGAGATTGTGCGGAATGGGTAGGCGTAGGATGCTGCACCAGGTACTAAATCTAGTGGTGTCTCACCTCCTAGTGCCAACACTAAGCGATCGTAAGGGATTTCCGGTCCTTCATGTACATTTACCAGTTTCTGGTCGATGTCAATTCCAGACACAACCCCTTGATAAAAACGCACCCCTGTACCTTGTAAAAGTTCTTCAAACGGTGGGGCAATTTCCCAGGTTTGCAGTTCGCCAGTGAGTAATTCGTAAAGTAAAGGAGAGAATAGGAAGCGATCGCTTTGATCTACCAGAACAATTTCGGGTTTTTGCGTAGATTCCCAAGGTAACTGGCTTAAGCGCAAGGCTGTGTAGAGACCACCAAAGCCTCCGCCAAGGATACAAATTCTAGAAGTTTGTTGAGTCATCGATTCTATCTATGGGACGGTCAATGCTAGCTGGGCAACTAACTTCAGTCTAGTAAGTTAAAGCGGACTTTTCAAAATTCCATAAAGTTTTTGAGGAATTAGTCATTAGTCATTGAAGAGGACAAGGGGTAGGGGGCAGGGGG
>NZ_CAXTNE010000415.1:0-4817 GCF_964245445.1 uncultured Nostoc sp.
GCCCAATACCCTATCCCCATTAAAATCAAAATCGTTTGTGCAAACTGAGTGCAAAATTCTCTCATTTCATCATAATTTACAAATCTTGATGCTCATCGTTACGCTCTCATAAGAAAATGATCATAACAAAGCGTATACAACGCCTAAAAAGCTTGAGCATATAGGAAATCAAAACTTCCATGCTTATAGAAGCTGGCAATTTGAGTTGCAACAAATTAATCCAGCGATTTGATTGGTCTAGGTGAGCAATCTGAAATTTATTTACAAATTGAAACAATTTTTTTAAACTTTCGTTAATAGGAGAAACAATTAATGCCATTTGGACCAGCTTCACGCCTGGGAGTAAGTTTATTTGATGAAACCCCTCCCGTTGAGTGGGTATCAGGTCGCTCACAAGAAGAAGCAGAAACAATCATTCGGGCAGTCTATCGGCAAGTATTAGGCAATGCCTATGTGATGGAAAGTGAGCGGCTGGTTGTGCCCGAATCCCAATTTAAGCGGGGTGAATTGAGCGTCCGCGAGTTTGTCAGAGCAGTAGCTAAATCTGAACTCTATCGTTCTCGCTTTTTCACCAGTTGTGCCCGCTACCGGGCGATCGAACTCAACTTCCGCCATTTGCTGGGTCGTCCACCACTTGATTTAGAAGAAATGCGGGCACACAGCACCATTCTTGATAATCAAGGGTTTGAAGCTGAGATCGATTCTTATCTCGATAGTGATGAGTATCAGTCTACCTTTGGGGAAAACTTTGTGCCTTACATCCGAGGCTACAAAACCGAAGCTCTTCAGAGCATGGTGCAATTTACTCACACCTTCCAGTTGGTGCGGGGTGCTTCCAGCAGCAGCCTGAAGGGTGACCTGTCGGGCAAGGCTCCCAAGCTAAATTCATTAGTAATTCAAGGCATACCCACAGCAGTAATTTCACCTGCTAGTGCTGGAGCAACCTTCTCTACACCTTCGACTAGTGCGCGTACTCGTCTTGGAGTCGATGCTAGTGCTGGTGGTAAAGTTTACCGCATTGAAGTTACAGGTTATCGTGCCAAAACCTTCAATAGTATTTCCAAGTTTCGCCGTTCCAACCAAGTCTTTCTGGTGTCATACGAAAAGCTCTCTCAAGAGTATCAGCGCATTCACCAGCAGGGCGGTGTGATAGCAAGTATCACTGCTGTATAAATTCGGGTGCAAACTTAAAAAATTGAGGAGCATAGATTTCAATGGCATCCCAAACAATTCTTGAACTTTGGCCCGGTAGTGGCTTAGAGGAAGTTCAAACTATCATCCGTGCAGTTTACAAACAAGTTTTAGGCAACCCTCATGTCATGGAGAGCGAGCGGTTGGTGACAGCAGAATCACAATTGTGCGATCGCTCCATCACCGTGCGGGAATTTGTTCGCGCCGTTGCCCAGTCAGATTTTTATCGTACCCGCTACTTTGAGTCTTGCGCTCCCTACCGTTTTGTAGAACTTAACTTTCTGCACTTGCTTGGTCGCGCACCTCAGGATCAAAGAGAAGTGTCTGAGCATATTGTTCGCACTGTCGCCGAGGGCTACGATGCTGAAATTGATTCCTACATCGATAGCAGTGAATATCAAGCAGCCTTTGGCGAAAACGTAGTACCCTACGATCGCGGTAGAAGCAGCGAAGCCAACTCCAAGCAAGTAGGCTACAACCGGATATTTGCCCTTGATCGCGGCCCTGCCCAAATTGATAGCTCAGTCAAGTCTGCACAATTGGTCTATGCAGTTGCAACCAACAGTGCCAATGCCATTAAAGCCTCTTCGGCAACTGTGATTGGTTCTGGTACCGAAAAACGTTTCAAAATCGTAGTCACAGGTTCCAAATTCGACAGCCCCCGCCGCATCAGTACGACTGAGTACATTGTTCCAGCTAGTAAAATGACCCCGCAAATTCAACGGATTAATCGCACTTCTGGCAAAATCGTCAGCATTACTGAAATCGCATAACGTTTTCCAGGGTGGGCAATGCCCATCCAAGATGATTAACTTTTTTAATTTACAATTTTTCAAAAAATCATACGAAAATCCTAAATTTAGGAGTCATTAACATGGCACTTTGGATAGAAGCCGAGTTTGTTGAATTACGAGCCAACGCCACTGAGGATGATCTGCAAGGCGTGATCCGAGCAGTGTATCGGCAAGTTTTGGGCAATGCTCATGTATTTGATAACCAACGGCTTACCAGTGCAGAGTCTCAATTGCGGAACAGTGACATCACTGTTACTGGCTTCGTCAGAGCCGTGGCTCAATCTGATCTATACCGTTCGCTGTTTTTTGAAACTTCTTCTCCCTATCGTTTTATCGAATTAAACTTCAAACATTTGCTCGGTCGTGCCCCGCAAGATCAGGCTGAAGTGGCGGAACATGTGCAAATTTACAACACCCAGGGCTACGCAGAGGAAATCAACTCCTACATTGATAGCGCTGAATATATCAGGAGTTTTGGCGACAATATTGTACCCTCTGCCCGTGGTAATCGTACCCAAGCTGGCGTCAAGAATGTCGTTTTTAACCGTAGCTTTGCATTGATGCGGGGATTTGCTGCCAATGATTTGGGCAAATCAGCAAAATTGATTAGCGACATTGGCACTAACCTCGCTACCAAAATTGTTTCCCCGCCTCGTGGTTCCGGTGCTATCAGCAATACAGGGAAGCGGTTCCGTGTCGCTGTCTCCAAAGCCAATTTTGGTGTTCAGATGACTAAAAGCATGGCATTTGACGTGGGATACAACCAGCTAGCCCAGAAAATTCAGAGCATCCAGAAAACAGGAGGCAAGATTCTTAGTATCACGGAAATAGCTTAACGCTACCAATGGAGAATTTACTAGCCTCTAACATTTTGTATATAAATGGTCTGTAGGGGTAAATTGGGAGATTCTCCAATCCAAAAGCAAATAGCTAAAAACACAAACCAAAGAGTTGATGAATATTACGGAGTTTGTTGCAAATTCTATTGGGCGTTGGCGATCGCAACGTAGTGCCCATCATTTAGCATTCGGTCACTTTGAAGCGGTACAGTCTGAGATAGATATCATTGCTCTCCCAGATAACGATCCGGCAGTAATTGACTTGTGTAAAACCTATAACATTGATCCTCAAACAGTTGTTTCTCCTTTTCGGATGAGTTGGGAAGGCCAATCAGACTGGGATGAAAATGAAATCAAAGGTAGTTGCGTCCTAGTTCCTATCCCCGATCCAACTCATCCCCATCGTGGTAAACTCCTGCGCGATCAAGGCTATGCCGAAACGATCGCAGCGGCTGGCGATTATTACTTAACAGAAGACAGCACATTCGTGCTAGTCACCGCCTACGATCGCGCCGCCGCCGAAGAAAAGATATGGTTTGTCAACCCCAATGTCCGTTGTCGGGTTTCTCTAATTAAAACCAGCGCTGGTACAGGAGTTGTCACTGCCTCTTTTTCTTCCGAAATCCGCCAGAATATTCACAAATAAACTAGCTCCAAAAATGGCTCTCTAGGCATTTCTAGTCATATATATACAACGTTAGAGCGTGCAGTCTCAATATGAACTGACCACGTTAGTTTCGTCATGTCATAATTTTGAATTTTGCAGAAAGTGCGGTCTTGGGTAAAGCCCAAGAGGAGCAACTTTACAAGACAAATTCTGTATTGTTTATTTATCCTTAATCTATTTATGAATTCTTCACCACCACATATCCGCGACAGTACATCGAATCATTTAATCACCCTAGCTCGTTGGATGTCAGGGGATTTCAGCAATTATAAACAGGCATTTGAAAATTCTAAAGATTACGCCCATATTCATGTATTATTTCGTCCATTACCGTTTGAATTCTTCTCAGGAATTGGGCTTTATTCAGAACAGGTTTATGACTATGATTTGTGGAAACCTTATAGACAGGGAGTACATCGCTTAGTAGATCATGGCGATGAGATTTATATCGAAAACTACAGTTTAAAAAATGCCCTTATCTATGCTGGTGCAGCCCGTGAGTTAAGCATTCTTAGAACCATCACCCCAGATTGTATCGCGCGCAGATATCACTGCTCGATGATTTTCAAACGAGAGGGAGATAGATTTATAGGCGCTGTTGAGCCTGGAAACTTGTGCTTAATTGAGAAAAATGGCTGCCAGACTTATCTCGATAGTTACGTTGAAATCACACAAACTACTTGGGTAAGCCTAGATAGAGGGCTGGATGTCAATACACACAAGCAGGTTTGGGGATCTACCTTTGGGGCTTTGCGGTTTGAAAAGCGGGAGAGTTTCGCCCATGAAGTCCCAAACATCCTATGATCTTTCCCTGCCTAATCTGGCCATTAAAGCGAATATGCTACCCCCAGAAGCGCAGAAAAAAATGCAGTGCTGGATTCGCAGCAGGCATTTAATTTGTTCAGGTCATTTCTTTGTTTTTGAAACCGTAGATTATAGTGCTATTGAGCGTTTTTCCCAATGTGTAGGAGCGTTAGGAGGCACTATTATTTCAGTTGATCCAAGTAATAAAATTTGGATGGGCGATCATCGTCAAGTGATTCTGTATCAAGCAAAAGCCAGTTTGCATACACCCTGCCACAATTTGAAACAATATTGGATAAAATACGGAGGCTTTCGCACCCGATTTGATGAGCAGGCGTAAAGTCAGTAAATCGCAAAGTTTTCCTCAAAAGCGCCAATCATAGCCTACGTATACCCTAGTTACTAATAATACGAAATATCAAAGTAAGATTTATATTAGTAAAAATGTTTTCAAAAAATGAAATCATGAGGGATGTAAGCTTAGGGACTTCCAAATAAAAAAATATACCATCGCTATAGAGG
>NZ_CAXTNE010000416.1:0-4807 GCF_964245445.1 uncultured Nostoc sp.
CCACTCCCCACTCCCCTAAAAGATTATGACTAACCAAGTTGCCCCTCCCCGCCATATTCTTAAAGAAATTGTGTTGCATAAAAAGAAAGAAGTCGCAAAAATGCAGCAAGAACTGCCTTTAACTTCTTTGCGACAACAGTTAAATGCAGCCCCGACTGTGCGAAATTTCTTGAATGCTTTGCAAGAAAATCCCAACCAACCTAGCTTAATTGCCGAGGTAAAAAAGGCATCACCTAGCCGTGGGATTATCCGCGCAGATTTTGATCCCGTAGCTGTTGCTCAAGCTTATGAAAGAGGTGGCGCAGCTTGTTTATCAGTCCTGACTGACCAAAAGTTTTTTCAGGGCAGTTTTGATAATCTGCGGGCTGTGCGATTACAAGTAGCATTACCACTACTGTGCAAAGAGTTTATCATTAACCCCTATCAAATTTATTTAGCACGAACAGCAGGTGCAGATGCAGTCTTATTAATTGCTGCCATTTTATCAGATCAAGAACTTCAGGGTTTTTTGCAACTAATTCATGATTTAGGCATGAATGCACTGGTAGAAGTTCATACCTTGGCTGAACTGGATCGAGTGCTAAAGCTTGACAAACTAAGTTTAGTAGGAATCAACAATCGCAATTTAGAAGATTTTACCCTTGATATAGGCACAACACAGCAACTTTTAGCACAGCGTCAACAACAATTACAAAGTTTGGATATCACCGTCGTCAGCGAATCTGGACTGTATACACCTGCTGATTTATCTCTTGTAGCTGTTGCTGGTGCGCGTGCGGTTCTGATTGGAGAATCTTTAGTTAAACAAAGCGATGTCGAACAAGCAGTGCGTAGTTTGCTAAGACTTGATTCTCCCTAACCTTCCTTCAAAATTAAAGCAAGCCTTTCTAAGGCGGTTGGGTGGCTCTTTAGGAAAATAAGTTTCTTGCAGAATGCGGGTAAAGGGGATACTTAAGGGGCAAGATTCCTTTTTCCCTTCCCCCTTAACCCTTTCTTTATTCCCTAACGGAGCTAAAAGACTCATTCACCAGTATCAAAGACTCGTTAACGAAGCTAAAAGACTCATTCACCAGTATCAAAGACTCGACGACAAAAAATCTAGCGTGGGCATCGCTAATTGCTAAGTGTAAATTATTCCAAAACTATTAACCAATCATTAACTAATTTTCAGCATGACTTCTATCTCCGCTTCCTTTCAAACTTTACGCGATCGCCAACAGTGTGCTTTAATCCCGTTTATCACAGCAGGCGATCCTAACTTAGAAACCACTGCCCAGGCTTTACGTATCTTAGATCGCAATGGTGCAGACTTCATCGAGTTGGGCGTTCCCTACTCCGATCCTCTAGCAGATGGGCCTGTGATTCAAGCAGCAGCAACCCGCGCTTTGCAAAAAGGCACGAAATTAGAGCAAGTGCTAGAGATGTTACAGGTGGTGAGTCCTAACCTAAAAGCACCGATAATTCTATTTACTTATTACAATCCCATTTTGCACCGAGGTATTAAGCCATTTTTAGGAAAAATTGCTGCTGCTGGCGTACAAGGGTTGGTAGTGCCAGACTTACCCTTAGAAGAAGCAGAAGAATTAATCCAAACTGCTGCATCTTTCGGAATTGAGGTAATTTTACTCGTAGCTCCTACCAGTTCTAGAGATAGAATTGAAGCGATCGCTCATCAATCTCAGGGTTTTATCTACCTAGTGAGCGTTACAGGTGTTACAGGTATCCGCGCTCAAATTCAAGACCGCGTAAAGTATCTATTAACAGATTTGCGAAGCGTCACCGATAAACCCATCGGCGTTGGTTTTGGCATCTCAGGACCAGAACAAGCACATCAAGTAAAAGAATGGGGCGCAGACGCAGTGATTGTTGGTAGTGCCTTCGTTAAAAGGTTAGCAGAAGGTACTCCCACAGAAGGATTGCAAGCTGTTGAACAACTCTGCCGAGAACTTAAAACAGCCATTACTCCAATATCCCTGCAACAAGTTGGTTCCGCAAAATAAAAAGCTCTCTTTTTTCTCTCTCTGCGCTCTCTGTGCCTCTGTGGTTCGATAAAGAATAACGAACCGCAAAGGGGAGGCAACGCGGTCTTGGGGGTATCTCCCATGAGCGACTGCCGTCGCAAAGGTCGCAAAGGAAGAAATATAAAGGAAATCTTGGCTATGAAACTCCTGCTGAAATCTGTCAAAATATTAATTTATAGCGTACTTCTAGTTACCGCCTGTGCGCTTACAGTCTTCGCCCACGATCGCATTGATCGCGGACAATATAAATACCATTGGGATTATAATTTTCCAGGACAATACGCTCACCCAGCTGTAAGAAAGAACGTAACTGACCTGACATCAGCAGAGAAAACAGCCTTCGTCAAGGCTATCAAAACCTTAAAAACTACAATTCCCGCAGGTAGCAAGCTCAGTATTTACGACCAATTTGTTGCCATACATATAGGGGCAACACGTTTAATTCATAACCATAAAGGACATTCCAATGGTTCCGTTCAAGAACTTGCTCATGAAAATGCCGCATTTTTCCCTTGGCATCGAGAATATATTCGCAGATTTGAACAAGCTCTGCAAGCAGTAGACCCAAATGTTACTCTGCCATACTGGGATTGGACTGACCCCAAATCAATTGATGTGGTTTTTAACGATGATTTTCTTGGTTCTAACGGTCAAGGAGTAACCATCAAAATTCCAAATCAGGGAAATTTTACAGGCGGACCTGTGCCTGGGGCTTTTTCTGCTGCAAATGGCTGGGTTATGAATCCAGCATTAAACATTGACCTAGATACCAACACATCTTTAGGTACATCACTTGTCCGTTTTCTAAGGCTACCTCCTGCGACCGATTACCCTGTGCCTAAAAAAGATGTTGAGCGTGCGCTGAGTCTTAATAACTATTCTCTATTTCGCGCTGCTATGGAAGGATTTATCTCTGTAGATGAGCAGGGTAAAGTCACCCCAGGAGGATTTATACATAACTACATTCATGGTTTAGTTGGTGGGGTACAGATAGACGCAAGCACAAGACCCGTAAAGTTTAAGGGCTTGGGTACTATGAGCAATATACCAAGTTCGCCTTATGACCCAGTGTTTTGGTTGCATCATGCGAACGTAGACCGTCTCTGGGCCCAATGGCAAGAAAACGGTCATAAAGGTAGCGATTTTTATCCTCCCGATGGTCAGAGTCAGCCTTACGGACACAATCTTAAAGACCTAATGTGGCCTTGGGACGGCGGTATGTCTACCCCCAAAGCTACGGCGTTAGGAGATTTACTATCTCTATTACCAAAATTTGACTCTAAGGATTTGGTGCGCCCTATAGACGTTTTGAATCACAGGGAACTCGGCTATACCTACGAAACCCGTGAAAAGGAAACGCGAAAAGAATTTTATCTGTGGAATAAGTTCTAAAAAGTTAGAACGAAAGTAAAAAATACTTGAACATAAAAGGATTTTCAACTGTGGTAAGTATCCAAGACATCAACGCTATCATTTCAACTACGGCTGTGCGACCTGACCTTTTAGGCAGGTTTGGAAAATTCGGCGGTAAGTACGTCCCCGAAACTTTAATGCCTGCATTAAGTGAATTGGAAGCGGCGTTTCACCAATATTGCAATGAGCCGAGTTTCCAAGCAGAACTGCAAAACTTACTGCGTGACTATGTAGGACGACCCAGCCCATTATATTTTGCTGAACGCCTGACAACAAACTACGCTAGACCAGATGGCACGGGGCCGCAAATCTATTTAAAGCGCGAAGATTTAAATCATACAGGCGCTCATAAAATTAATAATGCTTTAGCTCAGGTGTTGCTAGCTAAACGCATGGGCAAGCAACGGATTATTGCAGAGACAGGGGCAGGTCAACACGGGGTTGCGACTGCAACTGTATGTGCTAGGTTTGGTTTGAAATGTGTGATTTACATGGGCGTCCAGGATATGGAACGCCAAGCCCTGAACGTGTTTCGGATGAAGTTGATGGGGGCAGAAGTTCGTCCAGTAGAGGCAGGTACAGGAACTCTCAAGGATGCAACTTCTGAAGCAATTCGGGATTGGGTGACAAACGTGGAAACAACCCATTACATCCTGGGTTCTGTTGCAGGGCCCCATCCCTACCCAATGATTGTCCGTGACTTCCACGTGATAATTGGTGTAGAAACTCGCGCTCAGTCTCTAGAAAAATGGGGAGGATTACCAGATATTCTACTGGCTTGCGTGGGTGGAGGTTCCAATGCGATCGGCTTATTCAATGAATTTGTGCATGAACCTTCGGTGCGTCTAATTGGAGTAGAAGCGGCGGGTGAAGGTGTAGATACAGAAAAGCACGCTGCTACCTTGACAAAAGGAAAAGTAGGTGTATTGCACGGTGCAATGAGCTATTTACTGCAAGATGATGATGGTCAAGTCATCGAAGCCCATTCAATTAGCGCCGGATTAGACTATCCCGGCGTTGGCCCTGAGCATAGTTATTTAATGGATCTTGGCCGCGCTGAATATTACAGTGTTACCGATAAACAGGCGTTAGAAGCTTTTCAAAGGCTTTCGCAACTAGAAGGAATTATCCCAGCCTTAGAAACTGCTCATGCGATCGCATATCTAGAAACCCTTTGTCCCCAGTTAACAGGCAACCCCCGCATCGTCATCAATTGTTCCGGCAGAGGTGACAAAGATGTGCAAACCGTCGCCAAAGTTCTTATTCCTTAATTTTCTCTTCTTGTCCTTTGCTAATGAAAAATGACCAATGACAAATGACTAACGACAAATATGATAGCTGTAACTCAAACTCCACTTGACAACATCCCCGTC
>NZ_CAXTNE010000417.1:0-4800 GCF_964245445.1 uncultured Nostoc sp.
TGGTTTACAGACTGTTGCTACTGTACTTCATAAACCTGCAATCTGCTGTATATTGATTAGATTTAGCTCTAATCTCATGGGTACGCTCTAAAAATCTTTGCCGAGTTTCGCTTGCTTCACCTTCTATTAAAACTATAGGTTCTCGTTTACCTGCTTGATATTCTAAAAGTCTGGGTGTTTGTCCAACATCAATTGGACGGATATCTGTGCGACAAACTGTACAAGCTTCTGCTTCACTTGCTAACACATCTGCACCAATTATGGCATTCAAGAAGGTACTCTTACCTGCTTTCATTGCTGCGATTACAGCAACCTGATATTTTTGTTCTGCTAAGGCATTTAAAGCTTTGGTAATACTATCTTCAACGCTCTGTAATCCTTGGGTACTATCTCCTTCTTTGAAGCTTCCAGACCGAAGTTCTTTCAAGTACTTTAAAAGTTGATCGCCAGTATCACGAATTCTGTTATAGGTTTCTTTAAATTCTTGTTCAGACATATTTTTAGGATCTAATTTCATTGAAACTTCCTTCTTGTCTATATTTGAGTAATTTGAAATATTTACTGACTCACAAATGATTTCGCGTTGAACAGTAGCAATAAGATTACGTGCATAATAGTCACTGGGTACATAAATTAACTCTTCATTTATTTTGCAGAGAACATTATTTGTAAGTTCTACTGCGTTGACAAATCCCTTCAAAGCCGCTTCTGTTGGATCTCTATCAATATCCCACATCAGAGAAATAAGACTATGCTGTAATCTAACGGTTAAACGCAAACAATCTTTTTCAACTTCATCTAAAGCGTGCTGGCGAGTTAAACCAAGAATCTGCTTTTTGCTTTCATCAGCTAGTTCATGGTATTTTTGCTCCAAGTTTGCATATTTATCAGCTAGTTCATTTGCAACAGTCCTATGATGTTTGGCAGCTTGTCTATCACTTTCCCCAACAGCATGAGTAGTAAAAGCACCAACAACTGCTCCAACAGCTAATCCAAGAGCGCCGAAAATAAAAGGAAGCATACAAACTATGTAATCCTATAAAATTTAATTCCTATTGTTCTGTGCTCAGATGAGGCAGTTGAGAACTAGCAAGCAAATTACTATCTGCTGATGTTAATCCTAGAGATTTAGCAATAGCGACTGATTCACGTAACCGTTCCATAGCCCCTTCTATTCCTGGTGCAATTGGACGATTTGTAATTTCTTGATTAATTGCTTCTGCTTGGGCTAAAAACTCTAGATTTTTATGGTGTTCATAAATCAGTTCATTTTCAATTGCTTGTAATCTTTCTAATTCTTGCTGAGTTAAAGATTCATAATAGATTTTCACAGTTTGTTTATGGTCATCGAGGATTTTGAAAAACTCGTAAACCATACCCGCAGTTCCAACAACAGCTAAAACTGGTGCTGCTGCGGTTAAAGCGATCGCAATTGGTGGACAAGCTGCTGCTACTGTTGTGGTTACAAACGCTGTCACACCCCCAACTGTGCCGCTTTTTACGATATCTTTCAATGTTTTTATAGCGGCTTCTTGTGCAGAAATTTCACCCCGAACTACGCGCAGCCCGTTGGTTAGTAACGAAATGGTGCTGTCGTCGCTACACCAATCGCAGCTCCCAGAGGCGCGGCTTTAACACCTGCTTTAACTGCACCTGTTAGATTATCAAAATGCCATTTAGCATCTAGTCTTATTTGCTCCTGCGAAGTAATGGGTTTATCGCCACGGGCTAAATTATCTTTGGCGTTTTCCCACTTGATATTTTTGGGATCATTTGAGCCGCCTTTGCTATGCGGTTTGATATGACTAGCGTGCTTATCTGATAGGTATTTTTGGGTATTAACATCAGTAGATTTGCCATCAATCCCTGCTCTTTGAGATGGAGGGATTTTATCTAACATTTCTTGGGCTTGCACTCTAGTTCTTATCGGATCACCAGGTCGAATCCCACCTTTATATAATCTACGGGTTGCACTTAAGGATAAATCCTGTAATTGGGCATGTTGAACGTTAATTTTGGCAGCAACGTTAAAAGCGGAATTACGCTCTTGTTCGTCAGACATGGGTAAACCAATTTAGTGTGATGTATTACGTTTTTTTGCTTCATACCAAAGTATGGTATTAGCCTATTTTCTTATGGTTCCCATTTGAACACAGATGCGATCGCCCAGGCAGGTAAAAAGCCAGAAGATGGAGCAATGCAGAAGATAGCAAAAACAGCCCTCAAGTTCTTGAAAGGTGCGTTGGCGTAGCCCGTCGTAGACATCGCTGATTTACCTACTACTGAAAAGCTGGTTGAAGTCTGTGGTAAGCTTTTGCCTGTGATTACTAAGTTTTTCGGCTTGCCATAACGTTGGTAAATATTACTCTACTTCTGAATCGATACCCATTGCCCTGAGCCGTTGTGCTAATTGTGCAGCCTTTTCTTCTGCTTTCTCGGCCCTTTGCCTTGGCAACTCGGCTTCTTCTTGACCAATTAGTGTATGCGTTGCAAAACCTGAACAATTGAGTCTGTGAGAATGATCGTTTGGGGATGCTCTTGAAAATTTTTCACAAACGTACCATCAGACTCTGGTAGTTGAGTGTGATCGGGAAACTGGGGCGGTATGGCAACATCAGCAAGTGTTTTACTCATACTTTGACAAGTATTGCAACTATTTATTTAGTGCTTTACGCTTCCCATAAGGTGTTACTAAGTAGTATAACACCTTGCTCCGTCTTGATTTCAGTACTTCTACCCTGCTAGAACCACTTTGATTGCGGATAAAAATATATGAAATCTTGATATTTTTAAAGCGTATGTGTTTTAAGATAAGCGGCATAGTGGGAGCGATCGCTATTTTATTGAGCAGTGGCAGTGCGTTCACCGAAGGTGTTGGCGCAGCCATCGCTCAAGATGCAGAAAGATATATCACTGTAGGGCATGATAAATTGGGAAACAGCGTAGCTCTGGACACGGAAACTATTAAGGGCACTACATACAAACTTTACGGGATCTACGGAGATGGCGTCTTCGAGACTACCTTTGATGCATCGTGCAAAGAATCGCGGCTTTTTCGCAATCGCATTGCGATTTACGGGCCAGAAGGACAGCTACTTGAAGAGGATAAGGAAAAAGGAGAAATTCCTTTTGTAGCAAGTTCTTCACCAGGCAAAGGAATGAAAATTGTTTGTCAAAAGATTGGTGTCAGTGGTTGGTAGGTGTTCAATATTTTATGAGTAGGGAATGGGGGGATGAGGAGCAGGGTGAGCAGGGGAAGCAAGAGTGGTTTAACCAATGCCCAATGACCAATTCCCACTTCCCAATGCCCAGCTAGGAAATACTAAGGACAAAATAACGTGTCACGCGTATCTCGTCCTGTAATGGGATTAGTTCCCTTGGCAAGTTTGCACAATTTTTTTTGCTCATCGGAACGCAGCAGCGTATCGGTAAAATCTGCCCCGTCAATGATTGCGCCATCAAATCTGGCGTTAGCAGCAAAAGCACCCTCCAACAGTGCATTTGTCAAATTTGCTCTAACTAAACGAGCTGAGTCTAAAGTAGCATTTCTCAAGTCAGCTCCCTCCAAATTCACAGACTCCAAATTTGCTGCAAAGAAACTGACACCCTGCAAATTAGCGTGGCTGAAGTTGCTCTGGCGGAGATTAGCTTTGGTAAAGCTGGAATCTGTTAAATCACGTCCTGAGAAATCAGCGTCAACCAAAATTTCTTTATTATATTCAAGTGCCAAAGCTGTGGGAGCAAAACCGACGGTTGCCGTGATGCCAACTATTCCCCAAAGGAATAAGCTGAGTATGCTTGCCCAAATTCGGGCGCTTAACTTAGAATTCATGCAATTTTTAGCCAATGGCGAACCCTCCTCCATCTCATTATCCTTGAGTCAGAGATGTTAGCGCAAAAATCCTTTAAAAATATTTTTATGAATACTAATTCAAGCTCATACGACGATTTGAACGTTGCCTTCGCACGACTTCAGGCTATCCAATGGGATACGTTAGGAATGGGGAAGAAAGACGAAAAACTTACAGAACTGATGTTAAAATTTCTGTCGCGGGTCAGACAATGGGCAAAGTTTTTGCAGAGCGAACAGAAGCATATTTTTCAAAATCTTGCTCTCCAGATTCGCCCTGACATTGAACTCCCGTCTCCCCTAATGCAATGGCTGGACGAGTTATACAACAGCAACCGGATATCAATCTCGCGTGGCAGTGTCTATGTTGTGCAAGGAGTATGTAATTACTTATTTTGGTGTCGTCTACGGGAATTTGATGCAGTCCCGGCGAATGGTCTTCCTGATCCTTATGAGCCTTTCATCACCTTTCTGGAATGCGGTGGTGGCATATATGTCGAGCATCACCAAATTATGGATATTTACCCCAATTATGTTTACTTTATTTTGACTGTTGGGAATGCCACGCCAGCAAGTGAAGAATAAGCACATCATGGGAGGATGATTTCGGGTAACTGCTAGAAACTGTTATTTTCCTGTTGAATTAAATAACTGAGAATACTAAAGTTTATATGCATTGTCCAAATATTGGTCATTTAGGAGAAGACCTAGTAGCCCAATGGTTGCAATCTACAGGTTGGATAATTCTCTATCGTCGCTTTTCTAGTCGTTGGGGAGAAATTGATCTTATTGCTGAATATGATGGAGTAACTGGGAAAGAGCAGGGGAGCAGGGGAGAATACCCCACTCCCCACTCATTATTGGCATTTGCGGAAGTCAAAACTCGCAGTTCTGGTAATTGGGATGCAGGGGGAAGAAGCGCAATCACCCCACAAAAGCAAGCAAAAATC